>CAYWPZ010000023.1:0-17372 GCA_964460135.1 uncultured Caldilineales bacterium | reverse complement strand
GAATGAATTCACGGTCTGGCATCCAAAACCTGCTGAAGCAGGTTGCCCGACCGAAAGGCCCCGTGAATGAATTCACGGTCTGGCATCCAAAACCTGCTGAAGCAGGTTGCCCGACCGAAGAGAGACTCTTTCTCCCGCAATAAGTCAGCGCTCTTACTCATTTCTAACCATTTACACCATGTTCCACGGCGGCGGCTGGTGGGGCTTCGTCCGCGACGAAAGCGCCCGCCCAACGATTAGTACCTCCTTGCTCCGGCGCGTCTGGGGCTATGCCCGGCCCTATTGGCGCTGGGTGCTCTATGTGCTGGCGGCGATCTTCCTCACCAGCCTCTTGGACGCCCTTCTGCCGTTGGTGGTGCGCGACCTGATCAACAATGCCCTGCCCCAGAAAGACCTGGCCCGGCTGAATGTGCTGGCCCTGATCTTGATCGCCATCCCGCTTCTGGGTGGTCTGATCAATGTCTGGCAGCGGCAATACTCGGCCAAAGTGGGCGAAGGCATCATCTTCGACCTCCGCTGCGCCCTCTACGACCATCTGCAACGGATGAGCCTGCGTTTTTTCACCACCACCCGGTCGGGTGAGCTGATCTCGCGGCTAAACAATGATGTGGTGGGAGCGCAGCGGGCGGTGACAGGAACTCTGATCGATTTCATTACCAACATCGTCAGTCTGTTCATCATCCTGGCCGTCATGCTGCGGCTGGATTGGCGATTGACCCTGCTGGCATCGCTCGTCCTGCCGTTGTTCATCCTCCCTGCCCAACGCATTGGCCAAAGGTTGCGTGTGATCAGCCGCCAACAAATGAAAGCCAACGCCGAGATGACCTCGCTGATGCAGGAGACGCTGAACGTGAGCGGGGCCTTGTTGGTCAAGCTGTTTGGACGACGGGTCGACGAGGGGGGCAAACTCGCCGAACGGGCAGCCACAGTGCGCGATCTTGGCATCCAGCAGGCGCGCATTGGGCGGACGTTCATGGTCATCGTCGGGCTGGTGGCGGCGATGGGCACAGCGGCCGTCTATTGGGCGGGCGGCTATATGACCATCCAGGGCAGTTTTCTGGTCGGCGACATCGTTGCCTTTGCCCTCTACTTGCCGCGGTTGTATGGCCCGCTGGCAGCCCTGGCCAGCGCGCGTGTCGATCTGGCGACCTCGCTGGTCTCGTTTGAGCGTGTGTTCGAAGTCCTCGACCTGCCGTTGGAGGTGAGCGATGCACCCGACGCCCGGCCGCTGCCATCGGTGCGGGGCGAGGTGGAGTTCGATCACGTCTCGTTCTCGTATCTGGGCGAGGGCGAGGCGGTGACGCTGACCTCGAAGGACGGCGAGAGCGCCAGCCTGGTTCGCCCCATCACCGACCGGCGCTGGGCGCTGGATGACCTCAGTTTCACCGTTCGGCCGGGACAGTTGGCGGCGCTGGTGGGGCCATCGGGCGCGGGCAAGACGACCATCACCTATCTGCTCCCCCGTCTCTACGACCCCACTCTGGGCGCCATCCGCATCGACGGCCAGGATCTGCGCCAGACGACGGGCGAGTCGATCACCGCCGCCATTGGCATGGTGACGCAAGAAACCTTCCTCTTCCACGATACTCTGCGCGCCAACCTGCGCTATGCCAGGCCCGACGCCAGCGACGACGAATTGACCGCCGCCTGCCAAGCCGCCAACATCCACTCGCTCATCGCCTCGCTGCCCGATGGCTACGATACCATCGTTGGCGAGCGCGGCTATCGCTTTTCGGGCGGCGAGAAGCAGCGCATCGCCATTGCCCGCGTCATCCTCAAGGACCCGCGCATCTTGGTGCTGGATGAGGCCACCTCCTCGCTCGATTCCGAGTCCGAGCGGCTGATCCAGGAGGCGCTGGAGCCGTTGATGCATCAACGCACCAGCATCGTCATCGCCCATCGCCTCTCCACCATCCTCGCCGCCGATGTCATCCTCGTCATCGACGGCGGCCGACTGGTCGAACAAGGCACTCACGCCGAATTACTGGCCGGCGATGGCCTCTATGCCCGGCTGTATAACACGCAGTTCCGCGAACAGGATGCGGGGCGTGAGGAGTGAAGGGTGGAACGTGAGGCGCAATTCGCAATCCGCAATTCACAATCCGCAATCCACATGTCCTTCGCACAACAATCCGCCCAAGTTCAATCTTATCTCGAAAGCCTGGTCCCCGCACGCCCGGCCGAATTGATGGCGATGGAGGCGCACGCCCGCGCCATTGATTTCCCCATCATCGGCCCTACGGCCGGCTATCTCTGCTACCAGTTGGCGCGGATGATCGGCGCCCGCCGGGTGTTCGAGCTTGGCTCCGGCTTTGGCTACTCCACCGCCTGGTTCGCCCGCGCCGTGCACGAGAACGTGGCTGGGGCGCAGGCCGAGGGCGTCGTCCACCATGTCGTTTGGGACGAGGCGCTTTCCCGGCAGGCGCGCGGGCATCTGGACGCGCTCGGTTATGGCGACTTGATCCACTATCATGTGGGCGAGGCAGTGGCGGCGCTCAGCCAGGCGCCCGGCCCCTTCGACCTCATTTTCAACGATATCGACAAACAGGCCTATCCTGCTTCGCTGCCCGTCATCGCCGCCAAGCTACGCCCTGGCGGCCTGCTGATCGTGGATAATATGCTGTGGAGCGGGCGCATCTTCGACGCCAGCGACCACAGTCCGGCCACCGAGGGCGTGCGGGAACTGACGCGGCTGCTGGCGCAGGATGGCGGCTGGATCAGCACCTTGCTGCCGATCCGGGATGGGCTGCTGACGGCGCTGAAGACTGCCCCGCCGCCTTGCCAAAATACCGCACCAGCCCCGGAATCTCCATGAACGACGGCACCACCACCTCGTAGCGTTGTACCGTGGCCGGGTCGCAGCCTTCGGCGGCGGCCTGCTGCGCCACCCAGTCAGCGTAGTCTCTCACCATCTCGGCCAGGGCCGCGCCTGCCTGCCAGCGGCCGTAGATGAAAGCCATCACCTCGTCCAGCCGCGCCTCCACGCCTTGCAGATGAACCTGCGTCGCGGCCGCAACTGGCCCGAAATGCGTGAGCAGCAGCCGGTCGGGGCGCAATTCCCGCAGCCGGGCCAGGCTGGCCTTCCAGGCCGGCAGGTCGAATTCGGGCGGCGGCGTGGGCAGGCGGATGTGCCGGAACCCCGGCAGACACACGCCCGCCACATCGCCGCTGAAACAGAGACCGTCGAGCAGGTAGGCCATATGGTGATAGGCATGGCCGGGCGTATCCAGGGCGATGAAGCGCCGGCCGGCGGCTTCGATCACGTCGTTGTCGTGCAAGACGTGCAGCTGCTCGGCGGGAACGGCCAGGAATTCGCCCCACAGCGGCCCCATCAGGTCGCCGTAGATGCGCTGGGCCGAGGCCAGCAGCCGGGAGGGGTCGGCCAGATGCGGCGCGCCGATGTGATGGACATGCACGCGTGCGCCTGAGCGGCGGGCAATCCATCCGGCGGCGCCGGCGTGATCCAGATGGATGTGCGTCAGCAGCAGGTCGGTGATATCGTCCCAACTCAGCCCCAGCTGCTGCAGCCCGGCCTCGAGCTGCGGCAGGGTCGAGCCAGGGCCGGTCTCGACCAAAGCCGCGCCGCCCGGCCCTCGCACCACATAGCTGGCAATGACTTGGGGCTGGCCCTGGAAGTGGAGATCGATGGCGTCGAACATGGGTGGGCGGAGAGTGGAGATTAGAGATTGGAGATTGGAGGCTTGTCCCGAGCGCAGCCGAAGGATTGGAGATGATGCTGAAGTCACTTCGGGAGCGGTCGTTTCGACAATGACGATGGACGATCAGTCCCTTTCGTCCATCGTCCATCGTCACACCAGCAGCCGAACCTGTGTTCCCACCGTGACTTGGGCCTAGAGGCCTGTCGGAAAAGTTATCTGAACACGAAAGAACACGGATTAGAACAGTGACTGTGTGCTGAGAATTCGCGTGAATCGGCCATGATCCGTGTCCCAAGAATCTTGTAAGCGGCTTCTTCGACAACCTGCTAGAGGCCGATCTCGTCGAAATCGATCTGATGGTTCATGCGCGCGGCTTTAGTCTGTAAATAGCGGGCGTTGTGTGGTGTGACCGTGACGGGCAGGGCCACACGCTCACCCACCTCGATGCCCAACTCGCGCAGCCGCTCGATCTTGGCCGGGTTGTTGGTCAGCAAGCTGATCGAGCGCGCGCCCAGGTCGGCGAGGATGGCGGCGGCGGCGGCGTAATCCCTTTCGTCGGCCTGGTGGCCGAGGATGAGATTGGCATCGACGGTGTCATAGCCATCGTCTTGCAGGTTGTAGGCCCGCAGTTTGTTCAGCAGCCCGATCCCGCGCCCCTCCTGGCGCAAATAGACGATGACGCCCCTGCCCTTGGCGGCAATGGCCCGCATAGCGTACTGTAATTGTTGACCGCAGTCACATCGCTGTGATCCCAGCACATCGCCCGTAAAACACTCGGAATGGACGCGCACCAGCACATCGCCCTGCCCGGCCACCTCACCCATCACCAGCGCCAGATGCTCCTTGTCGTCGGACGAACTGGCATAGAGACACAACCTGAACTCACCCACCACTGTGGGGATGCGAGCGCAGGTGAGCTGGCGAACGGCGATCATTCCGGTGTCCCCAACCGGTTCGGGGCGGTCAGAATGTGGCCTGTTCGAGCTGGCCGATGCGCTCGGCGATGATGTCGAAGCCGCCCTGCCAGAACTCCCGGCTGTGGATGTCGATGCCGGCCGTGGTCAGAATGCGGGCGGGCGCGTCAGCGCCGCCGGCGGCGAGGATGTCGAGATACTTTGGCTTGAAGGCGTCGCCTTCGTCTTGGTAGCGGCGATAGAGCGACAGCACCAGCAACTGCCCGAAGGCATAGGCATAGACATAGAAGGGGCTGTGGAAAATGTGCGGGATGGCCACCCACTCCCATCTGAACTCGTCTGCCACCTCTACGGCATCCCCAAATTGGTCGCGCAGGGTTTGCAGATAGGCGGCAGAAATCTCATCCACGGCGGCGTTGGCCTGCACCATCTCGTGGGCTTGGCGCTCGAATAGGGCGAAGAACGACTGGCGCTGGATGGTGGCGTAGGCGTCGTCGATCTGTTGGAAGAGCAGGTCTCGGCGCACGGCCTCATCCGACTCATCGCGCAACAAGCGATCCACCAACAGCATCTCGCCAAAGGTCGAGGCCGTCTCGGCCAGGGGCAGCGAGGCATGAAAGGTGAAGATGCTGTGATGGCCGGCCAGCATGGCGTGGATGGCATGGCCCAGCTCGTGGGCCAGGGTCGAGACATCGTTGGCCCGGCCCTGATAGTTGGCCAGCACCCAGGGCGTCAGTTGCGGCGTGGCCGACCAACAAAAAGCGCCCGATCGTTTGCCCTTGCGCACCTCGCTGTCGATATGACCTTCGCTAAAGACGCGCTCGGCCAGATGGGCAATGCGCGGCTCGAAGCGGGCGAAAGAATCCAAGACCATGTCCACCGCCTGTTCGTAGCTGTAGCTCTTTTCGGCGGCGGCGATGGGGGCGTAGATATCGTAACGGCGCAGGCGTTCCACCCCCAGCAGGCGGGCCTTCAAGCCGAAGAAACGCTGGAAAAGCGGCGCCCTGGCCTGCGCCACATCCAACAGGGTGTCCACCACATCATCGGGGATGTCGTTGGCCAGGTTGCGCACGGCGATGGGGCTGCGGAACTTGCGCAGATCCATATTCTCGTTGCGCCAATCGCGCACCAGCGTCTGATACATCTGGCCCAGGATCGGCCCATCCTGCCCATAGACCCTAAACTGCTCCCGATAGGCCCCTTCCCGCAGCTCGGGTCTGGGGCTGCGCACGTGCACCATCAGTTCCCCGCGCGTCATCTCCTTCGCCTGCCCATCTACTTCCAGCCTAAAGACATAACGATTGGTAATGGAATCGTACAGCGCCTGCAAGGCCGAGACGCCGGTCACATCCTTGATATTGATGACCTTCTCTTCCGGCTCGGTCAGCGTGTGCGGCTTGAAATGACGCATCTCCTCCAGCCAGTAGCGCAGATCGCCGACATCGCCCGCCATCAGCCGCCCGGCGGCCTCGTCATCCAGCGCCTTCCACCACAGGCTGAAGAACAGGGTACGATTGCGCACCTCGGCCATGAACTGATCGACGCGCGCCCGCAGGCTCTGCGCCGCCTGATTCTGGGTGTCGGCGGCGAACCACAACCCGGCATAGCCGTAGAGCCGGTAAGCCGTCTGGTTGATCGCCTCGAGCTGGCGAATGACCGCTAAAAAACCGGCAGGATCGATGCTGGGAGTCAACTGCTGGCGCTCGGCCTCGAAATCGCCAACTTTGGCCCGCAGGTCGTCGAAGGCGGCCTCGATTTCGGGGCCGGTGGGAGATGGGAAAAGGTCGGTCAGACTCCAGGTGGTCTGCGGATAGGATGCGGTGGGCATGGACAAGGGTAAAAGAACGAGACAAAAGCAAGTGCGACGTACGGCGCCTGGATGGGAGCGATGCAACTTCGATGAAGCGCCGTGCGTCGCACTACGACCAACGCCGCTATCATCCGATCCAGCCGCCCACAAATGCTATAATGTCCCACACAATTGCCCAAAACATCATCCCATTGGAGACCCCATGACCACCCAACACGGCTTCGAACTGCTGGCCGAACGGGCGCTTCCCGAACTAAACACCACTGCCCTGCACTTCCGCCACCTTCGCACCGGCGCCGAAGTGCTGTCGTTGGTCAACGACGACGAAAACAAATCCTTCGGCGTCACCTTTCGCACCCTCCCGCCCGACTCCACCGGCGTCGCCCACATCCTCGAACACGCCGTCCTCTGCGGCTCGCGGCGCTACCCGGTCAAAGAACCGTTCAAGGAATTGCTGCAAGGCTCGCTCAAAACCTTTCTCAACGCCTTCACCTATCCCGACCGCACCACCTACCCTGTCGCCAGCCAGAACCGGCAGGATTTCTATAACCTGATCAACGTCTACCTGGACGCCGTCTTCTATCCCTTGCTCAGCCGCTTCAGCTTCATCCAGGAAGGCTGGCGCTACGAGGCCGACGACGCCGGCCGCCTCAGCTACACCGGCGTCGTCTTCAACGAGATGAAAGGCGTCTATAGCTCGCCCGACGACCTGCTCGAAACCGCCATCCTCCGTCGCCTCTTCCCCGACAACATCTATGGCCTGGATAGCGGCGGCGACCCGGCCCGCATCCCCGACCTGAGCTACGAGCAACTCCTGGCCTTTCACCGCCGCCACTACCATCCCGCCAACGCCCTCTTCTTCTTCCACGGCGATGACCCCGCCCCGGCCCGCCTTCAGCTGCTCGACCGCTGGCTGGCCGATTTCGACCGCCAGCCCCTCCCCGCCCCGGTGAGCAGCCACCCGCCATTTCCTACGCCCCGCCGCCAGCGCCAACCCTACGTCCCCGGCGAAGACGCCAAAACCTACGTCACCGTCAACTGGGCGCTGGACGAAAGCCACGACCCCGCCCTCGACCTGGCCCTCGGCATCCTCGGCCACATCCTCATCGGCGCGCCCGCCTCGCCGCTCTACAAGGCCCTGATCGATTCCGGCCTGGGCGAGGACCTGAGCGGGCTGGGGTTGATGAGCGACCTGCGGCAGACGGTCTTCTCCACCGGCTTGAAGGGCGTGGCAGCCGGGGCGGACGAAGACGCCGTCGAGCGCCTCATCCTCGACACCCTGCAAAACCTGGTCACAGACGGCCTCGACCCGCGCACCATCGCCGCTTCGATGAACACAATCGAGTTCCGGCTGCGCGAGAACAACACCGGCGGCTTCCCGCGCGGGCTGGCCCTGATGCTGCGCGGCCTGACCACCTGGCTCTATGGCGGCGACCCCCTGACCGCCATTGCCTTCGAGACGCCCTTGCAGACGGTGAAAGCCGCCTACGCCGCCGACCCCCGCTTTTTCGAAGGCCTGATCCGCACCCACCTGCTGGCAAACCCCCATCGCCTCACCCTCGTCCTGCACCCCGACCCCGACCTGGAGGCCCGCCAGACGGCCGCCGAGTCCGGGCGCCTGGCCGCCGAACGCGCCCAAATGAGCAAGCAGCCGGCGAGCGATGACCCCCTGGCCGCCATCCGGGCCGAAAACGAGGAACTGCGCCGCCAACAAGAGACGCCCGACCCGCCCGCAGCCCTGGCCGCCATCCCCCGCCTCTCACTGGCCGACCTCGACCGCCACAACAAGCTCATCCCCCTGGCCGAACTCGACCACCTGAGCAGCCCCATCCTCCATCACGATCTCTTCACCAACGGCGTCGTCTATGTGGATGCGGGTCTCAACCTGCGCACCCTGCCCGCTGCTTACCTGCCCTATGTGGCCCTCTTCGGTCGCATCCTGCTAGAGACGGGAACCGAAGCCGAGGACTTCGTCGGCCTCTCGCAGCGCATCGGCAGCCAGACCGGCGGCATCTACCCCACGCGTTTCGTCGGCGCCCACCGCCACGAACGCCGCCCCGCCGCCTGGTTGTTTTTGCGCGGCAAAGCCACCGTCGCCCAAACCGGGGCCTTGTTCGACATCCTGGGCGACGTGCTGGCCGGCGCCCGCCTGGACAACCGCGAGCGCATCCGCCAGATCGTGCTGGAAGAAAAAGCCGGCCAGGAAGGCGGCCTGCTGCCGGCGGGCCATGCCGTCGTCCTCAGTCGTTTGGGCGCGCAGCTGGGCCTGGCGGACTGGGTGGCCGAGCAGATGGGCGGGGTGAGCTATCTGTTGTTCTTGCGCCGGTTGGCCGCCGAGATCGACTCCGACTGGCCGGCCGTGCAGGAACGATTGCAGGCCATGCGTTCGCTCCTGGTCGGACGCAACACCATGTTGTGGAACATCACCGTCGACGGGGGGAACTGGGCGTCGGTGCAGCCCCGCCTACAAGCCCTGATCGAACGGCTGCCTGCTCCGCCCGCCAACCGCAACGAATGGTTGTTCAAGCCCCATCCGCACGGCGAGGGGCTGACCATCCCGGCGGCGGTCAATTTCGTGGGCAAAGGCGCCAATCTCTACGATTTGGGCTACGACTTGCACGGCTCGATCTTTGTCCTGCTCAATCTGCTCAACACCGGCTGGCTGTGGGAGCGAGTGCGGATGCAGGGCGGCGCTTACGGCGTCTTCGCCAACTTCGACCAGCGTTCGGGCGCCTTCCGCTTCGTCTCGTATCGCGACCCTAACCTGCAGGCCACCCTGGATGCCTATGACCGCTCCGCCGAGTTCGTAGCCGGGTTGGACTTGGGCGAGGACGAGATGACCCGCGCCATCATTGGCGTCATCGGCCAGATCGACGCCCACATGCTGCCCGACGCCAAAGGCTGGGTCTCGATGCAGCGACATCTTTTGGGCGAGACCGACGCCCTTCGCCAGCAGCTGCGCCAGCAGATTCTGGGCGCAACCAACGCCGACCTGCGCGCCTTTGCGGACACACTCCAGCGCTTCAACACCGCCGCTAGTGTCGTCGTCCTCGGCGCCGAGGCCGCCATGATCAGCAGCGACCTGCCCCTGGAGATGATCAAAGTGCTTTGATCGGCAAAGGGTGCGAAAGGACGAAAAAACTTCGCACCCTTTGCCGATCATCCCCACAACAAGGAGACAAGACATGACACCCCAGCTGTTGGGCGGCATCGAAGCCGGCGGCACCAAATTCGTCTGTGCGGTCGGCAGCGGCCCCGATGACATCCGGGCCGAGACCCGCTTTCCCACCACCACACCCGCCGAGACGATCGGCCGGGCCATCGCCTTTTTTCGCGAGCAGGCCGAACGCTGGCCGCTGGCGGCAGTCGGCGTCGCCGCCTTCGGCCCGGTCGATCCTCACCCCGACTCGCCTACCTTCGGCTTCATCACCACCACGCCCAAGCCCGGCTGGGCCAACACCGATCTGGCCGGGGAAATTGGCCGCAGCCTGGCTCTACCGGTCGGCTTCGATACCGATGTCAACGGCGCCGCCCTGGGCGAATACCGCTGGGGCGCGGGCCAGGGGCTGGACACCTTCATCTACCTCACCATCGGTACCGGCATTGGCGGCGGCGGCATGGCGCGTGGGCAGCTCCTGCGCGGCCTGGTGCACCCCGAGATGGGGCACATCCGCCTGCCCCGCGACCCGGCAATCGACCCCTTCCCCGGCATCTGTCCCTTTCACGGCGACTGCCTGGAAGGGCTGGCCTGTGGCCCGGCCTTGCGCGCCCGCTGGGGCCAGCCGGCCGAAACCCTCCCCGCCGACCATCCCGCCTGGGAATTGCAGGCGCACTACCTGGCTCTGGCCCTGAACAACTTCATCTGCACCCTCTCGCCCCAGCGCATCATCTTGGGCGGCGGCGTCATGAGCCAACCGTTCATGTTTCCGCTGCTGCGCGCCAAAGTCCAGGCCCTGCTCAACGGCTATGTCCAGCACCCGGCCCTGCTGACCGCGATCGAGGACTTCATCGTCCCGCCGGCCCTGGGCCATCGCGCCGGCGTGCTGGGGGCCATCGCGCTGGCCGCAGCCGCAGCAACCTAACCCGCCCCCCGCCACTTGCGACCTGCCACCTGCGACCTGCGACCTGCCACCCCCTACCCCCTCTTCTCCAACCACGCCGCCAGCGCCAACTGCGTCGCGTTGGTCATCCAGTGCGCAGCCGTCAGCAACAGCAGGCTGGGGCGCCAGATGAACAGGGCGCTGAAGACCAGGCTCACCGCCGTGGTTGCCGCCACGCCCCAATCGCCCTGCGGCCGGTGCAGCAGGCCGAAGAGGATCGACGCCGCCAGCGCAAACCACCAGACGGCAACGAGATGCCCAAAACCGCCCAGAAGCAGCGAGCGGAACAGAAGCTCTTCGAGCAGGGCCACGGGAACCAGGGCGAGGAGGACGAGCGGCCACTGGCGGCGGTTGCGCGGACGGATGCTTTCCAGCACCACATCGCTGTGCCAGCCCGGACGGTGGCGCCTGACCCACAAGGTGGGCGGCAGCAAAGCCAGCGAGATGGCGCCCCCCACCGCCAGACCGATGGCGCCATCGACCAGCGGTTGCGCCGAGGCCCATCCCAGCGCCGCCGACCCACGACCGCTGAGCGCGCCCAACCCCACCGCCACCCCGACCATCACCAGCCGGGCGATGGTCTCGCCCGGCGCCAAAAGCAGATTCTGCTCGGGCTTCCAGCTGGCCAATACCTGACCGGTGCGATAGGTGGCAAAGCAGACAAAAGCGAGCAAGAGGGCGAGGCCGAAAGAGAAAAGAAGCATCCCGGCGCTCATAGCTCACGATGGCATTGACAAGTGAAGCGTGAAGCGTGAGGCGCAGGACACTGCTGACCCTTGCTCACGCTTCACGCTTCCAAACGCCTGTCACTCGTCGCTCACCGAGAACTTGTACTCGCCCACCTCTTCGGTCCCGCGCGTCAGGCCGGAAATGGCCAGGATGACATCCTCATCCGGGTCAAGCCCTTCCAGCCTGAGCTGCCCTCTGCCGTCAGGCCCGACTTCCATCACCACCACGGCTATCTCCCCGGCGCTGGTGGTGGTGATGGCCTGCACCAGCCAGCGTTGGTTGAGGATGTTGTTGGTCAGCAGCCAGCCTTCCGAGACCCAATCGCCGGGGCCGTTCTCGAAATCGTTGAAATAGCCGGCCTCGGGAATCTCGACATCGTCGATGAACATGCCGGGCATGGTGACGGCGGCATCGGTCACGTACTCGAAGCGGATTTGGATCGGCTGGCCGGCAAACGCGGACAGATCGACCTCCTCCAGCACCCAGGCCGCCTCCGGTTGCTCGCTCTTGCCGCTATAGCCGGGGCCGTAGGCATTGCCTTGCGGGTTTTCGGTTGTCGTGCGCCCGGTTTCCAGGATTTTCCAGGTCTGGCCGCCGTCGGTGCTGACCTCGATGTAGGCATAGTCCCATAGTTCCTCGATGTCGTACCACAGCCGATAGCGCAGGGTAGCTTTGTCCAGCCCGGTCAGGTCGATGGGCAGGGTGAGGCGGGTGTCGGAGTCGTCGACGCGATTGCCCCACCAGGCCCAGTAGCCGCTGTAGGCATCGGTGGCGGCCAGCCTGGTTTGGGTGTTGCCGGTAAACGCGATCGTCATCGTCTCGCTGCCGGGCAGCTGGATGTAATCGGCGCCATATTGCGTCACCTCGCCCTCGCCCTCTGCCGGCAGCCGTCTGACTTCCTCGCTGGCGGCCATGGGGTCGGGGTCGAAATCGGGGTAGTTCCAGCGGCCGCCGCCGGCGTCGGCGTCGTCCAACCAGTTGGCCACTACCCAGTCGGCGAACAATGTGTCGGCTGTGACGCCTGCGTTCAGTTCGGCCAGAGTGGCGTCGAACGATTCCAGGCCGTTGGCAGGGTTCGCCACCAGCGCCTTGGTGGCTTCCTCGCCGAAACGGCTGAGGTAGTAGGTCATGAACAGGTAGGAATTGCCATAGTGCGGGAAGGAGATGTCATTGTCGGGCCAGGTGTTCAGCTGCAGGTCGGGTTCGGCGGCGAAGACCTGATCCGGCCGCATTGCATCGCCCTCGCGTCCCATGCCGTTTAGCTGCACGGCCAGTTCCGACAAACCCTCATTGATCCAGCCGCTTTCGTTGGCGTCGCGGAACCAGTGGATCATGTGTTGGAACTCGTGCGCCAGGGTGGTATCGTAGAACGAGGTGCCAGGCTGGTTGTTGCTGAGGTTGATGTAGAACATCTCCTTTTCGTTCGAGTAGGGGTTGATCTTGCTGGAGATTTCATCGGCCGAGGAGTAGTAACCGGCCACGCCCTCGCCCAAACCTTCGGCATGGAGGATGTGGAGCCGGGGGTCGTTGTCAACGCCGGGCGTCCATTCGCTGCCAAAGAACTCGCGGTTGGTCGGGTAGATGCGTTCGTCGAAGAGTTTGGCCGAGCGCTGGAGGGCGCGGCGGTCCACTCTTTCGCCTTTCTCGACCCACATGTAAAGGTGTTCCGACTTGACGATCAGCTCGGCTTCGACTTCGAAATTCTCGTCGGTGGCGGTATTGCTGGCCCAGAAGGTCAAGGTGTCGCCAACCTTGTAATCAGGCGTTTTGGCGTTGACCACGCGCGCGACTTCGCCCAACTCGGGTTTGAGGCGGGCGGCCAAGTCGTAAGGGTCGGCGTCCGGCGCCACCACCGCTTGCAGCAGGGTCTCGGTATCCTGGCCGGGGGGTGGGGTGGGGGCAGGGGGGCGCGGGGTGGGCGTGGGACCGGGCGTGGGCCGCTGGCGGGTGGCGGTGGGAACCGGGGTAGGGGAAGGGATCCGGGTGCGGGCAGCCGTGGCGGTTGGCTGCGGCTGGTTGGCCATCTGGCTGGCAAAGAAGTACACGGCCGAGCCGGCCACCAGCGTGAAACAACAGCACAGCAGGAGAAAGAGAACGATGATGAGGCCGATCAGGGCAGTTCGAGACATGGCTGATACTCAGGTTGAGAGGAACGATCAGGGCTGCACCCAGCAAGAGGCGTTGAGGGGAATGACGCCGCCGCCGGTGGCGCGGACGCCGGCCGGCTCCAGGTCGATGTAGATGCGGCGTTGGGGGAGGTAGAACCAGGTGTAGGCGCGAAAACAAACGCGATGGCGTTGGCCGTCGGGATGTGTTCGTACGTCCTCCACGGCCAGACGGCGCTCCGAGAGGCTGTAGCCGCGCAACTGCCAGCGCCACGAGCGGGCGGCGTTGATGGCCAGGCGTTGATCGGCAAGGGGAAGGTTGGGCGCGGGCGGCGGCAAGAGGCTGGGACTGAGCGCCAACGGGAGGAGGACGAGGACGGCGAAGCCGAGCCGCCAGCGCCGGCTACGTTCGCGCCAGCGCCGATTGGCAGCCAGCCAGGCCAGGGCGGCGCTGATGGCCAGAAGGACGGCATAGTATACCGCAGCATTGAGCAAGAAGCCGCTTGGATGAAAGACCATTTGCCCCAGGCTGTTGCCCAGATGGGTGGCAAGCGGGTGGCCGCGCCAGCCGGGGCACAGGCCCGTGCAGCCGCTTTGATAGTCGGGGACGAAAAAGAGGAGGCCGGAGAGATAGCTGAAGCCAAAGGCGAGCGGCGCCGCCACGATCACCCAGTCCAACCCGGCCCGGCTGCGCCGCAGCCACCACACGGCCGCCAGAATCCCGGTCAGGCCGAGCAACAAAGCAAGAAGGATGTTGGCGAAGGACACGTCGATCGCAATGAAGATCAGGGACGGCAGCCGGCGATGGGTTCGAGCAAGGTCGGGGCGCGGGTGCGGCCATCCAGGCCGTGCACCCAGACGTTGCTGGCGGCATCGACGCCGGGGACTTCCAGCCAGAACGCCCAGTGATGATCGGGGTCGCGCGCCAGGCTGACATCGATGTTGTTGAACTCGAAAGTCGTGTACTCGAAGCCGTTTGCTTTGACCGTTTGCGCTTCGCCGGCCGCCAGCCGCCGCCCCACCTGGTTGTCCAGCCCGCCCACCAGCCACACCCGGCCCGGCATCTGCGCCGGCGCCAGAGCCAGGCGCGTATCGCGGGCAAAGAGCACGGCGCTGATATTGGCCAGGTTGGCTTGCTCGACCGGGACGCTGTTTCCGGCTTCGTCATGGGGCCAGACCACGCGGATGATGGCGTCGATGGCGGCGGGAGGGGCGGCGCTCAGGCCCTCGGGTTCGGGCGGCTGGGGGAGCAAAGTGCGGGCGTCGGCGGCGTGGACCCAGATGTTGCCCGAAGATTCGGCCAGGCCGGGGGCGGTGCGGGCCATGAAGACGAGCTTGTGGTCGGGGTCGTTGGCCCAACTGACGTCGATGTCGTTGACCTCCCACACCGGGAAGGGATGGCCTTCCACCGTCCGTTGGCTGGCAATGGCTTGCCGGCGCAGCGGTTCGGCGTCGCGCGCCAGCCAAAGCTCGACGCCCGGCATCCAGGCGCAGGGCGGGATTTCTTGCGAACGGCCGGCGAAGAGCCGCAGGCTGAGGTTGGCCAGTTGGGCGGCGCCGACGGGGGCGAAGTCGTGCGGCCAGAGGATGTCGATGCGGGCGTCGATGGCTTCGGGCAGGCTCTGGGGGCCGGGCGCCGGCGAAAGGCGGATGAGACCCAGGTTGGCCGTCCCGGCCGCCAGAGCCTCGCCCACCACGGCAAAGCTTAGCGCCAGCGTGTCGCCCAGGTCGCCGGTGGCGTCGCCCCAGGTGCGCCCGCTGTCGGTGCTATGGTAGACGCCGCCGCCATCGCGTCCCGCCCACCATTCCGCCGGGCGTTGCGGGTCGATGAAGACCGCCAACAGGTTGGGGCCGGCCGGTTGCAAGGGGGCAGGGCCTTGCCATTGCACGCCGGCCGGGATGCCAGCGTCGCTGCGCTCCCAGCTTTGGCCGCCGTCCGACGAGCGCCACAGCCCCCCCCAGCGCAGCGCCAGGGCCAGGAGGTTGGGATTTTGGGGGTGGACGAGCAGGTGGGTGGCGTCGCCGGCGGGGATGGGGGCGATGGGCGTCCAGGTTTTGCCGTCATCGTTCGTCCGCCAGAGTTCTTTGCCGCCCTCGTTTACACTGACAGCCAGGACATCGCCAGCGCGGCTGCTGGTCACGGCCTGAATGGGCCTGGTCAGAGGCGTCGCCTCCCAGGTTTCGCCGCGGTCGGTCGAGCGCCACAGCCCAGCCACGCTGGCGATGAAAATCGCCTTGTCTCCGAAGGCCATTTGGCTGGGGCTGACCGCAGTGGTGAAGTGCAGCCAGGTGCGGCCGGCGTCGGTGCTGCGGGCTACCCCGCTTGAGGCCAGCCCATACACTGTCCTGGGCGCAGATGGATCGCTCTGGAGGCGGTAGAGATTGACGCCCGCCAATCCGCTCATGGTCGGCTGCCAGGTCTGGCCCAGGTCGCGGCTGCGCCACAGGGGCTGCACCGCGCCCGGAATGGACATAGCGCCGCCGTTCAGGGCCAGCAGGTCGCCGTCCACTGCCGCCAGGCTACGCAGATTGCTGGCGGGCGGCAGGTCGGCAGTGATGCTCTGCCAGCGGCTGCCGCCGTTGGCCGTCCGCCAGATGCCGCCGGCGCCGATGGCGATCCAACGCCCGCGCGTGTTGGGGATCGGGATCAGATCGGCGATGCTGACGCCGGCCAGGGTCTCGCCGGCACGTTTCCAGGTCTGGCCGCCGTCGGACGAGAGCCACAGGCCCTGATTGGTGGTCAGGAGCAATTGGCCGCGATTGAGGGGATCGAGCCGCAGATGGTAGGGACGAGCGCCGCCGGCGAGGCTGGGCGCCAGGGCCGGGGTAAAGGTAGCCGGTAGCGCCTGCCAGGAAACGCCGCTATCGAGCGAGCGGTAGACGACGATGGGGCCGGCTTCGGCGCTGACGCTTGCCGCCAGATAGAGTCGCCCGCGCTGGGTGGGATCGGCGGCAAGGACGATGTCGCCTCGCAGAACGGCGTTGCCGGGCAAGGGCAGGGCGGCTTGCTGCCAGGTGAAGCCGGCGTCGTTGCTGGTTAGCAGTCCGCCCAGGGTGGGGGCGTAGAGGCGGTTGACCTCGAAGGGGTCGGCGATGAGATCGGTGATGTAGGTTTCCGCGCGGCCGCTGAAGGTCTGCGCCGGCCGGCGATCCCAGTTGTAGCCGCCGTCGGTGCTGGTGTAGAGGTGCGAGTCGGGGTAGCGGCTGTTGTCCAGGGTCAGCAGGTGAAGACGTCCGCGCGCATCTTGGGTCAGCGCCTGACCCCACTCGTCCTCCAGCCCCCACACCAGCACCGGCCGCCAGGTGCGACCGCCGTTGTCGCTGCGCCAAAGGCCCTGGGCCGCGGTTCCCACCCAAATGGTGTTGGCGGGCGACGCCCGCGTGATGGCGAGGAAGGTGGGTTCGATCTCGGCCAGGTCGCCGCTGGCTGCTTGCCAGGTGTCGCCGCCATCGTTGCTGATGTAGGGCGCCCATGCCCGGCGCAGATAGCCATCGGGCGTCTGGGTTCTGTCCTGGTTGCGGCCAGCGCCCTGGCCGACGAGAAGGATGAGGAAGTCGGGGGCGTCAGGATCGACGGCCAGGTGTGTGACGGCCGCCACCGGCCCGCCAGCGGCTTGCCAGGTCGGCGGCGGGGTGTCTCCTTGTCCGGCGTTTGGGCGCAACACCGCCGGCAGCAGCGTCAGCGCGAGGAGGAGACGAAGCAATCCGGCGACCATGACTCAGGGGACGGTGACTTGAACGGTGCAAGGCGAAGGATAGTTGCCGGTTTGATCGACGACGACCAGGCGGATGGTGTAGGCGCCGGCAGTTAGTCCGCCGGCCGGAAAGACGCCCAAGACGCCGCCAGCCACGGGGAATTCACTGCCGGCGAACCAGTGCCATTGTTCGCCCCCGGCGCTCCATTCCAGCTTGTAGAATTGAAAGCCGTCGATATTGGCGGCGCCGGTGACGGCGGTATCTGTCTGCACGACCTGGCCGACGCCGGGGGCGGTGATGGCGGCGGCGGGGTCGGGGCAGGCGGGCGCGGCCACGCGGGGCGGGGGAGGGGTTTCGAG
>CAYWPZ010000022.1:0-29026 GCA_964460135.1 uncultured Caldilineales bacterium | reverse complement strand
GTGGCCGCCGGTGCCATAGGCCATGCCGGGGTCGAGCCGGATGACGATGTCGCCGGGTCTCGTCTCGGGCTGCATCCAGGTGGGCGAGATGACCAGCCGCTCGCCTGCTCGCAAGGGCGTGTAGTGCTGTTTCCAGGCTTCGGTCCAGTCCCGCTCGGCCAGGGGGCGGATGGCGATCTCGGTGTAGCTGGCGGCGGATGGGAGAGCAGCCAGCGCCAGGGCCAGGGTTTGCAGACGGGCCAGCCAGCCGGGGTCGTCCTCTACAAAGGCCCGGATCGCCACCTGCACCCCTTCGGTCTCGCCGTATTCGCCGAATCCTGTCTGCTCCACCACGACGCCGCCGGGGATGTGTTGCTCCACAAGCTCGGTCGCCGCCGTGACGGCCACGTCTTCAGCGTGCCGCGTTTGCACCGTCAGGTGGAGTTCGAGCAGGTTGGACATGGGGGGATGTAGACAAGTAGACAAGAAAACCGGGAGCCCAGGGGGCGAAAGGGAGGAGAGGGAGTTTGCCAATCTCTGATCTCCGCTCTCCGACCGCTGCCCTCCGATCGCTGTTACAACCCCAAGACGTCCTTCATTCGCTCGAAGAAGCCGCCTTCGGGTTTGTCGGCGGCGCTGCCCAGGCTTTCGGCCAGCTGCTCGAAAAGCCGCCGCTGGTCGTCGGTCAGTTGGGTGGGGATGCGCACCTGAACGGTGATCAGCATGTCGCCGCGCCCGCTGCCGCGCAGGTGGGGCACGCCCAGGCCTTTCAGCCGCAGCACTTTGCCTGGCTGCGAGCCGGGCGGGACTTTGATGGCGCGGGGGCCATCCAGCGTGGGCGCCTCCAGTTCGGCCCCCAGCACGGCCTGGGCGATGTTCACCGGCAGGTCGAGGAGGATGTCGTTCTCCTGGCGGCGAAAGTATTTGTGCGCCTTGACGTTGAGGAAGACGTAGAGATTGCCATTCGGCCCACCGCGCAGCCCGGCCGCGCCTTCGTTGGCCAGGCGGATGCGGGTGCCGTCATCGACGCCGGGCGGGATCTTGACCCGCAGTCGCCGGCTGACGCCGACGATGCGCTCGCCGTTGCACTGTTGGCAGGCGGTGGTGACGATCTCGCCCTCGCCGCGGCAGCGCGGGCAGGTGCTGGCATTGACGAAAGTGCCGAGGATGGTTTGTTGGCGTTGGCGGACCTCGCCGCTGCCGTTGCAGGTGGGGCAGCGGATGGGCGAGGTGCCTGGCTCGGCCCCGGCGCCGTTGCAGCGAGGACAGCTTTCCTCGCGCGTGATCTCGATCTCCTTCTCGACCCCCATCACGGCTTCTTCGAACTCGATCGTCAGGTTGTAACGCAAGTCGGCCCCGCGCACCGGGCCGCGCTGGGGGCCGCGGGCAAAGCCGCCAAAGCCGCCGCCGAAAAACTCGGTGAAGATGTCGGAGATGTCGGGGAAGCCGGCGCTCGCCCCACCTGGCCCGGACCCGGCGGCTCCGCTCACCCCGGCATGGCCGAAGCGGTCATAGGCGGCGCGTTTGTCGGGGTCGCTGAGCACCTCGTGCGCCTCGTTGATCTCCTTGAAATGTTGGTCGCCGTCGCCGCCCTTGTAGACATCAGGATGATACTGTTTGGCCAGCCGGCGGTAGGCGCGCTTGATTTCCTCTGCCGAGGCTTTGCGATCGACGCCGAGGACGTCGTAATAATCGCGTTTCGTGCTCATCCGGCGCTTTCCTCCTCATCACCGCTTTCCCAGTTGATGATCCAGACACAGAGGCCCGCCAGCACGATGGTGGCGATGGCCAGCGCCAGCCACTGGCCGGGGCTGAAGCCCACATGCCGGGCCGAGAAGAAAAGGATGACCAGCATCCCTACTGCCAGGAAGGCGAATGAGACGAGATTGGGGTGGTCGAGCCAGAGATTCTTGAACCTGCTCATGGGATGACTGGGCAGTCGTGGGTGCGCCCCGCCGGCCGCGCCGGGGGCGGGGGGCTCGGCGCCGGGGGTGAGTGTCAGGCGGGGGCGAACAAGGGCAGACGCTGCCAGGCGGCCTGCACCTGTCGCTCCAGCTCGGCCAGGCTGCCGCTGTTGTCGATGACAACATCGGCCTGGCCGACTTTGAACGATTGCGGGCTTTGGCTGGAGAGCCGGGCAAGGGCGGCAGCGCGGGTCATCCCCCGTTCTGCCATCAGGCGCTCGATCTGCTGCTCGACCGGCGAGGTGAGCACCCACACTTGGTCGCACATCGTCGCCGCCATCCCGGCTTCCAGCAGTTTGATCGCCTCGATGACGACGACGGGTTCGCTGGCGGTCTTGGTCATGGCGTTGATGCGGGCGATGATGGCGGGGTGGATGAGGTGCTCGAGCCGCGCCAGCTTGTTGGGGTCGTTGAAAACGATCTGGCCCAGGCGTTTGCGGTCGATGAGGCCGTCGGCGTCCAGGATTTCTTGGCCGAAGGCGGCCACTACCTGGGCATGGGCCGGCTGGCCGGGTTGGATGACCGCATGGGCCACGTCGTCGGCGTCGATGGTGAGAGCGCCCAAAGCGCGCAGCATCTTGAGGACGGTGGTCTTGCCGGTGCCGATGTTGCCGGTCAGACCGATGATCAGGGTGTCTTTCATGGTTCTGTTTGGTGGTTTTTGAGGAGGGGGCAATGTTTTGCCTTTGAATTGCAGCACCAAGACACAAAGAACACAAAGAAAATACGAAGGAAATACTTATTCCCTTTCTTTGGCGTCGATCTTCGTGAACTTTGGGCCTTTGTGTTGATTTAGGCGCGTTAAATCTTGGTTTCAGGCCATCTCCGCCCAGCTTTCAAGAAGCTGGTGGAGTTGCTGTTCGACATGGACGTAGTGCTCGCCCAAAGTTTGCACCTCGCCCAGACGCTGGGCATGGCTGGCGCGGGCCAGGGCTTCGCCGATCTCGACCAGCTGGTTCTCCAGAGTTTCGATCTCGAATTCGACCGCGGCAGCCTCGGCCTGGCGCTTCTCTTCGTCCCGCCGTTTGCGTCGCTCCTCGCGCGAGCGTTGGCGCTGCTGCTGCGATTCGGTGTGGGTGGCCTCGGCTGCTGACTGCTGCGCCGCTTCGGCGGCGCGTGCGGCCAGATATGCCGAGTAATTGCCCTCGTAGGCGCGCATCCGCCCGCCCTGGATGGCCCAGACCTGGGTGGCGATGGCGTCGATCAGGTAACGATCGTGCGAGACGAGCAAGACCGTGCCGTTGAACTCGGCCAGCATCGCTTCCAACACCTCTTGCGACTCGATGTCCAGGTGGTTGGTCGGCTCGTCCAGCACCAGGAAGTTGGCCTGCTGGCGGCTGAGACGGGCCAGGGACAGGCGGCTGCGCTGCCCGCCGCTGAGCGTGTCTACCGTCTTGAAGACATCGTCGTCGCTGAAGAGATAACGGGCGAGGATGTGCCGCGCTTCGGCCGGGAGCAGTCGTGGGTCGGCGTCGATCAGAGCATCGAGCGCCGTCCACTCCGGTTTCAGGCTGGCCTGCACTTGGGCCAGATAGCCGGGCCGCAGGCTGGCGCCCAACCGCAGTTCGCCGGCCAGGGGCGGGATCTGCCCCAGCAACGTCTTGACGAAGGTGGTCTTGCCGGCGCCGTTGGGGCCGATGACGCCCACGCGCTCGCCGCGCTTCAGCAGCACATCCTCGGCCGCGAACAGCACCGTGTCGTCGGGCTGGAGGGGGCCGTTGCCGGTGTAGGCGATGCCGCCCGAACGATCCATGCTATGCACTGGCGCTGGCCGGGCGTGATAACCGGCAACCAGGCCAGAGGTGGCCAGCACCAATGTGCCGCTGCGCAGCCGGTTCTGAAAGGCCAGGTTGAGGCGATGGCGATGCCGGGGCGCGGCCAGGCGGTCGGCGGCCAGCAGGCGTTCGAGCCGGGTGCGCCGGCCCTGGGCCTGGCGGGTGTTTTGCCCGGCCAGGTTGCGGCGGATGTAGTCTTCCTCTTTGGCGATGAATTCCTGCTGCGCCTCGTAATCCTTGCGCAGCCGCTCCAGCCGCTCCTGGCGCTGGATGACATAATGACTGTAGTTGCCGCGGTAGGCTGTCAGCTCGCCCCACGCCATCTCCCAAGTCTTGGTCGCCACCCGATCCAGGA
The DNA here is from genome assembly GCA_964460135.1 of uncultured Caldilineales bacterium. Lineage (GTDB taxonomy): Bacteria > Chloroflexota > Anaerolineae > J102 > J102 > SSF26. The sequence continues at coordinate 24,953 of CAYWPZ010000022.1, read as the reverse complement.
AATAGCGGTCATGCGCGACCAGGATCATGGCGCCTTCCCAGCCCAGGAGGACGTCCTCCAGCCATTCGACGGCGTTGAGATCGAGGTGATTGGTGGGTTCGTCGAGCAGGAGCAGGTCGGGCTTTTCTAGCAGCAGCCGGGCCAAGAGGCCGCGGGTGCGTTGCCCGCCGCTGAGGAAGTTGAGGGGCAGGTCGAACTGGTCGGGCCGGAAGCCGAGGCCGGTAAGCGTCTGCTGGATGCGCAGGGGATAGTCATAGCCGCCGGCCAACTCGAAGCGGTGCTGGCGCTCGGCATAGAGGGCCAGGGCTGTCTCGCCGTGGTCGGGGTCGGCCATCTGCACTTCCAACTGGCGCAGGGCGGCTTCTTCGTCCCGCAGCCCGGCGAAGACTTCCAGCAGGTCGTCCCACAGGGTCTTGTCGCCGGGCGAGGGTGGGTCTTGGGGCAGATAGCCCAGGCGCAGGCCCCGGCGGCGGTGGACGGCCCCGGCCGTGGGCTGCAGCTGCCCGGCCAGGAGGCGAAGGAGGGTGGTCTTGCCCTCGCCGTTGGGGCCCACCAGACCGATGCGGTCGCCGTTGGCCACAGCAAGATCGACCCCCTCGAAGACATCGAGGGGGCCGTAGGACATGGCCAGGCGGTGAGCGGTGAGGAGAGACATGATGGGGGCGGCCAGCGCTGCCAGCAAGCCAAGCGCGGCTCAGGGCTATTATACCATTGCCCGCCGAAATGGCCGCCAGCAAGGGCGGTGCAAATTCATCTGCCTGCCCCCAAGCCAACAATTGGCGCTGCGCGCCGCCGGACGGCCGTTTTGCCACGGGCTCGACAACCGCGGCGCAGGATTGACAACCGCCTCAAAGCGAAGTATAATGAAAGCATACGAAAGTAGTTGAAACCTCGCTTGACATCCACACAAACGCCAGCAACCCTTTCTTCCCCTTCAGGAAGGTCACGATGACCAAACAGATTACGATCGACCCGGTGCAGGCGCGGCGACCGGGCGTCCTCAGAGCGCCGGAGATCCCGATCAATGCCTATGTCTCGGATCCGCAGGCCGAGGCCGGGAAGTACGGCTCGGACAATCTGGTGCGCATCTATCACGACATGGCCACGATCCGGGCCTTCGAGCTGATGCTTGATGCGTTCAAGAAACAGGGCGCCCATGAAGGCATCGTCTACAACCATGCCGGGCCGGCTCACCTCTCCATCGGCCAGGAGGCGGCGGCGGTGGGCATGGCCTACCATCTCTCGCCCGATGATTTCATCTTTGGCTCGCACCGCAGCCACGGCGAAATCCTGGCCAAGAGCCTTTCGGCCATCGCCAAACTGAGCGATGACGCCCTCATGCGGATCATGGAGACCTACCTGGACGGCGCCCCCCTGAAAGTGGTGCAGACCTACAGCCGCGGCAATGTCAAGAGCCTGGCCATCGATTACACCCTCTACGGCGCCTTGGCCGAGATCTTTGGGCGGGCGGCGGGGTTCAACCGCGGTTTGGGGGGGTCGATGCATGCCTTCTTCCCGCCTTTTGGTGTCATGCCCAACAATGCCATCGTCGGCGGCGCCGCCGATATTGCCGTCGGCTCGGCTCTGTTCAAGCGCGTCAACCGGCGGCCGGGCATCGTCATCGTCAACATCGGCGACGCCAGCATGGGCTGCGGCCCGGTGTGGGAAGCGATGATGTTTGCCGCCATGGATCAGTACCGCACCCTCTGGCCGGAGGAGATCGGCGGCGCCCCGCCCATTCTCTTCAACTTCATGAATAACTTCTATGGCATGGGCGGCCAGCCGCAGGGCGAGACCATGGGCTTTGGCCTCTTGGCGCGGGTGGGCCTGGGCGTCAATCCCGAAGCCATGCACGCCGAGCGCATCGACGGCTACAACCCGCTGGCCGTGGCCGACGCCATCGAGCGCAAGCGCAAGATCCTGGCTGAAGGCCGCGGCCCGGCGCTGCTCGATACCGTCACCTATCGCTTCACCGGCCACTCGCCTTCCGACGCCAGCTCCTACCGCACCAAAGAGGAAGTCGATGCCTGGCGAGAGCACGACTCGTTGGCCGCCTACCGCGACTATCTGCTGGCCAATGGTCACGCCACTGCCGCTCAGTTGGATGCCATCCAGGCTGAACTGGCCGGGCGCATGGCGCAGGTCGCTGGCGCTGCCGTCTCGCTCGAGGTTTCGCCCCGCCTCGAGGCCGAACGCATCGGCGACTATATGTTCTCGAACCAGGTCAAAGACCGTCTGGCCGAAGGCGCGCCCGCAGTCCTCCTGCCCAAAGCCGAAACGCGGCTGAAGCAGACCGCCGCCAAGTTCCGCTCGGGCCTGGACGCCGACGGCAACCCCCTGCCCAAGCCCAAATGCCTGACCTACGCCGAGGCCCTGTTCGAAGCCATGCTCCATCGCTTCTACGAAGACCCGACCATGGTCGCCTATGGCGAGGAAAACCGCGATTGGGGCGGCGCTTTTGGCGTCTATCGCGGCCTGACCGAGGCCCTGCCCTATCAGCGGCTTTTCAACTCGCCCATTTCCGAGGGCGCCATCGTCGGTACGGCCGTGGGCTATGCCCTCTCGGGCGGGCGCGTGGTTGCCGAATTGATGTACTGCGACTTCATGGGCCGCGCCGGCGACGAAGTCCTCAATCAGATGGCCAAATGGCAGGCGATGTCGGCCGGCGTCTTGCAGATGCCGATGGTGTTGCGGGTCTCGGTTGGCTCGAAGTACGGCGCCCAGCACTCGCAGGACTGGACCTCCATCGTCGCCCACATCCCCGGCCTCAAGGTCATGTTCCCGGCCACACCCTACGATGCCAAGGGCATGCTCAACCTGGCCCTGCGCGGCTCCGACCCCGTGGTCTTCTTCGAGAGCCAACGACTGTACAACGAGCCGGAGACGCTGGCGCCCGGCGGCGTGCCGGTGGACTATTACGAAGTGCCGATGGGCGAGCCGGCCGTGCGACGCGAGGGCAAGGATGTCACCATCGTCACTATCGGCGCGACGCTGTATCGGGCGCTGGCTGCAGCCAAAGACCTGGAGGCGCTCTATGGTCTCTCGGCCGAGGTCATCGACGCCCGTTTCCTCAACCCCCTCAACTACGACCCCATCCTGGCCTCGGCCAAGAAGACCGGCCGGGTGCTGGTGGCCTCCGACGCCAGCGAGCGCGGCTCCTTTGCCCACACCCTCGCCTCCACCATCGGTCAGCTGGCTTTCGACTATCTCGATGGCCCGGTGACGGTGCTGGGCTCGCGCAACTGGATCACCCCCGCCGCCGAGATGGAAGACGCCTTCTTCCCGCAGAAGGAGTGGATCCTCGACACCCTGCACGAGCGTCTGCTCCCTCTCCCCGGGCATCGCCCCACCACCCGCCAGGCTGCGTCCGAGCTGCTCTGGCGCCATCGCGCCGGTATTTGAGTTGGTTATTGGTTATTGCTTCACCGCAATAACCAGTATCTACCAACAGGAGTTGTCATCATGCTCCACGGCCCTCGCGTCCTCCTGCGCAGCATCACCCGGCAAGATCTCCAGCGGCTGTGCGAATTCAACAACGATCTGGAGGTCGAGCTAGCCGGGGGCGGCGACCCGCCGACACCGCAGTCGCTGGAGCGGCTGCACGCTGAGTTCGACCAGGAGGCGGCCAGAGGCGGGCGCGACGGGGCCGCCTTTGCCATCGAAGTGGACGGCGTCTTCATCGGCCAGTGCGCACTCTTTGCCGAAGACGCCGTGGCCCGCGTCTGCGAACTGGGCATCACCATCGGCGACAAGAACTACTGGGGCCGGGGCTATGGCCGCGAGGCGCTCCGGCTGCTGGTCGATTATGGTTTCCGCTATCGCAACCTGCACCGCATCTGGTTGCGCGTCCACGCCGCCAACGAGCGCGCTCTCCGCGCCTATCGCGCCTGTGGCTTCGTGGAGGAGGGTCGTCTGCGCCAGCATGTGTGGAGCAACGGCCGCAGGGACGACCTGGTGATCATGGGGCTGCTGCGCCAAGACGGCTGGCAGGAATAGGCAAAAGCAGAGGCCAGCGCTCTGATGGGCGCTGGCCTCTTGGCGTCGCCGGGTTTGGGCGGCGGGGTCTAGCGCAGGCCCGCCAGCTCTTGCAGCAGGCGCCAGTTGGCCAGGCGGTCGGCCTGGGCGGTCAAGATCATCGGGCTGGGGTTGCCGTCTTTATCGAAATGGTCGGCGAAGCGGCCCTCGCCTTTGGCGAAATCGATGAAGGTGAACGGCTGCTTGGACTTGGCGTCCACATACCAGTCCTCCTTCACGGCCGGGTTGCCCTGCAGGCTCAGCCGCTCGCGGAGGGTTTCGCCCTTGCGCGGGTCGTAGATCAGCAGTGGGAAGGCGCGACTATCGACGGCGGCGCGGGCGCGTTGCATCGATTCGTTGTCGCCGACGCCGTGTTCGGGCTGGCAGGTGGTGTAGACGCTGATCACAGCCGGGCCGGGGAAGGTGTTGGCATCCAGTACAGCGCGGTAGAAGTGGTTGGCATGGGCGGCGGTGGTGGAGGCCACGAACACGTTCGGGTGCATCATAGCGATCTGGGCGATCTCTTTGCGGCGTTCGCTCTTGCCCATTTCGGCCTTGCCAAAGGGGCTCATCTTGGTGCCCTGGCCGGTGTAGGTGCTGGTGGACGACTGGCCGCCGGTGTTCGAGTAGACCTGGGTATCCAGCACCAGGACTTTGATGTCCATGCCGCTGGCCATCATGCGGCTGAGGGCGCCGAAACCGATGTCGAGCATGGCGCCGTCGCCGCCCAACACCCACAGTCGTTTGCCGTCCCAGCCCAGCTGATCCCAGCGGGCGCGCACACCCATGGCGTCGGTGGGGCCGTTCTCGAACAGCGAGTTCGTCCACGACACCATCCAGGGGTTGTAGGGATAGGTGCTGCCGTAGACGGTGGTGCAGCCGGTGGAGTTGACGATGCCGATGTTGTCGCGTCCGTTCTGGAAGGCGGTGGCGGCCATCCACATGCGTAGGGCCGTGGCTTCACCGCAACCGGCGCACGAGCCGGCCCCGCCCACATAGAGCAGGCTGTTGTCGGCCAGCATCATGTCCACCAGCACGCGGTCGTTGATGAAGCGATTGGGCGTGGGCGGCAGGCTGCGATAGAAATCAAAGGCGTCTTTGTAGAGGGGAACGGTGTCGTCCTGCTTTTCGATCATCTTGAGGGCGTTGTAGCCCAGATCGGCGCAGACGGTGACGCATTCGGCGCAGCCTTTGCATTTGGTCGGGTCGATGAAGATGCCGAATTTGCCGCCGCTGCCGGGCGTTTTCTTTTCGGGCACGTTGAAGAATTTGTTGGTCGTGGCCCATTGTTCGGCCAGCCAGCCGCGCTCGGCCTCGGCGGTTGCGGCCAGGGCGGCGTCGAGCACAGCCGGCTCGACGACTTTGCCCAGGATGGCGGTGTCGGGGCATTCGGTCACGCAGCTCATGCAGCCGACGCAGTTGCTGTGGATGAATTCGGGGATTTCGGGGGCGATATAGGAGAAGTCGCGAAAGGCGCCGGTGCCGGCCGGGATCAGCGAGCGGGCCACGCCCAGGTCGGCGGGGAGTTCGTTGTCGGCCGAGGTGTTGTAGGCGCCGATGACGCGCTCGTTGAAGTCCTCGACATAGCCTTCGAGGTCGAATTCGAAGATGGTGCTTTCGATGCCGACGGCGTGGGTTTCTTTGCTGGCGCCGGCTTCTTTGATCAGGGTGCCTAAACCCTCGGTGCCGGCGGCGCGTGACCAGATCGTCCGGGCGGGTTTGACTTGTTCCTCATCGATCATGAAAATGGGGGCAGGGATTGCCATGATTTGGCCTCGGTGTGCATGAGGATCAGATTCGGGGAATCTGGATCAGTTCGTAGGAAGAGGGATGGTTGATGTTGCGTGTGGCGTAGGGTGGGTGGTTGCGTTTGCGCAACACGCAGGGACCGTTTCGAGGAGATTACCGAACCGGCAAACGGGCGACGTCGCCCACCGACAGCATCCCGATCGGGGTCTGATGGCCGTTGTGTTTCTCGACCACGACCAGGCGATGGATGCGGTTTTCGATCAGTTTGTTGACGGCTTCGGCCAGCGGTTCGTCGGGCGTGGTCGTGATGACGTTGCGGGTCATGATGTGTTCGGGCAGGATGTCGGGCATGGCCGTGAACTCGCGGTTGCTGGCCTCGGCCCGCACCAGGTCGGTGCCGCTGACCAGCCCCTGCAGATAGCCATCGCCATCCACTACCACCACCGCGCCGATTGAGCGTTCAGCCATGGCTTGGGCGAGGGTGCGCAAGGGTGTGTTCGACTGGCAGGCCACGACGCCGTGGTGCATCACATCGCGCACGAGCTTGCCGCCGGTCTCGACCGTCAGTTTTTCTTCCACGTCGATGATCTCGCGCGGGATCTCGCGCACTTCGGTGTAGCCGCGGCGCACGGCCGTGAGATTGTCTTGCACCACCTGCTCCCCGCGCTTGCCAAAATACTTGCGCAGGCTCTTCTCCACCCCGGCCATCAGTTCATCCTGCTTGAGCTTGCGCTCTTGCAGGAAGGGCGTGGCGCGGAGGAAGACGCCCAAAAGGACGATGCCCTGCATACGCACTTGCAGGTCGGCCTCCGAGGCCACTTCTTTGGCGATGGCGGCGGCGTCGAGATAGAGGACGCGCTATTGTTTGCGGCGGATGATCCGCCGTGCATATTCGGGGATGTTTTCCCAGACCTTGCCGGCCTCTTCGTGCCGTGATTGCAGGAAGACCGCCCCGCCCGGCTGCAAGCCCAGCAGCGGATTGCCAAGGTTGAAGGCGTTGACATCGTTCAGGGGCACGAATTCGACGAAGTTCAACTCGCAGTGGGTGCGGATGGGCTGGTCGGCGGCGGTGAGGTAGTAGGTGGTGGGCAGGCCCTTCTTTTCGGAGCCATACTTGGGGTAGGCCTGCACGTACAGGTCGAAGAGGTCGCCGACGATGGTGGCGATGACCTTGTTCGTCGTCACCGAGCCATAGCCGCCCACCGAGTGCCCGCGCATCGAAAAAGCGCCCTTGGGCCGCACATCGGGGTCGAAGGAGGCGTCCAGGGCCAGTTCGTGCTTGATACCGAGGACGAAATAGCGCCGTCCGTCCTCGACCATGTTCTTGATGGCGGCGATGAGGTCGCCCGGCCGCACGTCGCGGCTGCCCAACCCGGCCGAACCACTGAAGATGACCGGGATGCGATGGATGTTGGAGTAGCCAGGGCTGTCGATGAGGGCGTCGGCGAAGGCGGCCTTGATTTCGGCCGTGAGCGGGTTGCTCTGGCCGAGGGGGCTGTCCATGCGTTCCAGCACGGTGATCGCCCGGCAGCGGCTCAGAGCTTCGACGATTTCGGGGCCGGGGAAGGGGCGGAAGCAGGTGATGTGCACCACGCCCACCTTTAGCCCGGTTTCTTCTCGCAGATAGTCGCAGGTCACGGCGGCCGTTTCGGCCATGCTGCCCATGCAGACGATGGCGTATTCGGCGTCGTCCATCCGGTGCGGCTCCACCATCTCGTAGCGCCGGCCGGTTAGCTGGTGGAATTCATCCATCGCTCGCTGCAGCCGCGGCTTGACCCGATCGTAGAAGTAGCGCTGGGCGATCTTACCCTTCATGTAGCTGTCCTGGTTCTGCACCACGCCCGACATGACCGGGGCCGAGGGGTCCATCAGGTTGCGCAGTTTTTCGGCGGGGTTGCCGATATACTGCTTCATCAAATCCGGCTCGGGCAGGAGCACGTTCTCGATCGTGTGTGTGGTCAGAAAGCCATCCTGACAATTGAAGAAAGGTGTCTCACTGTCCTCGGCGGCCCGGCGCGCAATCAGGGCCAGGTCGCCGGCGCCCTGGGCATTGCGGGCGAAAAGTATGCCCCAGCCCGTGTCGGCTACGCCCATGACATCGTCATGCCCGGCGTGGACATTGAGGCTGTGGCTGGTGAGGGCGCGGGCGCCGATGTGGAAGACCACCGGCAGCCGCTTGCCAGAGATGACATACAGCACTTCCTTCATCAGGATCAGTCCCTGGCCCGAAGTGAAGTTCGTCACCCGGCCGCCGGCCAGGGCGAAGCCTTCGGCGGCCGAGGCCGACGAGTGCTCGGACTCCGGCTCCATGAAGATGAGTGGGTCGCCCCACAGATTCTTCTGGCCGTTGGCCACGGCCTGGGCATAGTTGCCGCCCATGACGGTAGACGAGGTGATGGGATAGGCGCAGGCGCCCTGGGTGATGTGTGTCTCCACCCAACTTACGGCGCCGCTGCCATCGGTGGTGATGGCGACGCCAGGGTAGGGGAATGAGGCGGGGTCATGGCCGTTTGATTTCATGGCGAAAAAGCTCCATCAAAAAAGATTGAACAAAGCCTACGAGAGTTTGCATCAGACTTCCGTAGTCTGCGTTTCTAACGCGGCGAATTGAAGATCAGTTTGGTTTTTTGCAGCCGAGAAACGTGTGTCGAGGGCGGCCGGGTATCGCGCCTCACATCTTGGACCTATCCCTCCCCGGCATCGTTGCCGTGAGCCTCTTTGCGCTGCACGCGCGGCGGCATTGTAGCGTACTTGTGCAGGAGGGGGAAATTGCAGCGGGGGAGGGATAGGATGGTCTTGGCGACCAGACCTTTTGGGACAGCCTCTTTGCGGCTGCTTGACGCCGGCTGGCGCCCACGTTATGCTTGTGTTCGTTCGAACGTTCGATCAGTTTGACCACCTCACCCTCGATCCAGAATCAGCCCATGCGAAGCGAAAAGGAGACCGAAGAACTCTGGCGAAGCTACCTGACGACGGGCAATGAACAGGCAGAGCGGCAGCGCCGCCTCTTCCGCCATTTGCCCAGTTCGCCACGCTGCAAGAACTGCTTTGCGCCTTTTACCGGCCCCGGCGGCGCCATTGTCAGACACGTTTTCGGTAAGCAGCGTTCGAACATGAACCCTCTACTGTGCAATGTCTGCGAGGTCTTTGCCAAAGAACATCAGGGTGGGGCCGAGGTGGAACTATCCTTGCTCTTCGCCGACGTGCGCGGCTCGACCGCGCTGGCCGAGCGTATGTCGCCAACCGAATTCAGCCGGCTGATCGATCGTTTTTACAACACGGCCACCCAAATCATGGCGCAAAGTGATGCTTTGATCGACAAGATCATCGGCGATCAAGCGGCAGCCTTCTATGTGCCTGGGCTTGCCGGCCCCGAGCATGCGCGCCGCGCCATCGAAGCCGCACAGGAGATCCTGCGCGCCACCGGCCACCGCCAGCCCGAAGGCCCCTGGATTCCGTTGGGGGTGGGCGTGCATACCGGTGTTGCTTTCGTAGGTTCGGTGGGTTCCGAATCAGGGGCGAGCGATATTACGGTTCTCGGCGATGCGGCGAATACGGCTGCTCGCCTCTCATCCAGCGCGCGTGTTGGCGAGATCCTGATCAGCGATGCCGCTTACCGGGCGGCTGGGATCGCTTTCGGCGCCCTGGAGGAACGGCAGCTCGAGCTGAAGGGCAAGAGCGAACCTATTCATGTCCATGTTCTAAACTCAAGGTCAGCTTGAAACCATGGGTTCCGCTTCTGGCCTGACGATGGCTGGTAGACGATAGGGTTCAGTCCTCACGCCCATCGCCGGCAACTGCCCGCTGCGGTCGTTCAGCAGATCTGGTATTACCAATGTAGGATGTTTGTCCTACCGATAGCCTGCTGTATCGCTTCGTAGGTCGGGCGGCCGAAGGGGATGATATCCAGGCGCAGGTGACCGGAAACGATGGCGTCGATGCCCATGCTCATTTGACGGGGCGACAGTTATTTTCTATCTGGCGCGACCTGGCGATGCTCTTGCTGGTGTTTCCCGATCTCAAGTCGGAGTCGAGTCTGGTGGCGGACTGCTTGCGAGCGGCAGGGGCCGGGCCGGAGGTATTGGCGGTGTGGGGGCATCTGGCGGCAAGCGAGATTCGGGCCGCAAATGAGGATGACGAGTTCTGAGCCTCAACTGCGGTAGTAACGACCGTAATCCTTGACCAGCAGGTGCAGCGGCGCTTCGTCCTCCTTGATGGTAGGGAAACGGCCGATGGGGTCGAGGAAGCGGTTGTCGGTGTTGTCGTCGTTCACCAACGAGACCTCTCCCACCAGCACCCGGCTTTTGGCCCCCCAAAATTTGTGATACAGACCGGTGGTCAGGGTGATGCTTTCGCCCGGCGCGAGGGAGACGATCCCGCCCGCCGGCAGGGTGCGGACGACGCCATCAGTGCTCACGACTACGTCCGTGTCGGCCAGCCCGCCCTCGGGCGTGGAATTGTAGAGTTGCAGCAGCAAGTGGCCGCCCCCGCGGTTGATGATGTCCTCGGTCTTGCGCCAGTGAAAATGAAACGGCGTGATCTGATCGACATCGACGATCAGCAGCTTCTCGGCGTAGAGCTTGCCGCCGCCTTTGGGCAGGTCGGCGGGGTTGCCGTTGCGGATAGTGAAGATGAACAGACCCAGCTTCTCGTACTGGCCCCCGCCGAAGTCGGTGATGTCCCAGCCCAGCTCGCGCTCGACGATCTCGCGCACTTCGGGGCCTTTGTGTCGCCAGTCGTCCGGCCGCCAGAAGGCGAACGGCGGCAGGTGGAATTGGTGCTTGTTCATGAAGGCGATGGCGTCGCGCATGATGGCGTTGATCTGGGAACGTTGCATGTGGGAGTTCTCCTGGCGAGGGGTCTGGGGTGATCCGCTAAGAACGCGAATGCACACGAAGAGCGAAGAAAAGGTTCGCGTTCCTCGGCGTCCTTTGCCGATCGGATCGAGGGCTTGCGGATGATCCGCGAAGGACGCGAAGGGGCGCAAAGGTTTTTCTTCGCGCTCCTTCGCGCCCTTTGCAGGCTAAAAAGCATGATTGAGGGCGGCAAGGGCGGGGTAGAGTTGAGCGTAGAGGGCGGCTTTTTCGAGGTAGCGGATATGCATGGCGGCGTCCGGCTCGTAGCGGCGGCCCGGACGCAGCATCTGGGCCACGCCTTCGCGCACGCTGGCGAAGACGCCCGTGGCCGCGCCGGCCAGGATGGCGGCGCCCAGGCAGGGGGCCTGCGCCACATCCATTGCCACCACCGGCTTGCCGAAGATGTCGGCCTTGGTTTGCAGCCACAACGGCGAGCGGGCGCCGCCGCCATAGGCGCGCAATTCGTTCACCACGATCCCGGCCGCCGCCATCGCCTCCAGGCTCAGCCTGGTCTCGTAGCTGACGCCCTCGAGGATGCCTTTCAGGATCTGCCCGCGCGTGGTGCTGAGGTCGAGGCCGACGATGGCGCCCTTGGAGGCGGCATCCAGCGCCGGCGTGCCGCTGCCCACGAAGTGCGGTAGCACCAGCACCGGCGATGGCCCCGGCTCGGCTTCGGCCAGCATGAGGTCGTAGACATCGACGCCCTGGCGGGCGGCCTCCTGTTGCTCGAAGCGGGCGAACTGGTCGCGGTACCAGCGCAGTAGAGCGCCGGCTGTGGCGGTCCAGCCCAGGGTCAGGTACATGCCGGGGGCGGTGTGCGGGGCCGTGGGCAGGTTGCTGGCCAGCAATTCATCGCGCAGCACCAGCCGGGGCGAGGCCAGCCCCACGCATTCGACCGTCCCGGTCGAATCCATGCTCACGCCCTCGCTGATGGCGCCGCAGCCCAGGGCGCCGCAGGGCTGGTCGTGGCCGCCGGTGACGACGCACACATGCGGGGGCAAGCCCACTGCCTGCGCTACCGACGCTGTCACCTCGCCGATGACCACACCGGGGGAAAGCAGTCGCGAGAGCTTGCCGACATCGACTTGAGCCAGGGCCAGGATTTCGTCTGACCAGGCCAACCGATTCACATCGAAGGCCATGGTGCGCGCGGCCAGGGTGTAGTCCAGAGTGGGGGGCAGGCCCAAGCGGCCGATGATGAAATCGGCCATGCAGACGAAGCGATGGGCGGCGTCATAGGTGGCGGGGTCGGAGGCGCGCAGCCACATCAGCTTGTTGACGGTGTACATCGGATGCAGCGGCATGCCGGTGATCCGGTAGATGCGCTCTTTGCCCACGTGCTCGGCCCACCACCGCGCCTGCTTCGCCGCCCGCGTATCGATGGCGCTAATGAAGCCACACAGCGGTCGATCGCGTGCGTCCAGGGGCACGACCGATTCGCCGTGCGTGGAGATACTGAGGGCCGTGATCGGCCTCGTCGTAACGGCCTCAGCCGTTGCCGTTTGGCGAATGACCAGGGCCACCGCCTCCCACACCTCCTCGGGGTCCAGTTCCATCCAGCCGGGGTAGGGCTGGCGCAGCCGGTATTCGCGATAGGCCTGGGCCAGCGCCTCGCCTGTGGGCGTGAACGCGACCGCTTTGCAGCCGGTGATGCCGATATCGAGGCCGAGGAGGGTCACTTTCTATACCGCCAAGCTGAGACGGATGGCAGCTTTGTCGGCCCCGCCTTCACCCACTTCAATCCGCACTTCGAAAGGATACACCCTTGATGTTCCCGCCGATGTGATAGGCGCGACGATAACTCGATCAGCAAATTGGTTGCCAATATCATTCGAGATGATGAGACCGGGTCGCGTCTTGGCAATCTCCGAGCCAATGGCGGGATCCAAGCTCACTCAGTAGATCTCGCCACGTCGCGGATCGCTCATGCGGGCCATCCTTCGCCGTCAGCCACCTGCCATTCTGCATTGAGTTCCAGGCGCTCCTGGCGCGTGGCCAAGTACCCTTCACGCATCGAGGCCTTGATTTCGGCCTGCTCGAACTTGGCGGCCTGTTCGGACAACAGCTTGTTGACAAGCGAACTGAGACCCCGAGACGGTATAAAGCGGCGAAGACGGTTCAGAAGTGATTCGTCAAGATAGACAGTTGTGCGGGCAGTCATTGTGGCAACACCTCAGTCATACAAGATTGATGGCTTGATTGTATGTTGAAGAAGTGTTTTGTCAACTCCATCGACGGCGCTTGACGATCAGCCTTTCACCGCCCCAAAGGTCAACCCGCGCACGATGTAGCGTTGGGCGGCGAGGGCGAGGATGGCCGGGGGGAGAATGGCCAGGAGGAGGCGCGTGGCGACGGCGTGGAATTGTACGCCCTGTGTATGTTCGACGCCGGCGATGATAACTGTGATCGGCTGTGCGTTCTGGTAGCTGAGGATCAGCCCGAAGAGAAACTCGTTCCAGGCAAAGGCAAAGCAGATAATGGCAGCTGCGGCCACAGCCGGCGCCGCCAGGGGCAGGGCGATGCGCCAGAAGGCCTGAAACGGGGTTGCGCCGTCCACATAGGCCGACTCTTCGAGTTCGATGGGCAGATCCTTGAAGACATCGCGCAGGGTGAGAACGGCGAACGGCATCGTGAAGGTGGCGTTGGCCAAGATCAGGCCCAGACGGGTGTCGATGAGGCCAAGTTTCTGGATGAGGAGGAAGAAGGGGATGATAGTGACGATCGGCGGCAGGAAGCGCTGCGAGAGGAACCAGACGGTCATGTTGCGGTTCGACCAACGTCGAAACCGAAAACGCGCCAGGCCGTAACCGGCCAGCGTCCCCAGCGCTACGGCGATGATGGCGGCGCCGGTGGCAATGATCAAGCTGTTGACAAGGGCGCGGCTGATCTCGGGCCAGCGCGTGGTGAACTCGTTCTGCCAGTTGAAGAGTGTGGGCTGGAACTGGAGCCAGGGGATGAGTGAGGGCTTGGTGAGGATGACCGACTGTGGTTTGAACGACGTTACGAGGGCCCAATAGAAGGGGAACACACACCAGGCCGTGGCGATGAAAATCACGAGCCACAACAGGGCATTGACGAGCGGCGAGGGTCGGCGCTGAACCATGGTTGCAACTCCTTAGTCGTAGTTTGCCCGCATGCGGTTGAAGAAGAAGGTGGCAATACCCATCATCACGATCAGCAAGAGATAGGCCAGGGCCGAGGCGTAACCGTGATTGAAGTTGCGCAGGCCGACGAGATAGATGTAATACGAATAGGTTTGTGTGGCAGCCCCTGGTCCGCCGTTGGTCATGCTGAAAGGGATGTCGAGCACCTTGAAGGCTTCGACCAGGCGCAGGATGGCGACCGTGAACAGCACTGGGCTGAGCAACGGCAGGGTGATGTGGCGAAACGTATCCCAGGCAGACGAGGTGTCGAGGACAGCGGCCTCGTAGACTTCGTCGGGGAGCGCCTGCAGGCCTGCCAAAAGCACCAGGAAACAAAACGGCGTCCACTGCCAGACGTCGACGATAACGACGGCCAGCCGCGCCAACCAGACAGAGGAAAACCACCGCGGCAGATCGAGCACGCCCAGGGCTGCGAGCACCGTGTTGATGGCGCCAACCTGTTCGTGAAAAATGGTCAAGCCCAGGTAGCCCAGCGCCACCGGCGCCGTGAACATGGGCATGGTAAAGAGGGCGCGAAAGGCGCGCTGCCCGCGCATCGCCCGATGGAAGAGCAGCGCCAGTCCCAGACCCAGCAGTACGGTGAAGATGACGCTGCACAGCACGAAGAAGATCGTGACCGAGGCCGCATCCGCCACGCGATAGTCATTGAAGGCGCGCACATAATTCTGAATGCCCACAAAGCGCGAAGGCGTGCCCATCTTGGCTTGCATGAAGCTGAGACGGAACGAGTAGAGCAGGGGAAAGATCGTGAAGCAAAGAACCCAGATGATCCCCGGCACAACGAAGAGAAACTTGGTGCGCGTTCGTTGTTGCATCGTTTGCCCCTTGAGGCGGGGAGGACTTGCAGGCTCGCGTCCTGCCGGTCTCGCGATTCCCGAAAGCCCTCCCCTTGCTTGAGCCAACCAGGTTACTGCGGCGAATAGCCGATTGATTCCTGGTATAGCTGCAACAGAGTGTCTTTGCCCTGTTCGTCGATGATGTTCTTCCAGTCGTCATTGGTTCGGTCCAGGGCCTCTTGCGGGCTGATCTGACCGGTGACCGCTTCTGACAGGTGGATGTCCCAGGCCGTCATCATCTCGGTGGTGCCGGGGATGCGGATGTAGGTCTGGAAGATGGGATAGTTGTAGAAGTTGTCCTGGAACGAGCCGATGAACTCTTTGGCATCTTCGGCATCATAACCACCATTCACATACTCTTCGCTGGTGGCCGAGCCGTAGGGTGGGAACCAGTCGTAGGTGGTGCCGGGGTCGACGCCCGTCCAGCCCATGTATACGTTCCAGTGGTTGATGGGCGGGGTGGCCTGCCAGGCCATCCAGTAGTAGGCCAGGTCGGGGTTCTTGGCGTACTTGGAGAGCACGGGGTGCCACGAGCAGCCCACCTGGTTGCCGACCATGTTCGGCGTGTCCAGGTCCAGAAACTCCTTTTTCTCCATGTCATAGGGGTTCTTGGTGCCTGGAATACCGCGGGCGCCCAGTTTGCCCTGGATGACCGATTGCGAGGGATCTTGTGCCAACGAGCCAACATCGCCCCAGGAGAAGGTCATGACCGCGTTGCCGGAGAGGAAGTCGGCCCAGGCCTCGCCCAGGCTCCACCCCCACATGGCCGACGGGCCGGCCTTGGAAAGCGCCAACAACATCTCCAGGGCTTTGACATGGCCCGGCGAGTTGATCAGCGGCTCCATGGTATCGGGGTCGAAGTAGTAGATGTTGTGATACTTGGTGACCAGGTTGGGGTTATCGCCGGGGGCCGGGAGCACGACGTAAGGCGCCGAGAGGGCCATGAAGTGGAAGAAGCCCTGGCCGCCGACCTTCAGGTGCAGCGTGATGCCGTCATCCGGGTCGCCGTCGCCGTTCCAGTCCTTGCCGTTGAAGAATTGGGCCACCTTCAGCACATCTTCCCAGGTGTCCATGGCCGCGGGCATGTCTTCGCCGGTTGCGTCCTTGTAGGCCGCCTGCCACTTGGGATCCTCGATGATGTCCTTGCGATAGTAGAGCACCTGCGCGTCGTGGTCGTTCTGGGTGCCGTAATAGACCCCGTTCCACTGCAAGAGGTTGCGCACTGCCGGCGACACCGACTCCGGCTCCCACTTGGGCATACGGGAATCGTCGAAGTACTTGTCGATGGGTTGGATGAAGTCGTTGGCGATGTAATCGCCATAGAAGTTGGAGCAGTTGAGAATGACATCATACTTGTGGGCGCCGGTTTGGAAGTCGGTGAAGATCTTCTCGCGCATTTCGGCGAATGGTATTTCCACGATGTCATAGGTGGCGCCGGTCAGCTCTTCGAACTTACCGCGCCAGAAGTAAGTCGGCCCTGAGATGGCGCCGCGCTGACCGGCCGAGTAGACGCCGATGGTGAACGACTGCCCCTTCCACGCCGGATCGGGCTGACCCTTGTCGGCGGCCTCGAAGGCGGCTTGGGCGGTCTTGGCCTCCTGCTCAGTGGCGGCGGGGAAGCCCATGATCATTTTGGGCGCAGCCGTGGGCGCGGGTGTTGGCGTGACCTCGACCTGCACTTGCACAGTCTGCTCCACCACGACGGTCTGCTCGACGACCTTGGTCACCTCGACCTGCACAGTCTGCTGCACCACCACGGTTTCCTTGATGATCTGCGGTGTCGAGGGCGCAGCGCAGGCAGCCACGAGGATCGCAAAAACCACAACAAATGAGAAAAGAATCAACCGTTTCATTTTTTCCTCCTTTGGAAACACGGTTGGACCCTCAATCGTTCTGATTGAAGGCGAGGGAAGACGCATTGTGCGACATAAACCTGGACTTAGCTTGATCTTCTGCGAGATCACCTCCTCGAACAACGAAACCCACGACTGGCGCCTCAGTTCCGCAGCAACTCAAAAGCGGAGTCGCGTCACGCACCCCTGGATCGATTTGCCTCTGATTTATGGGAGCAGAATCGCCGGATGGCTGGCAACAACGTGACTCGCCTGTGTTGGTGACAACAGTCGTGGGAATGAAAGTCTGGCGCTGCTGGCCTGCTGTTTAGTAGGGAGTATACCACTGGGGGGCCATCTACACAAATTCCGTTAACCTTAACAATGGCAGCGACAAGCAGGAAATCCTGGTCTATTCCCCTCGTAGGCGGTAGCCAACACCCGGGTCGCCAGGTCGGCCGTCAGGCCGCCGCAGGTGAACACGGGACCAGCTCCAGGGCCAGCACCGCCTGGCTGACGAAGGCGTCCCTCAGACGGCGCCGCCCGGCAGTGAGGTGCGACTGCCGTTGTTCCGACCCGGCCACACCCAATACGCCCATGATGCCGCGCGCGGTTCTGAGAGCAAGATAGCGCAGGCTGTCTGTGCGGCGCAGCGCTTGCGCAAGGCCGTGAGATTGCCCAGCTGGAAGAACTTCTCAATCGCCCGTTGCGCCTGGGCGGGGTACATACACCTTGCCTTCGTGCAGGCGCTGCACCAGTTCAGCCGGCGGTAGGTCGACCAGCCGGATTTCAGTCGCCTGGTCGAACACACTGTCGGGAATGGTCTCGAGCACTGCCACTCCGGTGATCTGGGCAACGATGTCATCGAGGGACTGTGGAAATGGCTACGGGAGGACGTTACTCAGCATCACTGTCACAAAATCATGTCAGACCTCTTCCTGGCTTGTAAGGCTCTCATCGAACGCATCAACCTCCAGCCCGATGCCATCATCAGGCGGTTCTGGCCCAAATTCGACTTGGATCCTGATTTCGAAAAACTACTGGTTTCGTCTTGACTTCAGTCTACGTTTGCTGTCGGTCAAGGGCGTGAGAATTGAGCCTAACCAAGCGCATGGGCATCTTTCACCGTGTACCCTTTAGAATCGAAAAAAACAGCCACACGATCAGCGCAATCGTCATAGCAAAGCCAGCCGTGACCGGCGCCTGCAGCAGGCTACCCGCGTCCGTGAACGAGAGAAGCAGGGCCAGGCTGATGATCAAAGCGGCCAGCAGCAGGCTCAGCGCCAACCGGGTTGCCACGCGATCTATCTGTTTCAAGAGTGGGCCGGTGTCTTTCAGCCCGATCTGAAGCAGCTCCCCGCGCTCGGCCTTTTCGACCAGACGGTTCGCAGTGCGAGGCAGGTTCGAGAACAGATCGCTCAACTCCTGTCCCTGCCGGAAGAATTTGTAACCCCATCCGCGCCGCGGTAGCGCCAGACGCCAGGTCACTTGTCGCACATACGGCTCGGAAAACTCCCATATGTCAAAGTCGGGATCCAGTGTGATCGCAACGCCCTGCATCATCGCCAACGTTTGAATCAGGAGCACCAAATTCGGCGGCAGGTGTAAATGATAGCGACCAATGATCGGCATCAACACCTCATCCAACTCCTGGATGCGAATGTCTCCGATCAACACGTTGTTGTAATTGGACAAAACGCGTTCGATATCCCGCGCCAGCCCCTTGCGATCTACCTCGCTGTCGGCTGCCCCCATGCGGACGAGCAGGTCAACGATGCCATCGGCGTCCAGGGACATCACGCTGACGTAGAAACCGATCACATTGTAGCGGTCTCTATCGCTGAGGTATCCCATCTTGCCGAAGTCCATGACGCCGATCACTTCGCCCGGCATCACGACGAAATTGCCTGGGTGAGGGTCTGCCTGAAAGAAGCCATCTTCCAAGACTGCCTTGAAAATCATTCGGGCGGCGTGCACGGCAAGTTGGTGACGATCATAGCCGGCCTCATCCAGGGCCTTGATGTCGTCGAGCTTGAGGCCCTGGATGCGCTCCAACACCAGGATGCGCGGGGTGGTGTATTCCCAATACACACGCGGAATGTGGATGTGAGTCTCGCTGGCAAAGTTGGCCCGGAAGCGATCGGCGTTCCGCCCTTCCAGGCGATAGTCCAGTTCGTTGTTCAACGTGTGGGCAAAGTCGTCAGCTTCGGCGACGAAGTCATGGACCCGCCCCTCGGGGGTCCGTTGGGCGGCTGGCGCCAGCGCCTGTAAGATTTCGAGGTCAGTCGCAATCTTTGGCCGGATGTTGGGCCGCTGCACCTTGATGACCACCTCGGCGCCATCGGCTAGTGTGGCAGCATATACCTGGCCCAGTGAGGCCGATCCGAGCGGCTCAGGGTCGATAGACGCAAAAACCTCCTCCGGGGGGCGTCCCATCTCCTGGGTGATCACGTCCCGTATCGCCTGCCAGGGTTCGGGCGGCACCGAATCCTGCAGCTTGCTCAACTCGGCGACGTAGGCCGGAGGCAGCAAGTCAGGGCGTGTGGAAAGGACCTGGCCGAGCTTCACAAAAGTCGGCCCCAGTTCTTCCAGCGCCTGCCTGAAATGTGCTGGCAGATCCTGCTCAGCCACTGGCGAAGGAGAGTGTCGCGGTGGTGCCCATTCGGGTCCGAGGCTCTTGAGCAGATAGCCAAAACCGTGTCGCAGGAGGACATCGGCGATCTCTTGATATCGCTGGCCATGGCGCTTCGAGCGCTGCAGTGAGAATGTACTCATGGATACTCCGTTGATTGCTCAAGACGGCGTAGACCCGTCGCAGATGAAGAATACAGGAATCCTGCGGGCGCCGATCCGGCCACAGAATTGCATATTCTTCGGCGGGACGCTCATCACATCCCGCCGAAGGTGTCTTTCCTGTATTCGGTTTTCAATCGCGTCGCGGCTTAGGGATCTGGCGGTCTACTGGAACTCGGCCCTGGCCTTTGCGCGCGCTTCTTCGAGATCGGCGTTAGCCTTATCACGCCCTGCCTTGAGGTCCGCGATTGCGCGTTCGACCTTGGCCTTGTCCGCGTTCCAGGTCGCCACGTGCTCGGCGTGAGCCTTCCGGACGTGCTGCTCGACTTCTGTTGCTTTCTGGCGCAGGGCTTCGAGATCGGCATTGATCTTGGCGCGAATCTTTTCATCCGTGGTTTTCGCCCACGCCTGCAATTCGGTGATCTGAGCCTTGATGTGCTTGACCTGCGCTTCGTAGGTCGCCTTGAGCTGGGTGTTGACCTTCATGCGGGTCGCGTTCAGCTTAGCGCGCTGCGCTTCCAGGTCGGTCTTGACTTTGCTTTCCGCTTTCGCCATATCCGCATCCAGGCGATCGGCTGCGGCATCGAGTTTGCGATCCGCTTCGTCGAGGTTGTGCTCGAGCTCGGCGCGTTTCGCTTCGAAGTCAGCGTGCATCTTGGCCTGTTCGGCCTGGAGTTTGGCCTTCGCGTCCGCCTTGGCGGTCTCGATTTTGGCTACGAACTCTGCTTCCTCGGCAGCTTCTTCTGCCTCCATCCGATCCAGCGCTTGCGCCCACTGGCGCAGTTGCGGTTCCATCTCTGCTTCTAATTCGGTCCAGGTTTTCATCGTGTTTCTCCTATTGGTTGATTGGTTGGTTGGTTGATTGGTTGGATTTCTTGTTATCGTGAGTCAAGGTGGTTCGGCACGAAACAGACCTTGCGATCTGCCACGTCCCATCTACTCCTTGCCGTTCAGAAGCTCTTCCACTTTTTGCGCTTGCTCTGGGTCCAGTGTGGTCGACAGCACCGTGCCGCCGTAGTTGCTAAATTGCGCGGCGACGACAGTCAGGTCGGCCGCGCGCAGCAGCGCAAAAATCGCCGAGTCGCCGGGCTGTACCAGGGCGCCGACATCCTGGACAAAGCCTTCTGGAATGCCAAAGTCATCTTTCCACCACTTCGCATCCAGGGCTCCGCCAGCGGCGCCGAGCGCCCCACCTGCGGCAGCGGCTGCAACGACTCCCGCAGCAGCAACGGCGCTGGCGCCTGCGGTCACCGGCGCAGCAAGCGCGCCCAGTGTGAGCCCGATCAACGAGCCCAACAAGCCGCCGAGGGCAGCTCCTTCGCCCGTCGTCATCTGGTAACTGGCATCGATCCGCAGTTTGCCGTTATAGTCACGATAGGCGGCGACGGCGTCTTCCAGATCAATGGTCCAGTCATAATTCATGTCCACGAGCTCGTTCAGCACTTTCGAAGCCCGTAACATATCCTTCTTGAAACCTACTACGATGAGAGTTGACATTGTTTTTTTCTCCTTGTATTGGGATGGGTATTGGGATGGAAATTTCGCAGTTTCCTGCGTTGAACCTTGGCTTCACTTGCCCCAGCGGGTGCTGTGTGGTAGCATGAATCAAGGCTGTTTGCTGATGTTGGTGTTAGTTCTTTCGCTGTGTTTTTGGAACGACTGTGAATTTGCTTGGGTGCATCTTTCAAGAACGATGATAGAGAGGAAACGGCTGAAAGTCACTCTGCAAGACTTGACAACTCGCTTGTCATCGCTTGTCATCTCGCTGTGCTGAGGAGCCAAAAAGACGCAGGTTGCCATGCGCCGCTCTGAGTATCACGATCGCGATTATGGTTTCGGCCAGCAAATCCTTGTTCTGCGCACCGCAAGCAATTTGACCCAATCCGGGCTGGCCGAACTCCTGGGCGTCTCGCGCCAGGCCGTGGTCGGTTGGGAGGCCGGCTCCAGTCGTCCCTCGCCTCAGCATCTCAAGCACTTCATCGAACTCTGTTTCCAGCATAACGCCTTTCACAGCGGACTCGAAGCTGATGAAATCCGCGTTTTGTGGCAGAACTCGCGCGTCCGTGTGCCCCTGGACGAAACCTGGCTCAAGCGCCTCATCGAGCCGAAGCGCGACTTATCGGCTGCACCAGCCACTGCATCGTCATCAGCGAGTGTTGGCGCAGAAGAGCGCCAGCTGAGGTCTCTCAGGGACTGGGGAGACGCGCCGGAGGTCTTGACCTTTTACGGACGCGAAGACGAACTCACGCTCTTGAGCGATTGGTTGTTGGAACAGCACTGTCGTGTCGTGAGCGTCCTGGGCATGGGCGGCATCGGCAAGTCGGCGCTCGCCGTCATGCTCATGCACCGCGTCGCCGATCAATTCGATGCCGTGATTTGGCGCTCGCTGCGCGATGCGCCTCCCTGCGAACCTTTGCTCGATGAACTGCTCCGCACCTTAGCGGGCGAACCACTGGCCATCGTGCTGGACAGCCTCGAACGACGGCTCACGCTCCTGTTTGAACATCTGCGGACACGGCGTATTCTGCTGGTGCTCGACAACCTTGAAAGCGTGATGGAAGAGGCGGAAAGCAGCGGACGCATGCTTCCCACTTACGAGGGCTATGGACGCTTGTTGCGCCGCGCGGCCGAAACCAAACACCGCAGTTGCATCCTGCTCACGAGTCGCGAAAAACCCCTTGCGGTTGCGCCGCTCGAAGGCGGTCAAACCCCGGTGCGGTCGTTGCATCTTGGGCAGCTCGATGCCGAGGCATGTGGATTGTTGTTGCAAGAAAACGAGGTGATGGGCGATGCGTTGGAACGCGAACGCTTGATCGAGCGGTATGGCGGCAATCCACTCGCACTAAAAATCGTAGCGCCGACGATCGCAGATTTGTTTGGGGGTGAGGTGGCTGCCTTTTTGGAACAGGGGGAGCTGATTTTTGGCAGCGTGCGTTACTTGCTGCAAGAACAATTCGCGCGGCTCTCAGCCATGGAAGAAAGCGTCATGCTGTGGCTGGCAACCCTGCGCGAGCCTGTGACAGTGCCACAGCTCGCCACGGCGCTGGTCAATCCGCTGCTCGGCGCACAAGTGGTGGAAGCGTTGGATACGCTGCGCGGCCGCTCGCTGGTCGAGCGCGGCGCGGTGAAAGGCAGTTTCACCCTTCAATCGGTCGTACTGGAATACACGACGACGCGTCTCATCGGGGCGGCCCTAAGCGAGATCGAACACGGGCGTCTGCAGATCTTGGTTGACCATGGTTTGGAGCTGGCAAACGGCAAAGAATATATACGAGAGGCGCAGGTGCGGTTGATTGTGACTCCACTGCTCGCGCGTCTGCATTCTTTGTTCCCAGACCCTGCGGCCTTAGAAGCGCACTTGCTCGCTCTGCTGGAGCCGTTACGGGGGCAGAGCGACGAGCATCAGGGCTATGCGCCTGCTAATTTGCTGGCACTGCTGCGCTCCTTGCGCGGCGATTTGTCCGGGCTTGATCTGCGTCAGCTCTCTATTCGCAACCTGGATTTGCGCGGCGTGAACCTGCACGACACGAGTCTGGCTGAGGCAAACCTGCGCGACGCAATGTTCACGTCGGTGTCCGACACGATTTGGGCTATGGCCTTCAGCAGGCATGGTACGTATTGGGCGGGAGGCGACAGGCAAGGGCAGGTCCAATTTTGGGCGTACACGAAGCAACGATTGCTGCGCACATGGCGAGCGCACAACACCGTAGTAAGCGCCATCGCGTTCAGCCCGGATGAGCAGCGCCTTGCCACAGGCGGTTGGGGCGGTGTGATCAAATCGTGGGACACGGCCACCGGCGCTCTGCTTTGGACAAGCCCCGTGCTGAATGCAATCATGGGATTGGCATTCTCATTGGATGGGCGCGTCCTCGCGAGCGGCGGGACAGATGGCCAGGTTCATATCTGGGATGCGAGAAACGGTGCATTGCTCCAAACCCTGGGTGAGCATATGGGGCCGGTGTTTTGTGTTTCCTGGAGTCCTCATGGAGGAGTTCTGGCCAGCGCGGGACATGATGCGCGCATCCGCCTTTGGGAAGTAGCGGGTGCTGATTCGGCACGGATCAAGCCCGTGCCGATCCAGACCCTCGACGGGCACAGCAGCCCGATCCGAGGACTGGCATTTTCACCGGATGGTCAAACGCTCGCCAGCGCGAGTTGGGATAGGAGCGTTAGACTGTGGGACGTGCAGAGTGGAAGGCAAAAGGAGAGCATTCCCATTCAGGCGCGCAATGAGGGCCTGGTGTGGAGTCCAGACGGACGCTATCTGGCGTCGGGCGAGCTGGAACGTGCGTTCTGGGTCTGGGATGTCGAGCAGCGCAAGCAGCGCACGACGTTCTATGGAAGGATAGCGCCTGTGCGCGCGCTTGCCTTTTCGCCAGATGGTAGCACTCTGGATTTAGCCTATTACGATGGCGGCATGCAAGTCTTAGATATGACTACTGGCCAGTGCATCCGAAACTGGCAGGGTTTTGCGCGCAGTGTGTCCGATGTTGCATGGAGTCCGACCAGCGCGCATATTGCAGGCGGAGGCAATGATGGGTTGGTGACAATTTGGGATGTCGCACAGTGTGTTCCGCTTCATCTGCTGCGCGGTCACAAGGCGATCATTTGGGGCGTCTCGTGGAGCCCTGATGGTCGGTGGTTGGCGAGCTGCAGCGAGGACAACACGATCCGAATCTGGGATGTCGCCAAGGCTGCGAGTGAGCGGGTGGTGAGGGATACTGCATTGGTGGATGCACAGCTTTTCGCAACGGCGTGGAGTCCGGACGGCGCACGCTTTGCTGTGGCAACTCAGCGGCAGGGCGTGTTTGTCTACGACATGCGCTCTCGATCCCTCCAACGCGTTGGGCGCGCCGATGCGCCTCCTCGAATTCGCAGCGTGGAATGGAGTCCTGACGCCAGGTATCTCGCTGCTTCAAGCGAGGGAGGGTCAATTCTCGTCTGGAACAGCGGTGATTATTCTCTGTGCGCCACGCTACAGGGACATCGCGGCATGGTGACAGCCCTTGCCTGGGCTACCGACGGCACGCGCCTCGCCTCAGGCAGTTGGGGACGTGGGAGCGACCAGCTGGTGATTTGGGACACCCAGAGTTGGCAGCGGATGCGCACGCTTGACGAACCAAACGAGTTGGTCTCGGGCGTTGCCTGGAGCGCGGACGGTGAACGCTTGGTCAGTGCGGGCAGTGACGGCCTTCTCCGCTGGTGGAATCCGCACAATGGAGAATGCATCCTGTCGCGACCAGGGCACGAAGGACCGGTGCAAGTGCTGCGAACCAGCCCTGACGGTCGTTGGCTCGCCAGTTGCGGCGACGATGGAGCGATCCAGATTTGGCAGATGGACAGCGGCGATCATGTGGGGACGCTGCGCCGCGACCGCCCGTACGAACGGCTCGAGATTTCCGGCATCAAGGGCTTGACCGATGCACAGAAATTGGCGCTCAAGATGATGGGCGCGGTCGAGTAGATTGGCAATGGTGAGTGTAAAACATGCTTCGCTTGAGACGTGTTGCGCCCTCCCTTTCCCCGCTGCCACGGTAGAGGCCGAGCCTCCCTTACCACACTCTTTCGGCAAGAACCGTGCCGGACGGAGTTCGCTGTGGCGCGCCCCTCATCGAGTAGCAGATAACAAAGACCCGGCAGGCCCTGCGATGGCGCCATCGCAGGGCCTGCCAGGTCCTTCCAAACTCAATACTTCCCGTACAACGGTCC
>CAYWPZ010000021.1:0-29069 GCA_964460135.1 uncultured Caldilineales bacterium | reverse complement strand
CCCACGGCTACTGCCATCCCCGGCGCCACTCCCCCCGCCATCACTGCCAGCCTGTTCGTCGAACCGGAAAGCATCACTGCCGGCCAGTGCGCCACCCTGCGTTGGCGCATCGAAGGCGCCGCCGCCGCCTTCTTGCAGCTTGGCGACCAGCCCGAACAGAGCGTCGCCCTGGTCTCGGCCCTTAGCGTCTGCCCAGGCGCCGACACTCTCTACAACCTGCGGGCGGTACAGGGCGCCGACCAGCAGCGCGCCTCGGTCTATCTGGAAGTGCTGCCTGCCGCCACCACAGCCACGCCCGCCTCTGGCGATACACCCACCCCAACCGCAGCGGAAACATCCATCCCGCCCACAGTCGCGACCAGCGCCACCCCCCCACCCCAACCGGGCGCGACCGCCACACCCGCCTCGATCACGCTGGTCACGCCCGCCCTTGGGGGCGGCCAGGTGGCCAGGCCGGTGCCCGTCTTCACCCCTGCCCCGGCCCGGCGCGAGGCGGCCAACCCGGCGCGACTTTTTGTCAGCATTGGCGCCTTCGTCCTGGTGCTGGCCGCGGTCATCGCTGCCGGCGCCTGGGCGCTCTTGCGGCAACGGCCCGGCTGAGCCATGACGCTTGCTTTCCATCCCTATGCCTGGATGAGTTGGCTGGCAGCGGCGTTCGGCATCGGCCTGCTTACCCGCAATCCGTTCTATCTGCTGGTCGCCGTCGTCAGTATCGGCTTCGTCTTCGCCGTCCTCGTCCATCGTCAGCCCGCCGGCGGGAGTGCTGCCGTCACAGCAACCCGCCCCGCCGTCTGGAGACCGGTCGTCCGCCTGGCCCTGTACCTCGGCCTTTTCACCATCGCCTTCAACGCCCTCACCTCCCACGCCGGCGACTACAGCCTTTTCAGCCTGCCCGCCTCCTGGCCCCTCATCGGCGGCCCCATTACCCTCGAAGCCATCCTCTACGGCCTGAGCAACGCCCTCGGCTTCCTGGTCATGATCCTGGCCTTCAGCGCCTTCAACAGCGCCGTCGGCCCCCATACCCTCTTGCGCCTGACCCCCGGCTTTGCCCTCCCGGCCGGCGTCGCCCTCAGTATTGCTGTCTCTTTCATCCCCGAAACGGTGGCCGCCTGGGGCGAACTGCGCGAGGCCCAGCGACTGCGCGGCCAGCGCGCCCGCGGCCTGGCCGACATGCAGCCGCTCTTCGTCTCGCTGCTTGGCATCGGCCTCGACCGCGCCATCCAGTTGGCCGAATCGATGGAGGCGCGTGGCTTCGGCCATGTCGGCCGGGCGGAATCGGCCCGCGCGCGGCGGTGGGCGGGGGCGGGCCTCGTGGCGGGGTTGATCCTGCTGCTGGCCGGGCTGCTGATCCGCTCCTTCCTCCCCCAAGTCGGCTGGGCAGGCCTGGCGCTCATCCTGGCGGGCGGCCTCCTCCTCGTCCTCCTCTTTCGGCGGCAGGGTCAGCGCCTTCCCCGCAGCCGCTATCGGCGCTGGCTCTGGCGGCGGGCCGACACGCTTGTGATCACTGCCAGCCTTCTAGCCCTGGCCGCCTACTTGATCGTCGGCCTCCTGGCCCCCCGCCAGCTTTTCTACTATCCCTACCCACCCTACGCCTTGCTCCCTTCCTTCCATCCCTTGCTCGGCCTCCTCCCCGCCCTCCTCCTGACCCCCGCCCTCCTCGTCCCCGCCGCCGGGCGCTGAGGCTACCGGTTCCGACCATGATCACGCTCGACCGCTTCAGCTTCCACTACACCGGCGCCCCCGCCCCCACCCTGTCCGACGTCTCGTTGCGACTACCTCCGGGCGCCTTCGTCCTGGTGATCGGGCCGTCGGGCGCGGGCAAATCCACCTTCCTGCGCAGCCTCAACGGCCTGACGCCGCACTTCTACGGCGGCCGGGTGAGCGGAAGCGTGCGGGTGGATGGCCGCGACCCGGTGGCGCTGGCCCCCAAGGGCATGTCCGACCTGGTGGGGATGGTCTTCCAAGACCCCGACGCCGGTTTTGTGGTGGACATGGTCGAGGACGAACTTGCCTTCTCGCTCGAAAACTGGGCCTTGCCGCAGGATGTGATGCGCAAGCGCGTGGAAGAGGTGCTCGACCAGCTGCGCATCGCTCATCTGCGCGCCCGCCCGGTCAGCAGCCTGTCGGGCGGCGAGAAACAGCGGGTGGCCATCGCCTCGGTGCTCACCCTGCACCCCCAACTCCTCGTCCTCGATGAACCAACCTCGCAGCTCGACCCTCAGGCCGCCGAAGAAGTCCTCCTGGCCCTGCGCCAGCTTAACGAAGACCTGGGCATCACCGTCGTCCTCTCCGAACATCGGCTGGAGCGAGTGGTGCAATATGCCGACTACATCCTCTACTGGCCGGGAGCCGGCCGCCCGCCCGTGCTCGGCCGGCCGGCTGAGGTGCTGGCTCAGGTTCCCCTCACCCCGCCGCTCATCACCCTGGGCAAGGCCCTGGCCTGGGAGCCCCTGCCTCTGACGATCAAAGACGGCCGCCGCTTTGCCCTGGCCCTGAAAGAGCACCTGCATCCGCCCGACCTGTCGCCGGCGCCCCTGCCCAACGGTCGCGCCCCGGCCGTGCTCGTCGACCGGCTATGGCATCGCTACGCCAATGGCGTCGAAGCCCTGCGCGGGGTCAGCCTAGAGGTCGCGCCCGGCGAGTTCCTGGCCATCATGGGGCGCAATGGCAGCGGCAAGAGCACGCTGCTCAAACATTTGGTCGGGCTGCTCAAACCGGCCCAGGGCGAGGTGACAGTCCTGGGCCAGGACGCCGCTCGCGTCGCTACCGAGCAGCTGGCCTCCCGCATCGCCTACGTTCCCCAGAACCCCGACCGTCTGCTCTTTGCCGAAACGACCGCCGGTGAACTTGCCTACAGCCGCCGCGCCCATGGCCTTGCGCCTGACCCCGCCGCCGATCTGGCCCTGCTGGCCCGGCTGGGCATCGACCATTTGGCCGCCTGCCACCCGCGCGACCTCTCGGTGGGCGAAAAACAGCGCCTGGCCCTGGCCGCCGTCCTTGTCTCTGGCCCTGACCTCATCCTGCTTGACGAACCTACCCGCGGCCTCGACTACATCCAAAAGCACAACTTGGCCGCCCTCCTCCAGGCCCTACGGGCCGAGGGCAAGACCGTGATCATGGCCACGCACGATGTCGAACTGGCCGCCGCCGCCGCCGACCGGGTGGCGCTGATGGCCGAGGGGCAAATCGTGGTCGCTGGCCCCGCCCGCCGCGTCATGGCCGAATCGATGGTCTTCGCCAGCCAGGTGAACAAACTCTTCCGCGACCCGCGCCTGCTGACGCCGGAGGATGTGTTGGCGAGTCTGAACTGAAGCCGAAGCCAAGAACTCAGAGGTAGTGCAGTGCGCGCGCCTGCTGGCGCAAGTCGGCGCGGAAATTGGGGTGGGCGATGGCGATCAGCGCCTCGACGCGCTGGCGGATGCTCTTGCCGTAGAGATCGGCGACGCCATATTCGGTGACGACGTAGTGGACATCGTTGCGCGTCGTCACCACGCCGGCGCCGGGCTTCAGGGCCGGGACAAGGCGCGAGATGGCGCCGTCTTTGGCGGTGGAGGGGAGGGCGATGATGGGGCGTCCGCCTTTGCTGCGCGAGGCCCCGCGCACGAAATCGAGCTGGCCGCCGACGCCGCTGTAGAAATAGTGACCCATCGAATCGGCGCACACCTGCCCGGTCAGATCGACTTCGATGGCCGAGTTGATCGAGACCATCGCCTCATTCTGGGCAATGACAAAGGGATCGTTGACATAATCTTGAGGGTGGAACTCGACCATGGCGTTGTCGTGGACAAAGCGGTACAGGCGTTCCGACCCCAAGATGAAGCCGCAGATGATCTTGCCGCGATGGAGCGACTTGCGTTCGTTCGTCACCACCCCGCGCTCCACCAGGTCAACCACGCCATCCGAGAAAAGCTCGGTGTGGATGCCCAGATGCCGTTTGTCGCGCAGGAAGTAGAGCACACCATCGGGGATGGCGCCGATGCCTAGTTGCATGGTGGCGCCATCGGGCACCAACTCGGCTACATGCATACCGATGGCCTTTTCCATCTCACCCGGCTCGCCCTGCGGCAGCTCGACCAGAGGATAATCTACCTGCACCACGTGGGTCAGTTTGGAAACATGGATGAAGCTATCGCCCAGGGTGCGCGGCATACGGTCGTTGACCTCGGCAATGACCATCGCCGCCGACTCGGCGGCAGGTTTGGTCAGGCCCACTTCGATGCCATAGGAGCAGAAGCCGTGTTCGTCGGGCGGGGAGAGATGGACGAAGGCGATGTCCAGGGGCACGATCCCGCGCTTGAACAGGCCGGGGATCTCGCTGAGAAAGACCGGCGTGAAGTCGGCCCGGCCCTCGTTCACGGCCTGGCGAACGTTGGGGCTGACGAACATGGTGTTCACCCGCATCTTGCCTTCGAGGTCAGGCGAGACATAATCGGCGTCGCCGATGGTCAGGACCTGGTGGATGCGCAAGGCCTCGACCTGACCGGCGCGGGCGCGGTCGACCAGCGCCCCCAGCAGGCGCCGGGGCACCGAACAGTTGCCGGTGAGGAAGATGTTGGCGCCATTGGGCACGGCGGCCGCTGCCTGGTCGGCGGTGGTGATTTTCGATTCGTAGATGCGTGTCCAGGCGCTCATCGTTCTGCCTCCGGCCGTGTGGCGGCGGTGAGACCGGGATGGACGAGCTGCCCCTCGCGCACATTCACCCCCCGCCCCAGCTCGCTATAGGTTGCCAAGGCCCGCTCCAGCCCCAGGTTGGCGAGGGCCAGCAGGTAGGGGACGGTGGCGTAGGAGAGGGCGTGGGTGGCCGTTCGTCCGACCAGGCTGGTGATATTGGGCACGCAGTAATGAATGATGCCTTCTTCGGTGTAAGTGGGGTCGCTGTGCGTGGTGGGACGGCTGGTCTCGGCGCAGCCGCCCTGGTCGATGCTGGCATCGACAAAGAGGCAGCGCGGGCGCATCATGCGCAGATGTTCGCGGCGCAGAACCACCGGCGCCCGTTGCCCAGGCACATAGACGGCGCCGATGATGGCATCGGCAAAGCCGACGACTTTGCGCAGGTTGGCGTCGGTCATGGCCATGGTGATGCCGCGCCCGGCCAGCCGGTGGTGGCAGCGGATGAGGGCGTCGGCGTTGACATCGAGCACATAGACCGAGGCCCGGTTGCCGGCCAGCGCCAGCGCCGCCTCGGTGCCGAAGGTGCCTGCGCCCAGGATGACCACCTCGGCCGGCGGGACGGAGTAGGTGCCGCTGAGGATGACGCCGCGCCCGCCTTCGTTGCTCTGCAGGTAGCGACCGACGATCTGCGGCATCAGGCGGCCGGCGATGGCGCTGATGCTCTGCAGCACGGTCAGGCAACCGTCGTCGCGTTCCACCGTTTCCCAGCCGATGGCGCAGACATTGCGGGCGCGCAGGATGTCCACCTTGTCGCGGCGCCCCGCCGCCAGGTGCAAGAAGCCGACCAGGATCTGGTCGCCGTGCATCAACCGCAGTTCTTCGACCGTGGGCCGGGCCACTTTGGCGACCAACTGGCCGCGGCCGTAGGCTTCCTCCTGGCTGTAGACGATGCGAGCGCCGGCGGCGCTGTAATCCTCGTCCGAAAAACCGGCGCCCTCACCGGCGTTGTGCTCGATGAAGAGGCGATGGCCGGCTTTGACCAGGGTCTCGACGCCGGAGGGCGCCAGGGCAGCGCGGTACTCGTCGGGGCGGCGCTCCCTGGGTAGGCTGATGTCCATAGTGGGTGAACTCCGATGACAGGGGATTGAACGGCAACGATTAGGCGGCAAGCAGCAGCCAACCCCCATTATGCCCCCACCCCGGCCCCTTGCATATGATCTAGAACAGGTTGCAGGAACACCTGACAGGTTTTGTGAAACCCGTCAGGTGTTTCGCGCCTCTACACCATCCGCGTCTCGACGCGTTCGCCGCCATCCGGGCCGGGCGTCTTGTAGAGATAGAAGAACCGGGGCTGGTCTAGGGTCAGGGCCAGGAGGTGCGGCAGGTCGGGGAGCAAGTCAAGGCCGGCCATCTCACCCCGCCCCACCCACATTGGCTCGCCCTCTGGCCCGGCTTGCAGGGTGGCAGCGCCTTGCACCTCGGCCTGGTAGACGAAGACAAGGATGTCGAGCTTGAGCGCGCCGGTGACATCGATGATCAGCCCGGCCAGCCGCATCGGCCCCGGCTGCAGCCCTGTTTCCTCGGCCAGCTCGCGCAAGGCCGCGGCGTAGGGGTCCTCGCCGGCCTCGACATGGCCGCCGGGTGCATTGTATTTGCCCGGCCACAGGCGCTTGTGCTGGCTGCGGCGGATGAGCAACACCCGGTCGCCGTCGGCAACGATGACGAGGACGCGCGGGATGTACTGATAGCGGTCGGGGTCGGCGCCGTAGGCGGGTTCAGACATGGTGGGATGATAGCATAGTGCGGGTATAATGCGGTGTGAAGATGCAAGGTGGAGTAGTCAGAAGTCAACAATCAACAGTCAACAGTCAACCCACCCGCCGCTTTTCATGCGCCTCCTCATTTTCCTCGCCCGTTCGTTTGCCTGGCAGCCCCACAGCCAGACGCTGCCCGACGCGCCCGCCGCCCAGGCCGGGGCTGTGACCGAGGCCGTGGTCGCTTTCATCCACATCGAGAATCGGGACGAGGCCAATCGCGAGAGCGCCTTTCGCCAGAGTCTGAAACATCTGAAATGGCTGGCGAACAAGCGCTCGCTTTCCACCATCGTCCTCCACACCTTTACCCACCTGGGCGGCGAGAACGCCGACCCCGTTTTTGCCCAAGCCCTGCTGTTGGACCTGGCCGAGCGGCTGCGCGCTACCGGCTATCGGGTGGAACTGACCCCCTTTGGTTGGTTCTGTTCCTGGCAGTTGGATGTGTATGGCGAGAGTTTGGCCAAGGTGTATAAGGAGATCAGAAGCGAGCGCGTCGGCAGGTCAGGTGCGGATGAAATCGTGTAGCACCAGCTGGTGGTAAGCCTCGAACCAATCTTCCAACTCGTTCTGGCTTTGGCGGCGCCGGATGCCCATCTGCATCTCCTGCCATTGTTCCATGCGCCGGAGGATTTCGGTCTGTACGCGATCGGGTTGAGGCACGAAACGGAAGGTGATGAAGCCCTTCTCGGCTGCGGTTTGGATGAAGACGTCGCCGAAGTCGAACAAGAAGGCAAAGGGGTTGGGGCGGCGGAAATCGACGTTCTGGATGCGCTCAAGGGCGGTGACGGTGTGCCGTTCGTCGAAGAACAGAGGTTTTTTCTCGACGCGTTCGACGTACTGATCACCCACCGTATAGGTGTCGTTACGCCAGTCGGCCCACGTCCACCACAGCCAGGCGCCGCTGGTCAGGAGAAGAAACCCGATCAGAAAGCTCAACAAGCTACGGGCCAGGCCGCCGATCCCGGCGGAAATGACGTCGGAGAAAAAGAGCACCGCCAGGGCGAGTATGAACAGGGTGGCAAAGAAGGGGAAGATGGTGGCGGCAACGAGTCCCAACCAGTGTCGTCGCCACACCAGCTTGTTTTCGGTGTCTTGCTGCAAGCCAAGTCGCTGCCGCCAGGAGGGGCGACGGCCGGCCGGATGAGCAAGAGCGGGCGCGATGCTTTCGGCCGGGAGCGCCCGCCGCGGCAAACGTTCTTCCAGGCCCAGGTGGAGGCGATCCTGAAGACGATGGCGAATGGTTTCCTGGCTGGCGGCCTGAGTCCCCACCTTCGAGCGCGACGATTCCTGGCGCAGCAACTTGTCGACAAAGGTGGGGTTGGGCAGGAAATCGAGTCGAGCCTCGCCGGCGGTGGCGGCAGTCTTGATCCGCAGGTGCCCGTAGCCGAACACGCGCGCCCAGAACTGCCGCTCCAACGAGACTTCCTGGATCTTGTCGAGCGGGGTCGAGAAGCGGCGTTCGCGGATGAGAAGCAGCTTTTCCTGGCGAGCGACGCGCCGCGAGGTGACGACATAGTAATCGTTGAGATAGTCGATGATGACCCAAATGGCCACCAAGACCGGGAATACCAACACCAGGGCCAGGCCAAGGTCAACCAGGAGTTCGTCGAACTTGAGGATGAGGATGAGCACCTCACGGCCGACCAGGAGCGCCAGCATGAAGGCGAGTGTGCTCAGCAGGTTGCGCAGCAGCACCACCCAATGCCGGTAGGTCTTCAGAAGAACGATCTCCCCTTCTTCCTGCCACTCGAAGATCCGCCGCAGGCCCCGCATCCGCCGCCGCGTGTCGGCATCGATGGTGAGCTTGCCCTCTGCGCTGGGGTGAGCAGCAAGAAAGCGGGCAAAGTCGGTGCGCTGGATGCGCAGCCAGTCGCTGGGGATCAACGTCTCCACTGTCGCCCGCGCCGGGTCGCCCAAGAGGACGGATGTCTCGCCAAAGGTGGCGCCGCGTTCGATGCGCACGGGCTGCATGGGCGCGCCCTTCTCATCGACGCCCTGGGCCGAGGCCGAACCGCGCACCAGGACGTAGAAATACTCGTCATCCAAGCCCTGGCGGACAATGGTGCGATAGGGTTGGCTGAGGTGGATCTGCATCGTGTAGCCGGCCAGACGGCGCAACTCGGCCCGGTCAAGCTGCTGCAGGAACGGGGTTTGGCCCAAATACTGCGCGACGTTGATCGGTTCGTTGAACCAATCGCCCTGCGGGTGTCGTTCGATGACGGCGCGCAGGTCGGCTGCCGGCAGGACGAAGAGATGGCATAGGGTCTCGGTGATGGCGTTGGCCTGTCGATAGCGCGTCTCGATGGCCGAGCGTTCGCCGAACACCGAGCCGGCGCTGATCCAACGGGCGTCGCCCGCGTTCGTCGGCTCGATCCGCACCCGACCCTGGCGCAAAACAAAGGCATCCTGCGCCCGTTCGTTGCGATGGTAGATGGCCGTGTCCGCAGGCACGGTGCGTAGGGTGGCAATGTCGCTCAGCCATTTGATCTCAGGGTCGCTCAAAGGGGCAAAATAGGGAGCAGCGCGCAGGTTGCCGATCACTTCGCTGCGGTCGAGCTGGTTGCTGAGCGGCGCATAGGCGCTGCGAAGTTGCTGGAGGATGCTTTTGTCGATGAATAGCAGCTCGGTGGGGCGAAGGGTCCTGGCCGTGCCCAATTGTCCGTCGGGTGTGTCCAATTCCATGCGTCCCAGCACCTGTCCCGGCCCCACCGTGCGTTTCAGATCAACCACGCCCTGCTCGTTGCTGTGCGCCAACTCGACGGCGCCATCCAAGATCAGAAAAAGGCCGGTGATCAGGTCGCCTTGTTTGAACAATGTAATCCCTGGCCGGACGGTTGGCGGTCGTTGCACGCGCACGGTGCGCATCTGTTCGGGCGTGAGACCGCCGAAGATGGCAAAACGCCGCAGTTCGTTGCTATAATCAACCTGTTGCGCGCTCATAACAGCGTCAGTATAGCATTGATCAGGGCATTGGCGAAGCAACCCCTGGCAGGCGTTTGATGGCCCCCTGACTTCTGTCTATAATTGAGACGAAATCTCATCTGCCCTCGGCCGCTTCTGTGTCCCAACCCTCTGATCTTGCCTTCCAAGCCCTGCGCGGGTCCGATTCCCGCCTGACGCCCGCGCGCCGCGCCGTTGTCGAGGCTCTGGCCGGCTGCGCCCATCTGACCGCGCCCGAGGTGGTGGAGGCGGTGCAAGCACAAGCGCCCGAGATCAGCCGGGCCTCGGTCTACCGCACGCTGGATTTGCTGACGCGGCTGGGCGTCTGCCAGGTGGCCACCCTCGGCGGCCCGGTCGTGCGCTATACACTGACGCCCACCGGTGCGCATCATCACCTGGTCTGCTCCCGCTGCCAACGCTCGTTCGAGTTCGACTCGTGCGGCCTGACGCCGTTGATCCCCGAATTGGAGGCCCGCACCGGCTTTCGCATCCACGGCCACGTGCTCGAAGCCTACGGTCTGTGCCCCGACTGCCAACCGGCTTAGGTTAGGACATGGATTGACACCGATCAACACAGATCGCACTATGCAAATCCGTGTTCATCCGTAACATCCGTATCCAAAAGAAAATCCCCGCCACTCCGGTTTCATCGGCGCCCCTTCCCATGCAAACCCTCCACCATCTTCGCTACACCGCCGCCTTGCATCTGTCTGGCGCCCCCTCGCTGGTTCTGGACGGCGTCAGTGTGCGCTACGATGGCGCCGTGGCGCTGGATGGGGTCAGCTTCGAACTGGGGCAGGGTGAGCGTGTGGCGGTGGTGGGGCCGAACGGCGCCGGTAAGAGCACCTTGTTCAAAGTGATCGCCGGGCTGTTGCGGCCCACGGCCGGCTCGCTCCGCATCTTCGGGCAGCCTCCGGGCGAACATCTGTGTGTGGCCTATGTGCCGCAGCGCAGCCAGGTAGACTGGAACTTTCCGGTGACGGTGGCGGATGTGGTGATGATGGGGCGCAGCGGCAAGATCGGGCTGTTTCGCTGGCCGCACAAGCACGATTGGCAGGTGGTGGAGGCGGCGCTGGAGCGTGTGCGAATGCAGGATCTGGCGCAGCGGCGCATCGGCGAGCTTTCGGGCGGACAGCAGCAGCGCGTGTTTCTGGCTCGGGCGCTGGCGCAGGAGGCCGAACTGCTGCTGCTGGACGAGCCGCTGAACGGGTTGGACGCGCCCAGCCAGCAGGCCATCTTCGAGGTGCTGGACGCGCTCAAGGCCCTGGGCATCACCGTCCTGGTGGCCACGCACGATCTCGACCAGGCGGCGGCCCAGTTCGACCGTATGATGTTACTCAATCGCCGGTTGGTGGTCTTTGGCCCCCCGGCCCAGGTCCTCACCCCGACCCATTTGCTGGCGGCCTATGGCGGGCACCTGCACCTGCTGCCCGGCGGCGAGGCGGCGGAAGGGCAGGTGTTGCTGGCGGATACGTGTTGTGAGGGAGAATGATGAAGAGTGTGACAATGCCCACCCAAATCCTCATGCCCAAACTGGGCGAAACCGTCGTCGAAGGCACGGTCAGCCGTTGGCTGGCGGCCGAGGGCGAGCGCGTGCAGAAAATGGCCCCCCTGCTCGAAATCTCCACCGACAAAGTCGACACCGAACTTCCTAGCCCGGCCGCCGGCCTCCTCTTGCAGATCCTCGTCCCGGCCGGCGCCACCGTTCCCGCCGGAACCGTGCTGGGGGTCATTGGCGAGGCGGGGGAAGTAGACAGGGAGACAGGTAGACAAGTAGGCAAGGGTGTTGGTGAGCAGAAAGATGGGGGCGAAGGTGAAAGTGGTCAGATTGTCACCTCCAATCAGGTCGGGGCGGCGTCACCCGATCGCCCCGTCACCATGTCGCCCGGACACTCGACCGCTCTTGGCTTCGTCAGCCCGGTGGTGGCGCGGCTGGCGGCGGAGCACGGGATCGATCTGGCTCAGATCCAGGGCACCGGACTCAAAGGCCGCATCCGCAAACAAGACCTCCTTGCCTATCTCTCCGCCCGCCCCGCCCCCTCCCTCCCTGCGTCTCCCGCTCCCCCCCTCCCTGCGTCCCCCCTCCCCGAGCTCCGCCCCCTCAGCCGCATGCGCCGGCTCATCGCCGAACACATGGTCGCCTCCAAGCGCACCTCGCCGCATGTCACCACCGTCTTTGATTGCGACCTGACCGCGGTCGTGCGTCACCGCTATGCCCACAAAGACGCCTTCGCCCGCGACGGCGCTAACCTCACCTTCACCCCCTACTTCGTCGCCGCCATTGTCGCCGCCCTCAAGCAGCATCCGCTGGCCCGCAGCTCCTGGAGCGAGGAAGGCATCGTCGTGCACCGGGGCATCCACATCGGCGTCGCCGTCGCCATCCCCGACGGCCTGATCGTGCCCGTGATCAAAAACGCCGACTCGTACAACCTGCTGGGCCTGGCGCGAGCGGTCGAGGACCTGGCCCAGCGCGGGCGCAGCGGCAAACTGGCGCCGGATGACATCCAAGGCGGCACCTTTACCCTCACCAATCACGGCGCCGGCGGCAGCCTCCTGGCCACACCGATCATCAACCAGCCGCAGGCGGGCATCCTGGGCGTGGGCAAGATCCACAAGGCCCCGGTGGTGATCAGTCGCGGCCACCCCCTCCTGCCCGACGCCGACGATGTCATTGCCATCCGCCCGGTCGCCTATCTCAGCTTCACCTTCGACCATCGCATCCTGGACGGGGCCACTGCCGACGCTTTCGTGAGCGCGGTCAAGGCGGGGTTGGAAGGATGGGGAGGAGGGTAGGCCGGGAAACCGGGAGGCTGGGAGGCTGGGAGATTGGTAGACCGGGAGGCTGAGAGGCTGTGGCGCAACTAGGGAAAGGAGCAGGGTCGCGGAGAGCCAGCCTTTAACCTGCAACTTGCTGCCCACCCGCCCTTGTCTCCCGCTCCCCTCCTCCCCCGGTCTACCTGCCTACTTGTCTACTTATCCACCACAACTGATATAATGCAGCGCGTCATGCACCGTCGCATGATCTTGTCTTCACCCTCATGCTCGCTGCGCAAGGAAGCGGAGAAATGGATTTTGCCTTCAGCCCCGAACATCAACAAGTCCGCCAGGCGGTGCGAGATTTCGCCGCCAAAGAGATCCTCCCCTACATCAAAGAAAACGACCGCCATCAAGTCTTCGACCGTTCGCTGCTGGCCAAGATGGCGGCGGCGGGGCTGCTGGGCATCTCGGCGCCGGTGCGCTATGGTGGGGCCGGGTTCGACTACATCAGCCTGGGCATCGTCTCCGAGGAATTGGAATACGCCGACACCAGCGCCCGCGTCATCATCTCGGTGCACAACGGCCTCAATTCGCTGGGCGTGTTCCAGTGGGGCACAGAGGAACAACGCCAGATGTTCCTGGCCCCGCAGGCGCGCGGGGAGAAGATCGCTGCCTTCTGCCTGACCGAACCGGGCGCCGGCACCGACGTCGTCGCCCTACGCTCGACCGCCCGCAAAGACGGCGACGACTACATCATCTCCGGCGAGAAAACCTGGATCAGCCTGGCCGATGTGGCCGACCACTTCCTCTGGTTCGCCAAGACCGACCCGCAGGCCAAACCCGCCCACCAGGGCATCTCCGCCTTCATGATCACCCGCGACATGAAGGGCGTGACCACCGGCAGCATCCACGGCAAGCTGGGTGTGCGGGCAGGCAACACCGGCTGGGTGCATTGCGACGAGGTGCGCGTCCCGGCCAGCCATCGCCTCGGCTTCGAGGGCGAGGGCTTCAAGATCGCCATGTCATGCCTCGATAACGGCCGCTACACCGTGGCCGCGGGCGCGTTGGGCCTGACGCGGGCCTCGCTCGACGCCTCCATCGCCTATGCCCATGCCCGCAAAACCTTCGGCGTCGAGATCGGCGAGCACCAGCTGGTCAAACGCATGATCTCGCACATGGTGCAGCGGGTGGACGCCGGGCAGCTCTTGGTCTACCGGGCAGGGTGGATGAAGAACATGGGGATGCGGAACACGCGCGAGACCACCCTGGCCAAGTGGTTCTGCACCGACGCCAGCTTCGAGTCAGCCTCCGACGCCATCCAGGTGCACGGCGCCTACGGCTTCTCGGACGAGTACGATGTCGAGCGTTTTCTCCGCAACTCGAAGGGAGCGGTGATCTACGAGGGCACGCGCGAACTCCAGCAGCTCGTCCAGGCCGATTACGTCCTCGGCTACCGTGAAGACAAACCCCTGCGCTGCGAACTTCCCGCCTACGACCCCGATTTTTGGGGGGGCGAAGCCTGAACCATGACCTAGATCATGGACAGGAAGGGTGAAAATGACTTAGCTTGTAAGGGCGATGCATGCCGAACGTGCATCGCCCTTCAACCTGCAACTCAATCCTCACAAGGAGCCATTCGATGCGATACTTGATCTGTATCAAACAGACCCCAGACACCGCCGAACTGCCCAAGGTCAAGCCCGACGAAGCGGCCAGCGGCAAACTCAGCGTGCAGATGGTCGTCAATCCCTGGGATGAACACGCCTTGGAGGGCGGCATCCAGATGATGGAGAACTACGGCGGCGAGGCCGGCGCCATCACCGTCGGCGGCGACGAGGCCAGCGAACGCTTGCGCAGCGCCCTGGCCATGGGCTGCAAAGACGCCACCCTGGTCAAAGATGAAGCCGCCGACGCCTGGGGCGTGGCCCGGTTGTTGGCCGCCGCCATCCAGAAGATGGGCAACGTCACCTTTGCCGTCACCGGACAGATGACGGTGGACGGCAACAGCGGCGCCGTGCCCGTGGCTTTGGGTCGGGCGCTCGGTTGGCCGGTGCTGACCGGCGTCGCCAAAGTGGTCGCAGCCAGCGAAAACAGCATCACCGTCGAGCGTGTGGTCGGCCAGGCCCGGCACACCGTCACGGCCCCCGCCCCGGCCGTACTCTCGGTGATCAAAGAGATCGGCGAGCCTCGCTACCCCACCTTCATCAACATCCGCAAGGCCGCCAAAGTCGAGATCCCGGTCTGGACCGCCGCCGACCTGGGCGCCAGCGTCTCTGCTCCTGTGGTTCACGCCAGCGGTTTCCGCAAGCCGCCCGCTCGCGACGCCAAGGTCGTAATGCTCAACGGCTCGCCCGCCGAATCCGCCGCCGCACTGATCGACGCCCTCTTGGCCGAGAAGGTGCTTTGAGGAGGTAATTGGCTATTAGTTACTGGTGATTGGAATCTCCAAAAACCAATCTCCAATAACCAATCTCCAATAACCAATCAAAAACGGAGAATGATTGATGAAAACTCTTGTATTCGTAGAAACCGATAACGGCGTGGCCGTGGGCAGTAGTTGGGAGGCCCTGGGCAAGGCCCTGAGCCTGGGCGGCGAGGTCGAGGCCGTGGTCATCGGCCAGAATGTGGCCGGCGCGGCGGCCGAGGCAGGGTCGCGCGGGGCCAGCAGGGTCTATGTCATCGACGACGGCAGCCGGGCGCTGTTCGATCTCGACCTCTATGCCGCCGATGTCAAGGCCGTGCTGGCCCAAAGCGGGGCCGAGGCGCTGTTGGCTTCGCACACGGGCAACGGTCGCGACCTGGCGGCGGCGGTCGGCTTCGACCTGAACGCCGGCATGATCGCCGACTGCCTGGAACTGAAGGCCGAAGGCGGCAAGCTGGTGGGCGTGCGGCCCATCTATTCGGGCAATATCCTGGCCGATGTGACCGTGGCTGGCACGCCGCAGATTGCCACCCTGCGCCCGCGCGCGGCTGCTCCTGCCCCGGCCACCGGCGCTGTGGCCGAAGTGGTGGCCCTGGCCCCGGCGGCGGCCTCTGCCAGGGTGCAGGTGAAAGCGGTCGAGCGGGCCGAGACGGGCGAGGTCAGCCTCACCGACGCCAGCATCATCGTTTCGGGCGGGCGCGGCGTGGCCAAAGACCCGGCCCTGGGCTTCAAGTTGATCGGCGAGCTGGCCGCCGTCTTGGGCGGCGCGGTCGGCGCCTCGCGCGCGGCCGTCGATGCCGGCTTCATCCCCTACAAACACCAGGTCGGCCAGACCGGCAAGGTGGTGCGGCCCGATGTCTACATCGCCTGCGGCATCAGCGGCGCCGTGCAACACCTCGCGGGCATGGGCTCCAGCAAGGTGATCGTGGCCATCAACAAAGATAGCGAGTCGCCATTGTTCAGCGTGGCCAACTATGGCATCGTCGGCGACTTGTTCGAGGTGGTGCCGGCCATCACGCAGGCGGCCAAGGCAAAGCTGAATAAGTAGACGACCCCAGACCCTAAAGGTTTGCAAAACCTTTAGGGTCTTCTTTTTCAGGCATTTGCAGCGGCGGCAGACCCGTTTCGATGGCCGGGCGATGCGGCTCCAGCCAGGGCGGGAGGATGAGTCGTTCGCCCAGGCGCGCCATGTCCTCGTCGCGGTCGAAGCCAGGCCCATCGGTAGCCAGCTCGAAGAGCACACCGCCCGGCTCGCGGAAATAGACCGACTTGAACCAGAAGCGGTCGATGAGCGAAGTAGGCTGTAGGCCCGTGGACGCGACGGCCCCGCGCACGTGCCATGCCTCGGCCTCGTCGCTCACGCGCCAGGCCACGTGATGCACTGCGCCCACGCCCCAGGCCCCCGCTCGTTCGTTCGGCAGCTCCCTGATCTCGACCAGCTGGCCGGGGCCGCCGCCGCCCACGCCATAGCGCCGCCAGCCGTCCTCTTCGCCCAGGAACCCGAAGCCCATCTGCCGGCTGAGCAGGGCCTCGGTGGGGGCCAGCCGCCGCTCCCACAAGCGCACGCTGTGTATCCCGCGCAGTTGGTGTGCAGCCGGGACGGGGCTTTGCGGCCAGGAGACAACGGGGCGCTCGCGCTCGCTCGCGATCAGCGCCAAACGCAGCCCGTGCGGATCCGCGAACGGGAGCGCAGTCTCGCCAAAGCGCGTTTCCGTCTTGCTGACAGCAACCCCCAAGCCGGCCAGCCGCTCCTGCCAGTAGGCCAGACTGCCGATGGGGATGGCAAAGGCGACCTCCATGACCT
The DNA here is from genome assembly GCA_964460135.1 of uncultured Caldilineales bacterium. Taxonomy (GTDB): domain Bacteria; phylum Chloroflexota; class Anaerolineae; order J102; family J102; genus SSF26. Next base: position 12,721 of record CAYWPZ010000021.1, on the reverse strand, counting down.
GGCCGACGCCCGCGCGCCCTGCGCCCATGGCCGGCCAGGGGAAGAAGGTGAGGTCGGTGCCGGGGGCGCCAACAGCGTCGGCGTAGAAAAGATGGTAGGTGTCAGGCGCGTCCTGATTGACGCTGCGCTTGACCAGGCGCAGGCCCAACACGCCGACATAGAAGTTCAGGTTTTCTTGGGGGTCGCCAGCAATGGCGGTGACATGATGGATACCGTGGACTTGGGGTGACATGCGTCGAGACCGTGAGAAAGAAGAGTGGGGGAGGGGGCGGCCGGGAGTCGCCCTGGCTGGGTGCAGATCGGCCGTCCTCGGCAGAGGACCGCTCCTCGAAGATGGCGCGCTGCCTTCGGTTCTTACCACAGCGGCCGGGTTTAGGAGTTCAGCCATCATCTCGTGGCCTGGCGGCGCCAAGCGAAGCGCCGAGCTGATTTTTTGCCATCGGCGGCCATCTGCCCTATAATAACCCTTCAGCTGACCATTCCCGACAGAACTGAGACCCCGGCCTCAGTTCTTATTTTTTTCGTTGTGCTGCCGGGATGCAAGACCACCTGGGCGCCCTGCGCGCCTTTTTTCATGCCCTACAAGTGATTAGTTGTCGATGAATAACAACGATAAGGACAAAGTCGTATACATCACCCGCGAGGGGTTGACGAAACTGAAGGACGAGCTGGACTGGCGCGAGAGCGTCCGCCGGCCCGAAATCGCCAACTTCATCGCCGCCGCCAAAGCCGAGGGGGACGTTTCGGAAAACGCCGGCTATGACGAGGCCAAATACCAGGCCGGAATGAACGAAGGCCGCATCCTTGAACTGCGCGAAAAGATCAAGTACGCCGTCCTCATCGACAAAGAAGATGGCCCGGCCGATGTCGTCGCCCTGGGACGAACGGTGCGCATTCGCGATCTCGACTTCGGCGATGAAGAAGCCTACACCATCGTTGGTTCGGCCGAGGCCGACCCCAGCCACGGCCGCATCTCCAATAGTTCGCCCACCGGCGTGGCTCTCCTGGGCCAACGCGCTGGTGCCATCGTCAGAGTCAACACGCCCGGCGGCGAGATGAAATACGAGATCGTCGCCATCGAGTAACTTCTGGCCGCTGCCCCATTGCAATGGCGAAAGCCCGGCCCGATGCCAATGTCGTGACGCTGATCGGCCCGGGCTTTTTTCATTCTCGGATCTACCTATGACCTCATCCCCCCCACTTGCTTCCGAACACGACCTGCTCGATCAGGAAATCGCCCGGCGCCAAAAATTGGAGCGCTTGCGCCAGGCCGGCATCGATCCCTATCCGCCCCAAGTGCAGCGCAGCCACACCATCGCCCAGGCGCTGGCGGCCTACGAGTCGGGCGAACTAGCGGCCGGGCATCCGCCCGTACAACTGGCGGGCCGCCTGGTCTCGCGGCGGGTGATGGGTAAGGTTGCGTTTGCGCACATCGAAGACGGCAGCGGCCGGGTGCAGATCATGTTGCAGCAGAACCTGGTCGGAGCCGATGGTTATGACTTTTTCCAGAAGAGCCTGGATCTGGGCGACATCGTCGGCGTCAGCGGCGGCATGATCACCACCCGCACGGGCGAAGTCACCTGCCAGGCAGCGGCCATTGTCCTGCTGGCCAAGACCCTGAAGCCTATGCCCGACAAGTGGCGCGGCCTTCGCGACCCCGAAGTCCGCCAGCGCCAACGCTATCTCGACCTGCTGGCCAATCCCGAGGTGCGCGAGGTTTTCCGGCTGCGGGCGGCCATCGTGCGCGCCCTGCGCGCCTATCTGGATGGACAGGATTTCCTCGAGGTCGAGACCCCCATCCTCCAGCCCGTCTATGGCGGGGCCGCGGCAGAGCCTTTCGTCACCCACCACAACTATCTGCACCAGGACCTCTACCTGCGCATCAGCTTCGAGTTGTATCTCAAGCGACTGCTGGTGGGCGGCTACGACCGGGTGTACGAGATCGGTCGCGACTTCCGCAACGAGGGCATCAGCTACAAACACAACCCTGAATTCACCCAGCTCGAATTCTACGAGGCCTACACCGACTATCACGGCGTCATGCGGCGCACCGAGGAGATGCTCTGTTTCGTGGCCGAGCAGGTGACGGGGGCGCGGACGATCCGCTGGGGCGAGCATAGCATCGACTTCACCCCACCCTGGCCGCGTCTGCCCTTGCGTCAGGCCATCCTGCAGGCTAGCGGCATCGATTACGACCTCTATCGCGACGCCGGCAGCCTGCGGGCGGCCATGCGGGCGCGGGGCATCGACGCCGCCGCCGACGCCTCGCGCGGCAAACTGATCGACAAATTGCTCGGCCATTTCGTGGAGCCAACCCTGATCCAGCCCACGTTCCTGATCGACTATCCCCTGGATGTCTCGCCGTTGGCCAAGCGCAAACCGGGAACGGAAGACACGGTCGAGCGTTTCGAGGGCTTTGCCGGCGGCTTCGAGCTGTGCAACGCTTTTAGCGAACTCAACGATCCTCTCGACCAATGGCAACGTTTTATCGACCAGGGCCGCGACTTCGCCGCCGGCGACAAAGAGGCGCACCCGGTGGACGAGGACTATGTCAATGCCCTCAGCTATGGCATGCCCCCGGCCGGCGGCTTTGGCATGGGCATCGACCGCCTGACCATGCTTTTCACCGGCCAGGACAACATCCGCGAGGTCATCCTCTTCCCCCACCTCCGCCCCGAAGCCTGATCCGATCTCGTATTTGGCATGTTGGCTGGCGAATCGATCCGTTCGCCAGCCGAAATCCGAAACTCGCACCTCCCCATGCCCCTCCACGTCGCCCTCATCTGGCACATGCACCAGCCGTATTACCGACAGCCCGGCTCGGATATCGCCGTGCTGCCCTGGGTGCGGCTCCACGCCAGCAAAGACTACCTGCACATGGCCCAGGTGGTCGAGCGTTTTCCGGGCGTCCATGTCACCTTTACCCTGGCCCCCTCGTTGGCCGAACAACTCCGCGACTACGCCGCCGGCCGCTTGCAGGACCGCCTGATGATCCTCGCCCGGCAGCCCTACTTCAGCCCCGACGACAAACGCTACCTGCTCAACATCTGTTTCAGCATCCAGTGGGACAACATCATCCGGCGCTATCCGCCCTATGCCGCCCTGCTTGATCGCCGCCACCTGGCCCTGCTCAACCCCGACTATTTCTCCGAGCAGACCTACCGCGACCTGATCGTGTGGTTCAACCTGGCCTGGACCGACCCCAACCTGCTGGAGACCGACTCCTTCCTGGCCCGTCTGGTAAACAAAGGCCGGGATTTCAGCCTGGGCGAGGCCGCCGCCCTGATCGAGCGCCATCTCGAGATCATCCGTGAGGTGTTGGTCGCCTATCGCCGCCAACAAGAGGCCGGGCAGATCGAAGTCATCACCATCCCCTACTTCCACCCCATCCTGCCCCTCCTGGTCGATAGCGACATCGCCCGCCAACCCGCGCCCGGCGCGGCCCTCCCTATCCCGCCCTTCCGCTTTCCCACCGATGCCGAGGCCCAAATCGCGGCTGGAGTTGGCCTCTATGAAGATCTAATGGGGCGGCCGCCGGCAGGCATGTGGCCCAGCGAAGGCGCCGTCTCGGCAGCCGTGGCCGCACTGGCGGCCCGGAACGGCATCCGCTGGCTGGCTACCGATGAAGCCATCCTCGGCCGCAGCCTCGATCTCTACTTCCACCGCGACGCCGGCGATTTCATCCAGCGCCCAGATGTGCTCTATCGCCCCTACCGTTTTCTCATCCCCCCCGATGAGACAGAAGATGGCCAGCCGGGCGCCATCGACCTGGTCTTCCGCGACCACAACCTCTCCGACCGCATCGGTTTCACCTACAAAAGCCTGGGCGGTGAGCAGGCGGCCGAGGACATGATCGTCCGTCTCAAGCATATCGCTCACCAACTCCGCCGCCAGCCGCAGCCCGGCCTGGTCAGCATCATCCTCGACGGCGAAAACTGCTGGGAACACTACGAGCACAACGGCGATGTCTTTCTGCACGCCCTCTATGGCCGCCTGCAGAGCGACCCCGACCTGCGCGCCGTTACCGTCTCCGAGCATCTGGCCACCTACCCGCCCACTGGCGCCCTGTCCGATCTGGCGGCCGGGTCATGGATTCGGGGCGATTTCAGCACCTGGATCGGCGACCCCGAACACACCGAAGCCTGGAGTCGGCTGCGCGATCTGCGCGCCAGCTTCGCTGCCTGGCTGGCCGGCGACCCGCCCGCCGCCCAGGTTGACGCCGCCCGCCATGCCATCTTCGCCGCCGAAGGCTCGGACTGGTTCTGGTGGTATTCCTGGCGCAATGCCAGCGACCAGGACGCCCTCTTCGATCAGACCTTTCTGGATTACCTGGCCTCGGCCTATCGCATCATGGGCCAGGCGCCGCCGCCCGGTGCTCTCAGCCCCATCCAGGGCCTCAACCAGCGTCCACCCCAACGCCCCACCTTCCTCAGCCCGCGCCTCAACGCCGACCCCGATCCATCTGCCCAATGGGCCGTGGCCCAGGTGCTGCGCCCGGCCATCTCGACCGGGGCCATGCAGCAAGCCGGGGGCGAGATCGAAGCCGTGCGCCTGGCCAACGACGACGCCTCGCTCTATGTGCGCCTCGAACTGGCTTCCTCCGTTGCCGGCCGCCGCCTCGAACTGCAGCTTCGCACCGTCGCCGGCGACTATCTCCTGAGCCTGGGCCAGGGCAGCGCCGCCTTTTTGCACCGCCGGGTGGATGGTTCCTGGGCAGGCCAGGGGCCGGTGGCGCACTGCCTGGGGGCCAATCTAGTCGAGTTTGCCATCCCGCTGGCCCGGCTGGGGCTGAGCCAACTCGGCTCGAACAGCTTTGTGGGGCTGAGCCTGCGGCTAGATGGCGCCGGCGTCGGCGGTGAGCAGATCGCGCCGCTGGCCTACGCGCCGCTCGGCCGCTAATTGGTCGTATCTCGCCGGAGGCTGGTGGGCAGACGGGCTGACGGGGCGCAGTTGCCGCCAGGGGGCAGGCATGGTAAAATCGAAGACATCCAGCTCACTTGCACGAAAGACATCGAGGTCAAGAAGATATGGCGCACCAGTCAAGCCAGGCGGCGATTCTGCCTGCATCGACAGCCTGGTTGTTCCCCGAATACAACTTCGCCGACATCGATGTGCGCAAACATCGCCATGTGATCATGGAACGAATCCTTGAGCGTGGGGATTGGCGCGAGGTCAACTGGTTGTTCGACCACTATCACGAGCGCGGGGTGCGGGAGTGGGTGCGGAGGTGGGGATTCCGCAGCCTCTCGCGGCGTTCCTTTGCCCTTTGGAAGCTGGTGCTCGATATCCAGCGTTTCGAGGCGCCGGCCTGGGCGATCGCGGCGCAGGCCGATAAGTGGTGAGCCTGTGTCAGCACTCATGAAGCCACACTGGCAGATGATCACACCAGGCTGCCGTCAGGCGTTCGAGGCTCTTGCCGATCAGCCATTCATGGGCGCCTTCTATCTGGCAGGGGGAACGGCATTGGCATTACAGATCGGTCATCGCATCTCCAAGGACCTGGACTGGTTTTCATCAACTCTACAATTGGACCAGTCAGAGCGCGAGGATATCCGTAGCGTACTCGCTGACATCGGAGGGTTTGACATAACGGGTGAACGCAATGGGATGCTGTACAGCCGGATGTTTGGCAGCGAAGTGAGCTTTATCCATCAGCATCATCTACTTATCGAGCCACCCCTTGACCTGATGGGCCTGGCCGTAGCTTCACCCATCGATATTGGCTTGATGAAATTGGCGGCAATCAAAGATCGAGGAACAAGACGGGATTTTGTGGATATCTTTTGCCTGCGACAGCTTGCCCCATTGACATACTTGATCGACTTGGCTGAACAAAGGTATGAGGATCATCCCGACTTCACGACGATTCTGGCGCGCGCCTTGGCTAATTTCGATGACGCCGAACGACAACCTATGCCCGAGATGACAGCGCGAGTCAAATGGGCAGAGATCAAACGCTATGCCGAGGCTGGCGCTCGCTACATCGTGGAGCGCCAGCGTTATAAAGCTCAGTGGGAGGCAACACGGGGCGCGCTCAACCGCACTGGGCCTGGCCTTTCCAGACTCTCGATGTGATGAGCGACGACGGCCTTGCACGCGAGATGAACAGAGAATGGCGCGGCTTCTGGGTCGATGCCTTTCATCCGGGCATCAAATCGCGGGCCGAGATCGAGCAACTGGTGGCCGAGGTGCGGGCGGCCAACGCCAACGCCATCCTTGCCCAGGTCCGGCGTCGGGCCGATTCGTATTACCTCCACAGCCTGGAGCCGCTCGCCCCTGATCTGCGCGGCCACTCGGATTTCGATCCCCTGGCCACGTTGATCGAGCACGCCCACGCCGACGGTCTCGAAGTCCATGCCTGGCTGGCGGCCATGCCCCTGGCCGCCGCCGCCGCCCTGCCGTCCGATCCCCTCCACATCTATCGCCGCCACGGTCCCGCCGCCGCCGATGACAACCACTGGTTGACGGTGGCGGCCGATGGCAGTCAGGTCAGCGAGGGCGCGTTCCACATCGACCCCGGTCATCCCGCCGCCGCCCAACATCTGGTGGATGTCAGCCTCCATCTGCTGGCCCACTACCAGGTGGACGGCCTCCACTTCGACCGTTTTCGCTACCCCGGCAAACAGTTCGGCTACAACCCCGTCAGCCTGGCCCGTTTCCGGGCCGCCGTCAGCGCCGCCGGAACCCCCGCGCCCACCGACCCCGCCTGGCAGCAGTGGCGCCGCGACCAAATGACACACCTGATGCGCCAGATCTATCTGGAAGCGACGGCGCTGAGGCCAGACGTCAAACTCAGCCTGGCCGCCATTGCCTGGGGCAATGGGCCAGCGACCGAGGCCCAGTGGCAGGCCGGCAGCGCCTACAGCAGCGTCTTTCAGGATTGGCTATCGTGGCTGCGCGAGGGCATCCTTGACGTGGCCATCCCTATGAACTATGACCGTGAGGCCGACCCCCGCCAGCGGGCCTGGTTCGACGCCTGGCTGGCCTGGGAGAAAGGCCATCACTTCGACCGCCATCTGGTCATCGGTCTGGGCGCCTTCCTCAATTCAATCGATCACACGCTCGACCAGGTGGGGCGGGTCAGGGCGCCGGCGCTCAACGGCGGCCGGGCGCAGGGTCACTGCTTCTATGCCTATGCCAACACGAATGTGAACCGCCTGCCGCGGGCGGCCTTGTTATCGGCACTGGCCGAAGGCGAGCGAGCGGCCTTCCCCACCTTTGTCCCGCCCCCCGCCATGCCCTGGAAGACTGCGCCTGGCTTTGGCTCGCTCAAAGGCTATGTCAGCTTCGAAGACGGCCGACCGGGCGATGGCGTCAGTCTCTTGCTCACGGCCGAGGATGGCGTCAAGTTGCCGCCCATTGTCGTCTCGGGAACGGGTTTCTATGGCGCCACCCGCCTCCTGCCTGGCCGCTACACCCTCACGCCGCTGCTCGCCGACGCCATGCTGCCGCCAACTACGGCGACGGTGCAGGCCGGACAAGTGACGACGTCCGATATCAGCCTGTTGGCGAAATTCTGGTAGGATTGCGGCTGTTACCATCGCCTTCGACCTCTTTCCCTCTCCCCACCCATCACCTTCAGGAAAAATCGGCATGAAAGCACAAGAATACGGCCCTATCCTGCGCGTCCCGCCCGGCAAGCGGGTTTCGTTGCAAGACTACGACCCTGCCTACAAGGGCGACTTCGTCAAAAAATCCGAAGCTGCCGAAGCCCTGGCAGACGGCGTGCGCGAGCTGGCGCGCCTCCAGGACAGGCTCTATGCCCAGGATCAATATGCGCTCCTCATCATCCTCCAGGCCATGGACGCCGCCGGGAAGGATGGCATCATCAAACACGTGATGTCGGGGCTCAATCCTCAGGGCACTCAGGTCTTCAGCTTCAAGGTTCCTTCTGCCGAGGAGATGGACCACGACTATATGTGGCGCAATTTCAAGGCCCTACCCGAACGCGGTCGCATCGGCATCCACAACCGCTCCTACTACGAAGAGACGCTGGTGGTGCGCGTCCATCCCCAAATCCTTGACGGCCAGCGCCTGCCCGCCCACCTCAAGGACAAGGGCATCTGGAAACGCCGTTTCCGGGAGATGAACAATTTCGAGCGTTATCTGGTTGCTAACGGCACGATTGTCCTCAAATTCTTTCTCCATGTCTCCAAAGAAGAACAGAAGAAGCGTTTTCTAGAGCGCATCGACCTGGAGGAGAAGAACTGGAAGTTTTCATCGGGCGATGTCAAGGAGCGCGCCTACTGGCAGGATTATATGCGCGCCTATGAAGATGTTCTCAGCTATACCAGCACCAACTGGGCGCCCTGGTACGTCATCCCCGCCGACCGCAAATGGTTCACCCGCCTGGCTGTGGCCGGCATCATCGGCGAGACGATGCGAGGCCTGAACCTGGCCTATCCCACCCTGAGCGAGGAGCAGAAACAGGATCTGACCCAAGCCAGGGAGATGTTGATGAGCGAAGCCACCTAAGCGCCCTGGCCAGAGCGCTCAGGTGGCTTCGACGCTCAAGCTGTCAGCCCGATCAGCTTCTTGGTCAGGCGCACGGTCGAGTTGGCGTCGGGGGCGTAGCCATCGGCGCCGATCTTCTCGGCAAATTCCTGCGTGACCGGGGCGCCGCCGACGAGGATTTTTACCCGGTCGCGTAGCCCGGCTTCCTCGATGGCCGCAATCGTGACTTTCTGCATCGGCATGGTGGTGGTCAAAAAGGCGCTCATCCCCACGGCGTCAGGTTGGTGGGTGCGGATGGCTTCGATGAACTTGTCTGGGGCCACATTCACGCCCAGGTCGATGACTTTGAAGCCGGCGCCTTCGAGCATGACATTGCACAGGTTCTTGCCGATGTCGTGGATGTCGCCTTTGACCGTGCCCATGACAAAGGTGCCGATCGGTTTGGCGCCGGTTTGGGCGATGAGCGGCTGCAGGATTTCCATCGAGCCTTTCATGGCGTTGGCCGAGACCAGCATTTCGGGCACGAAGTATTCGCCGGCCTCGAACAGGCGGCCAACTTCTTCGAGCGAGGGGATGAGGGCTTCGAACAGGATTTCGTGGGGGCCGAGGCCGATTGCCAGACCTTCGTTGGTCAGTTCGACAACCGGTTCTTCTTCGCCGTTGAGGGTGTGGTCGTAAAGTCCATCGAGGATTTCTTCTCGGCGGCTCATGGGTGGGTCTCCTGGTGAGGTGGGGTGTGGGTGATGTCAGTGTCGTGGCCCGAATGGCCAGGCGTGGGCGTCATCGACAGGGCTGGCAGGCCGTTGCGCCGGGCGTCGGTGATGAGTTTGAAACGGTCGCCGCGCAGCCAGACCTCGGAGTATTCGATCAGAGCGCCGGTCTCGAGATAGGAGAACTGCTCGAGATACATCACCGGCGCGCCGGTGGCGATCCCCAGGCGGGCGGCCGTTTCGGCGTCGGCTTCCAGAGCTTGAAAGCTGCGCCGTCCGCGCGCCACCCGCAGCCCGAACTGCTCCTCCAGCACCTCGAACAGGCGGCGGCGCTCGAAATCGACTGCGGCGATGCCCGGACAGTACTGCGACGCCACATAGTTGTGCGACGCCACCAGCGCCTCGCCCTCGACCACCCGCACGCGCTTGAGCAGAAAGATCTCCTGCTCGGCTGCAAGCCCCAGTTTGGCCGCCAAACGCAGCGGCAGGGGCGCGACGCTGGCAGCAAAGACATGGGTGGTGAAGGGGATGCCCCGGCTGATCAAGTCCTCCGAGAAGGTGATCATGTGGTCGGCCAGCGCCTGCTCCAGGACTTCCGAGGCCACGAACGTGCCCCGGCCGTGGCTACGCGTCAGCAGGCCCTCTTCGCTCAGTTCTGCGATTGCTTTTCGCATCGTCCCCCGGCTGACTTCCAACTCGTCGGCCAGATCGACCTCTGGCCGCAGCTTGAAGCTCTTGGGCCAGGCACCGGATGTGATCTGTTGGCGCATCCAGTCCTTGATCTGGAGATAGATCGGGGTAGGGCCGGTGCGGTCGAGGGTGGGATACATGCCGGGAAACAAGCACAGAAAAGGTGCAGCGACGACTATAGATGTATAATAAGGTATAGTCGCCGTTTTGTCAAAATCCGCCCGACAGCAAATTTCGTATTGCGAATCGCAGAACGCAGCCCCGCTTCGCCCCCTGCGACCTGCCCCCTGCGACCTGCCCCCTGCCCCTACCCCGCCCTCTCTACCTCCGCCCCCGCCGGCGGCTCGAACCCTGGCCCAAAGCGGAACTTGGCCTGCCAGGGCAGATAGCGGCTCCTCAGCGTATCGTTCAGCAGCACCGTTCCATCCGCGGCCAGAACGCGGCGGCTGACCGAGGCCTCCAGGCCCTCGACGGCCCAATCGAACTGCACCACCCGGCCCGGGGCCAGACCGGGGTCCTCGATATAGAGGGGCGCCGGGGGCGGCGTGCGTTTCTGATAGGCGGGGTCTGCGGTCTCGACCCGCCAATCGGGCTTGGCGCCATAGAACTGGAAGGTGATGACGCCTTTTTCGCTATCGACGATGGGCTTGATCAGAAGATGATGGCCGGTCGTGTTCTCGAACTTGAAATCGACTTTGGGCGTGTAGATGGTGGCGTCCAGGCCGGGCGCGCCGTACCACCGCACCACATAGCCGTGATTCCAGCGTTCGAGAATGGGGAAACCGCCGTACCAGGCGGCCCGGAACACCGTCGTGCTCACCTGGCAGATGCCGCCGCCGATGCCTACCGCCGTCGTATCGCCCTGGATGACCAATGCATCCTGGAAGCCGTTGGCCGCCGTCACATCGCCCACATGCTCGTTGAACGAGAAGACGCCGTCGGGTGGGATGACCACGCCCACGAATTTCGCCGCCCCCACCTCGATGTTCCGCACCCGGTCGGCGCTGGAGCCGGCGAAGTTGGTGCTGCCCTCGGCCACCAGTTCCGTGATGCCCAGATTGGGCGCGTCTTCCGAGGCGATGGCCGGGCGCACGACCTGGATGGGCAGGGCAACCTGGGTCTGGCCGGACGAGACGGCCTGAGCGATGGCGGCGACGGTGGCATCGATATCCAGCGCGTAGCCGTCGATGCTGGGCGAAAGCTCGATCAGCTGCTTGCGCTTGGGGTCGAAGTCGAAGCGGGCGTTGAGCGGCGGCCGCGCCACTTGCTGCGCCCACCCTTCCACCACCGCCCGCGCCGCCTCGGTCTTCAACAGCGGCCGCAGCCCTCCGGCGGCGTTCTCATCCCGGACCCAGGTGGTCATGCCTGCCATTGTGGCCGGGTCGAGGGCGAATTGAAAGTCGCCGCGCGAGTCGGCCAGGACGATAGTGCGGTTGAGCAGGTCCTGTAAGGCCGACTGCTCGTCGCCCAGGTCGGCGCCGGCTGCGGCGACCTCGTGCACGCTGACATCCACCACCCCGCCGCGTCCGCTGGCGATGTGGTCGAGCACGGCCGCCGTCGTCGCCTCCAGATCGACTCTCCTGCCGGCTGTGGCGCCGCTGACGACGACTTGCAGGTTATCCAGGCTCAGGTGGGCTTCGGTGGCCGGAAGGTTGAGATGAGCAGTGCGGGCGGCGATGGCGTTGGCGATGGCGCCGGGCTGCGCAACCAGTTCTGCCCCGATCCGGCGTCCCTGCCAAAGCGTTGCCCATTGCGCCCGTAGATTCTCTTCCAGACGGGCGGTGCGCCCCACCAGATAGGCTTGCTGCACCAATTGGTCTACATCAGGTTGCAGGCCCAGTTCCGCGATCGGCAGCGCCCACACTTCGTCGCCAAAGCGCAGGCTGATGGGCGGGGGAGCAAACTGGCCGGCCGCCTCGTTCAGCGCCGCCGTCGCCCGCGCCGGCGTCATCCCGCCCAGATTGACGCCCAGGGCCTGCACGCCGGGGTAGATGCGGCCGGCGTAGCTCCACTCGAACCAGGCCAGCGCCCCGGCCGCCAGCGCAATCGGCAGCAGCAGCCAGACAAGGAAGGCGGGCAGGAAGGAGCCGCGGCGGGCGGTGGGGAAGGCGGGGGCGGCAGGGGACATGGGGGGTGGAGATTGGTAATTGGAGATTGGAGATTGGAGATTGATGGTTGATCTCTAATCTCTAATCTCTAATCTCTAATCTCTAATCTCTAATTCTAAACACTGATGAAAGTGTAGCATAGAGAATCGGGAGAGCCAAGAAGATGGACTTACAGACGATCAAGCCCTGACTTCGTGTTCCCTTTGTGTTTTTTGTGGCTTTGTGTTGTCAAAACCGCTCTGCGACCAGGAAGTGCGAGAGGCCGAAGGCGCGCAGGGGGGTGTTTTCGAGCGTGTAGGTGGCCGCGCGCACCAGCCGGCCCAGCCTGGGCAGGCGGTTGATGATGTTGTCGTAGCCGGGGTAGACCTGGGTGAAGCAAAGCAGGCGCAGGGGCAGGGGCGCCAGCAGGCGGCGGAGGTCGGAGCGGGTGTAGGCGCGCACATGTGGGGCCAACCGGTCGCGCAGGGCGCGGGGCAGCCAGTTGATCAACGGTGTGTTGCCGAAGTGGTAGCGGCCCCGCCAGTAGTGGCCGTGCGTCTCGAAGGGGTAAAGGCGGTTGGGCGTGAAGAGGACGAGGCGGCCGCCAGGGCGCAGCACACGGGCGGCCTCGGCCAGCGCGGCGGCGTCATCCTGCACATGCTCCAGCACCTCGTGCGAGAAGACGATGTCGAAGCTGGCGCCGGCGAAGGGCAGGGCCTCGCACGCCCCTACCACGCAGCCATCCACAGACTGGGCGGCGATGACCATACTGGCGTGGTC
>CAYWPZ010000020.1:6151-30218 GCA_964460135.1 uncultured Caldilineales bacterium | reverse complement strand
AGGGGCACGACGAACAAGTTGTCGCGCTCCAGCCGCTCCAGCATCATCTGGCCATCCCCTCGCCCCGTTACAGCGTTGCACAGGTCGGCGGTGAGACGGTCGAGGATGGAAGTGTCGAGCAGAAAACGCTGGACATCGGCCGGCTGACGCCGAAGCACTTCTTCGCTGAGATAATCGAGAAGATGGCGATGGCTGCCACTGAACCGGCGCACAAACTTGCCGGGATCGCTAGTCCCGCGCACCGAAAGGGCCGCCAACTGTAAACCGGCGATCCAGCCCTCTGTGCGATCTTCCAACCTGGCAATGTCGCCAGGGCGCAACCCCAGCCCCATGGTCTGATTGAGGAAAGCCGCGGTTTCATCGAAGGTGAAACGAAGCTCGGATTCTCGGATCTCTGTCAATTGATTGCGCGCCCGCAGCTTTGCCACCGGCAGGGGAGGATCGGAGCGAGTGGCGAGACACAAATGGAACCAGATCGGTGCATGTTCGAGCAGCAAGGCAACGGCGGCGTGGATGGTTTGATCCCTGATAAGATGGTAGTCGTCCAGAATCAGGATCACGCCCGGCGAGGCCGGTGGTTCGCGTTCCCCTCCGGCGACGAGATCATGGATCAGATTCTCCACTATCTCCTCTGGAGAAGTCAGTTGCGGCGCCCGAAGTCGCGCCAGCGCCTCATCGCCGTGGCTGACGCCCAGTTGTTGCAGCGAATAGACCACATGGGTTAGAAAACGAACCAGGTCGTTATCCCTTTCGTCTAGCGAGACCCAGGCCACCTGCTGGCGACGCCGATGGCTCCACTCACTCAGCAGCGTGGTCTTGCCATACCCGGCGCCTGCCGCTACGAGGATCAAGCGGCTTTGCAGACCGTGTTCCAGTTGGGTCAACAAACGCGGCCGCGACACCAGGTGCTCGCGCAGAGATGGGGTCGCGAGTTTCGTCCAGATCACGGATGAAGCACCGGTCATGGGTGGAATCATACCAAACTCCAACGGTTTCAGAAACCGTGTTGGCCGACCCGGCTGACCCCGGTAGCGTATCGCGTTTGGCTGAACTACCCTAGCTCTCAGTCCTCCCTGACCCACCCCCTTGACGTATGGAGCCAGTCCTAAACTGAAGTCACTTCGAGATCAGTGGATTTGACAATGACGATAGACCATAGACGATGGACGATCAGCCCGTCTGGATGAGGAATTCGCTATCGTCCGGGCCAATACCAATTGGCACGTCCATCGTCACACCAGAAGCGGAACCTATGTTTTCAAAGTGACCTGGGTTTAGTACACTCCACCTTGTAAGTTCACCGCCCTGACAAAGTTCGCACATCTCCTTACTTGCCTCCCCCCATGCTCTCCCTCGACCACAAACTCACCCAAGACCAGACCAAGGCCCACCACCAGCGCCTGATCCTCAAGGCCATCTACCGGACGGGGCCGTGCAGCCGCGCCGACCTGGCGCGCATGACCGGGCTGACGCGCACTACCACGTCGGCTGTAGTGGACGAACTGTTGGCAGCCGGGCTGGTGATGGAGATCGGGCAGGGGCCATCGGCTGGGGGCAAGCCGCCCACCATGCTCAGCCCGGCTGATGACGCCCGCGCCGCCATCGCCGCCGCCTGGCGTCTGCGCGACCCCGCCATCGAGCAGATGATCGGCCGCGTCGCCCGCTACCTGGGCGCGGCCCTCGCCCATCTGGCGGCGACGCTCAATCTGCCTTTGGTCATCCTCGCCGGCAGCCTGACCCAACTCGGTCCCGACTTCGCCGCTGCCGTGCAAACCGAAGCGCGGCAACGTATGCTCCCGCCCCTTGCCGCCTGCACCCAGGTGCGCCTCAGCGCCCTCGGCGATGATGACGTCATGCTCGGCGCCGCCGCGCTCGTGTTGGCGAACGAACTCGGCGTTGTTTGACCCGTTCCGTATTTCGGGTTGCATCTTCCTTACAAGAACCGCTCGGGATCAAGAAAGTTCCCTATGCCCCCCTTCACCCTCATCTCGCCTCGCTTTGTTCCCCCGCTTGACAAAGGTTTTCGCCCCGCCGCCCTGGCCAACCGCGCTTTCCGCGCCGAAGTCGCCGCCGCCGGCGTTGGCGTCCCCCTTGTGCTTGGCCTCGAGCGTGTGAACGGCGCCCTCTCGCGCTACGAGACCATCGTCTTCCCCGAAGGCCATCCCCGCTCCGAGGCCAACCTGTTTTACAGCGAACGGCTGGTCAAATTCCTCCTCTGGCAGCGCGGCGGCTGGAAGGTCTATGTGGGCGGGCCAGAAAGCATCGGCCAACACATCGCCCGCGTCTACGCCGCCGATGGCGCCCGCGCCTTCGACCACGACTTCATGGGCGAGACCGTCTACCGGCAACCCTTCACCGTCGTCGTCTGTGGGGCCGCCGACGTCCCCGCCCAGCATGAGCCAGAACAGGCCTTGGGCCGCCATCTCGAAGGCTGCCGCGTTGGCTTCGATTTGGGCGCATCGGATCTGAAAATCTCGGCGGTGGTGGACGGCCAGGCCATCTACAGCGACGAAATCGTCTGGGAGCCGCGCAAACAGACTGACCCGGCCTACCACTACAACTATCTGGCGGCGGCGGTGCGGACGGCGGCCAGCAAGATGCCCCGCCTCGATGCCATCGGCGGCAGTTCGGCGGGGGTCATCGTCGATAGCCGGCCCATGGTTGCCTCGCTTTTTCGCAGCGTCCCGGCCGAGCGCTTCGATGAAGTGCGCAATCTCTTCCTTCGAATCGGCGATGAGTTCGGCGCGCCGCTGGTGGCCGTCAATGACGGCGAGGTGACGGCCCTGGCCGGGTCGATGTCGTTGGAGGATAACGGCGTTTTGGGCCTGGCCATGGGGTCGAGCGAGGCGGCCGGCTATGTCACTTTGCAGGGCAAGATCACCGACTGGCTGAACGAACTGGCTTTTGCGCCGGTCGATTATAGCGAGGAGGCGCCGGTGGATGAATGGTCGGGCGACAAGGGCAACGGCGCGCTCTATTTTTCGCAGCAGTGCGTCTTCCGGCTGGCGCCGCGGGCCGGGATCGAGCTTCCGAGCGGCGTCACCGACGCCGAACGGCTGAAGCACGTCCAGAACTATCTGGAGGCCGGGCACGAGGGGGCGCGACAGATTTGGGAGAGCATCGGCGTCTACCTGGGCTATGCCATCGCCCTCTACGCCGATTTCTACGACCTGCGCCACGTGCTCATCCTCGGCCGGGTCACATCCGGGCGCGGGGGCGAGATCATCCTCGCCGGCGCCAAAACCGTCCTCAGCGCCGAATTCCCCGATCTGACCCCAATCAACCTGCAACTGCCCGACGAAAAAAGCCGGCGCGTGGGCCAGTCCATCGCCGCCGCCAGCCTGCCGGAGGTGATCCGCGGCTGATGCGCTCGGCGAAGGGCGCGAATGGAGATTGGTTATTGGAGATTGGTTGTTAGCGTTCATTCGTGTTCTTAGCGGATCACAATGTACTCTTTGCCAGAGATCCGTGATCTTGCACCTGCAGAACGCGTTGCTTTACCTCCCCCCTACTCCCTCCTCCCCATGCTGTACATACAGAATGCAGTGATCTACACCCCCGACCGACGGTTCGACGACGCCGCGGTGATGGTCGATGGCAAACGGATTGCAGCGGTAGGGCCAGTTAGCCAGACGCCCTGCCCGCCCGACGCCCAAATTGTGGATGGAACCGGGCTGATCCTGGTCCCTGGCTTCATCGATCTGCAACTCAACGGCGCCTTCGGCCACGACTTCACCGCCGATCCAACCAGCATCTGGCCGGCGGCGGCCGGGCTGCCCCGCTACGGCGTCACCTCCTTCCTCCCCACCATCATCACCTCGCCACTCGACCGTGTGAGCAGCGCCCAAGAAGTAATGGCCGATGGCCCCGCCTCCGCCTGGTCGGGCGCGACCCCGCTTGGCCTGCACCTCGAAGGCCCCTTCCTCAATGCCAAGAAAAAGGGCGCCCACAACCCCTCCTACCTGCGCCGGCCCGACCTGGGCGCCATTGCCGGCTGGTCGGCGGAAAACCACGTGCGGCTGGTGACGCTGGCCCCCGAGTTGCCCGGCGCCCTGAACATGGTCGAGACGTTGCGCGGACGCGGGGTGGTGGTCAGCGCCGGGCACAGCATGGCCACCTGGGAAGAAGCGTTGGCCGGGTTAAGCGCCGGCATCCGCTATGGCACTCACCTCTTCAACGCCATGCCGCCGCTGAACCACCGCCAGCCGGGGCTGGCAGGCGCCTTGCTCACCGACCCGCGCCCGGTGGTTGGCTTCATCAACGACGGCATCCACACCCATCTTTCCATGGTCGATCTGGCCTGGAAGAGCCTGGGAGTACGGATCAACCTGGTGACGGATGCGATGGCGGCTCTGGGCATGTCGCCGGGAGCGCACGTCCTCGGCGATTTCGACGTCTTCGTGGATGAGATCAGCTGCCGGCTGGCCGATGGCACCCTGGCCGGCAGCATCCTGGGCATGGACCAGGCCCTGCGCAACCTGGTCGCATGGACCAACTGCCCCCTGCCGGCGGCATTGGCGACGATCACCACCACCCCCGCCGATCTATTGGGCCTGGGCCACGAGCGCGGGCGCATTGCGCCCGGCTACCTGGCCGATCTCGTCCTCCTCACGCCCGGCCTGCATGTGCGGGCGACGATGGTGGAGGGAGAGACGGTATTCCGCAGGCAGGTAGGCAATTAGACAAGTAGACAAGTAGACCGGTAGATCGGTAGACAAGGAGGTAGGGGAAGCCGTCAACAAGCCACAGGCCCCCGCCTCCCGCCACCCCCCTCCCTTCCCCCGCCTCCCGCCACCGTAACCCTCCACCGAGCCAATACGTCATCATGCGTAGGCCAGATCACCGTCGATCTTGCCCTTTCGACGCGTTGGCAGGGCAACGCAGGAGGTTCGCCATGAGCAGGCGATTCATACTCTGGTTTGCCATCGGATTGATGACGTTAGCGGCCGCGAGCGCGGTCGGGGCAGTAGCAGCGCCAGGAGGCGGGAGCATGGGGCCGGCCACGGCCGCAGCCTGGCGCAGCGGCGGGCCGCTGAACGAGGCCGGGCAACCGATCCCCATCACGGCAGTCGCCGCCTCGCCCAATTACGCCAGCGATAGCACGCTCTTTGCCGCCGGATCTGGCCGCGGCTATGGCAGCCTCTATCGCAGCACCGACGGCGGCGGACACTGGGCCGAGATCTTCTATCCCATCCCGCCCGACCCCTATTCCGGCGGCTGGTTCCGGCAGGTGGCCGCAGCCCAGGCGCCCTCTGGCCCGGCCGCCACCCTCTTTGCCAGCTACAACGGCAATCTCTCGCCCACCACGCAGTCGGCGACGGCCCCCCAGGCCCCCTACGGTGTGCTCTATCGCTCGACCAACCGCGGTCAAAGCTGGGGCGTCGCCCTGGCCCGGATGCAGATCGGCGCCTTCGTCCTCTCGCCCGCCTTCGCCGACGATCAAACCCTGTTCGTCATGGTCGAAGGCATACTGAACCACTCGACCGACGGCGGCGACACCTGGCAGCCGCTGCCCTTCCCCACAGCCGCCCACTCACTCGATGTCTTCGACCTGGCCATCTCGCCCACTTTCGCCGCCGACCACACCCTCTTTGCCGGCGGCTACGGCCCGACCCACCGCAGCACCGACGGCGGCCACACCTGGCAGCCCTTGCCCGGGTTCAACCCCTCTCATGCCCTGGCCGTCTCGCCCGCATTCGGCCTCGACCGCACCCTCTGGAGCGCCTACCGGCTGATCGAAGGCATCGGCGATGGCACGCCCGAGGCCGGGGTCATCCGCTCCAGCGATGGCGGCGGCAGCTGGCAGCTGACGAGCGAAGGGCTGCCGGGCGCCTACGAACCCTTCCCCGCCTCGCTCGCCGTTTCGCCCGCCTTTGCCAGCGACCGCTCGCTCTTCGCCGCCCTGCGCGGCCAGTTCCTGGGCTGGGATCAGCACAGCCTCTTCCGCTCGTATGATGGAGGCGGAAGTTGGGTCGATCTCGGCCCCGCGCCCGGCAACCCCGATGCTTTCGATCTCGCCGTCACCCGCACGGCCAGCGAAGGCGTCGTTGTCCATGTCGCCACCGAACGAGGGGTGTGGGAATACGGCGGGCTGTGTGAAGAACGGCTGGTCAACGGCGACTTCGAGACCGACGCCGCCTGGGTCTTTCCGAACACGCCCTACCCCGCCGGCTACAGCACCGCCCTCGCCCATCGCGGCCATCGCAGCCTGCGCGCCGGCATCGTTGCCGACCCCGACATCCGCAGCTACTCCTCCACCCGCCAGACCCTGACCATCCCCGCCGGGGTCACCAACGCCACCCTTAGCCTGTGGCGGCTGCCGCTCTCGCAAGAAAGCGGCCTCGCCCGGCCCCCGTTCGGGTTCCCAGGCGTCGCCGCGGGCGCGCCCGATCTTGGTCTGGAAGACGACGCCCAATACATCCTCTTGCTGGACGAGCAAGGCGATCTGTTGGCGACGCTGACCTGGGAACGAAGCAACGCCGGCGTCTGGCAGCCGCTCAGCTTCGACCTGTCTGCCTACGCCGGCCGCACGGTGCAGCTTCACATCGGCGCTTTCAACGACGGCGATGGCAAGCGGACGGCGCTTTACGCCGATGAGGTGTCATTGGTGCTCTGTTGGTCGCCTGCGCCTGGCCCGAACATCTACCTGCCCATGCTGCTGCGCACCTTTGCTCGGCCCCCGGCGCCAACTCCCACGCCTGTCCCGCCGCCCGTCTGCTACGACGGCCTGCGCAACGGCGACTTCGAGAGCAACGATGCCTGGCTGATCAAGGACAACCCGGTGTTGGCCGGCTATGTCAGTGCGCCCGTCCACGGTGGGGCGCGAGCCATGCGCACCGGCATCGCCCCCGGCGGCGCCAACCTGCGCAGCTATTCGCCCGTCGAACAGACGGTGGCCATCCCGGCCGGGGTCAGCGCGGCCCGGCTACGCTTCTGGCGCTACCGGCTTTGGGGGGATGGGGCGGCCGCCTCGGCCCCACCTGCCCTGCCCGACCTGCCCACCAGCGAAGCTGAACTCCCCCATGCCGCCCTGGACACCGATTTCTTCTACGTCCTGGCCATTCGCGCCAACGGCGCCCTGGTCTGGCTGCTGATCGAGCGATTGGACGACCCCACCTGGCGCGAGACCGACCTGGATCTGCGCAGCCTGGCCGGGCAAACGGTACGCTTGCAGTTCGGCACCTACAACACCGGCGCCGGCGGCCGCAGCGCCACTTATATCGACGACGCCCGCCTGACCCTTTGCCCGCCGCCGGGGGCGCTGGTGTTGCCATCTGGCTGGGCGCAGCGGGTAGTGGGGCGGCCCGAAGCGAGTACGATCTACGCCGATGTGGGCGGCGCCCTCTACCGTTCGCACGATGCCGGGGTCAGTTGGGCGCCGGCGGGGACGATGCCGCCGGTCTTCGCCTTGATGGGCAATGACCCGGACGTGCTTTTCGCCGGCCAGGGCTACCCGTGTTTCATGGGTGGGCCGCCGACGCCGTTTTGGCGCAGCAGCGATGGCGGGGCCAGCTGGCAGATTCTGGCCGCGGGCGAAAATCTCAAGCCGCTGGCCGCGCACGCCAGCCAGCCGTGGGTCTATGCTGCCGGCTGCGACGGCCCTTACCGCAGCACCGACAACGGCCAGAGCTGGCGCCACCAGCCCGACCCGCTGTTCCCCACCTACGGCATCTACCACATGGCCCCGGTCGACCCGGATTGGACGACGATTTGGGCCAGCGGCATCAGCGAAGGCGGCGGCGGGGTGGCCCTGGTCAGCCGAGACGGCGGCGAGAGCTGGGCGCGCACGACCCCCCTCGACCCGGATTGGGGCTGGATCGGCGGGCTGCACGTGAGCCGCTTCCGGCCGGGGCGCATCCATGTGGGGCAGGTCTACGGTTTCTACGAGACCCCCGACGACGGCTTGCATTGGTTCAGCCATGCGCTTGGGCTGGAAGATGTGGTCGAGCCAGGGCCGGCCGGTCGCAGTTATGGCCTTTTCGCCATCGCCGAAAGCCCGCTCCCTCCTGGCGGCGACCTCGATCACCGGCTCTATTTGGGGACGGTGCGCGGGCTTTATACCCGCGACCCCGGCCATCTGAACTGGCGCCAGCCGACGCCCCAGCCTTTCACTGACCGGGAAGTGCGGGAGCTGCTGCTGCTGGATGCTGCGCCCAATCGTCTCTTCGTTGGCAGCGGCAGCGGGGTTTTCGTCCTCAGCCCCCTGCCGCCCTAAACCCTACCCGCCCTGCTCCCACAAATCGATCATCAGCCGGAAGAGATCGGACTCTGTGACCATGCCCGCCGGATGCCCGGCCTCATCCACCACCGGGACGCCGCCGATTTTGTGCTCCAGCATCAAGCGGACGACATCGAGCAGACGGGCGTCGGGGCCGACGCTGATGGCGGGGGTGGTCATCACTTCATCCACTGCCAGGAGGACGTGATCGGAGTCGGGCGCGTAGGGGTTGGCCGTCTGGTAGACCGACATGGCTTCGCGCACATCGCCCAGGCTGACGATGCCCACCAGCAGCCCATCCTCATCCACCACCGGCAGCCGGCGGATGTTGTTCGACTCCATCAGGCCCGAAGCCTCCAGGATGGAGCGATCCCAGGCGATGGTGATGGCAGGTTGCGACATGACCTCGCGCACAAGATGCGGACGCATGGTTTTCCTCCGTCTGGTCGATCAGATGAGCCGGCAACACAGCCGCCAATCGGCGCCCCGATCAGGCTTGCGGCGCTTTGGCCGGCGTCGCCTCTTGCTCCAGGAGCCGGATCAGGCAGTCGAGCAGGTCAGTTTCGGTGACAATGCCAACGAGGGCGCCGTCTTCGACCACGGGCAGACCGCCAAACTTGTGGCTGCGCATCAGGTGGACGGCCTCGATCAGATTGCAGGTGGGAGCCACAACCACCGGGTTGGGCGTCATGCAGGTTCGCACCTCGATGTGTTCCATCAGATAGGTGTCATACCAGCCTTCCCGTAACACGTAGGGCGAGTTCATCGCCAGCCGCAAGTCGCGGTCGGTGACGATCCCCACCAGCTTACCGTTTTCCACCACGGGCAGGCGGCGGAAATTGCCGCGCCGCATGCGCGCCAGGGCAGCGCCAATGGATTGCTGAGGGCCAATGGTGGCCGGTTTGGGCGTCATGACATCGCGGACAAGCATGGTCGTTGCCTCCTGTGGGCATTGTCGCACGACTTCGTGGCTTTGTACATGATGCAGGTCATGTCTGCCGGGCTTCTTGCCGATTTCAGGGCAGGCGGAAATCGGCGCCCAGGATGAGTTGGATGTCAACGGACGGGTTGGCGTCTGTGGCCGGGCGGATGTTCTCATCCCCGATTGCCAGCAAATCGATCAGTTGGCGGGTGGTGAAGGGTTTGTCGCTGCGGGTGATGATCTGTGTCTGAGCGTAGTCGGTGCGGTCGGCTTCGGCGAAACCGACCACCTGATAGCCCTGGGCGCTGAGCCATTCGGCCGCCAACCGCCCTAGTTCTGGGTCCGAGCTGCCGTTCAGTACGGCCACACGCGCCTGTTCCAGGGCCAGTGGGTCGCGCACGGCCAGGTCGGCGATGGGGGTGGGGGTGGGAGCCGGGGCCGGATTGAAGAAAGCGGCCACAGCCGGGCGCAGGACATCCATCTGCGGCACCAGGACACTGGCTCCGGTCGAGGTGAGGGTGCCAACGGCCATGCTGCGGTCGATGACGAGACGGCGCATGTCGTCGGTGTTCAGTCGCCGGGCCATGCTGGCCAAGGTGATCAACTGGCCGGCGGGCAGGTCGCTCTGGAATGATTCCGAGAAAGCTGCGAGCAGGGCCGGGGCGCGGGCGATGAGGCGGGGCAATTGGCCGGTGTCGAGCACCTTGTCCTTGATCGCCAGGATGACCTGTTGTTGGCGTTCCATGCGCCCGAAATCGCTGTCGGCATGGCGGGTGCGGGCATACTTCAGGGCGGTGTTGGCGTCCATGCAGTAGTGTCCGGCGGCGATGAAGAAGGGGTCGTAGCCGAAGTTGTCGTCGGGGAAGGTGGGATCGTCGATGTCTTTGGGCACATCCACTTCGATGCAGCCGATTTCTTCGATGATCTTGCGGAAGCCCTCGAAGTTCATGCGCACGTAGTAATGGATCGGCTGGTCGAACAATTGTGAGACGGTCTCTTTGGCCAGGGCGGGGCCACCGCCAGGATATTTGTCCAGGTAGCCGTAGACATGCGCCGAGTTGATGCGTTCTTCGCCCCGGCCGGGGATGGTCACCCACAGGTCGCGCGGGAGCGAGAGCATGCCCACATCGCCGGTCGAGGGGTCGGCCGTGAGCACGATCATGGTGTCGGTGCGGAAGTAGCCCTGTTGTTGGGGACGCTGGTCGACGCCCAGGAGGAGGATGTTGATGCGCCCCGGCGTATTCCAGGCCGGAAAGCTCAGGTCGGTCTCGTTGGCCGGTGCGAAGACGCCGCCATCCGGGCCGCCGGACAGATCATTCGGAAGTGCGCCCGACCCCACCTGACTGTCGCCGGGCAGCTCATT
This sequence comes from uncultured Caldilineales bacterium, assembly GCA_964460135.1. GTDB lineage: Bacteria > Chloroflexota > Anaerolineae > J102 > J102 > SSF26. Next base: position 19,715 of record CAYWPZ010000020.1, on the reverse strand, counting down.
GCTGTGGCTAAGCTGCGGCGTGCTGAGGGCAATGGCGCGAGCCGCCTGGAAGAACAAATAGCTGGCATAGCCGAAGGCCGCCAGGAAGACAATGAGGAGGAAGCCCAGCAAAGCGCCCGAGAAGAGGTTGGGGCTGCGCCGCTGAGGTTGAGGGGGTTGGAGTCGGGTCACGAGCTGGCTGGTTTCAGCCTGGAGGCTGGTCCTGCGCACCGGGGTTGGCGATGGTCGGCAGCGGCGTCTGGTAGAGGGCTGAGTCGGTGAGCAGGTAGAGATAGTTGTTGGTCTCATCCACGAACAGGCTACGCAGGGTGTTGAGGGCGCCCGGATGACCGGACGGCATCAGCTGGCTGAGTAGCTTGCCCTGTTTGTCGAAGACAAGGACGCGATTGCTGGCGGCGTCGCCGATGAAAATGCGGCCGTCGGGCGGGTCGGCGTCGTTGACCCAAATGGTCACAGCCTGGGTGAGGGGCGGGTCGACGACATCGAGGGCGAAGGCGTCCTGCGTGCCGCTGAAGAACTTGAAGACGGTGCCGTTGGGGTTCAGCATCCACACAGAACCATCGATGGCTGAGTCGATGACGGTGCTGAGGTTGACCTGGACTTCGGGCGGGAAATAGGCTTCGGGCGGGTTTTCGTAGGTCTCGCCGCTGGCTCGATAGCGCCAGTATTGTGATCGAGACGTGTCCAGCAGATAAAGGTTCCCGTTGTAGTTCTCCATGTCCGTCACCAGACCCAGATCGGGGTTGGCGGCCAGGGTGACGTTGACTGCTCCCAGCCCCTCGCTGTAGCCGAAGAGCTGGTTGCTGCGGTCGATGACCAGGGGGCCGGTGGCGGTGCGATTGCCTGCCGGCGGCGACCAGACGGCATCAGCCACCTCGCCCATACGCCGCCCGCCCACATCGGTGCCGCTGCCGGCCAGGATCACGGGCGCGCCGTCGCCGGCCAGTCGGTCGCCGGTACCTTCGTCCAACTGATAGCGTTCGAGCACGCCTGTCTGCGCATCGAGCACGAAGACGGTGAGGCCGTTGACGAAGACGCGCTGTGGCTCGCGGCTGGCGGCGTCGAAGGCGATCAGCGGCAGATCGAAACCCACCAGCAGGGGTTGGATGTGGTTGACAGCGGCTTTGGCTTCGGCGATCTGGCTGCGCATCTTGACCAGATCTTCGTGCTCAGGGAAGAAAAGAGCCGCCTGGTTCAGTTGCTCATCGGCAGCCTGCAAATACAGGCGCTTCTGGTTTTCGTCGCCGGTGTTTGCCGCCGCCTGGTACTGGATGTTGGCGCCTTGCAGATATTGGTTGAAGAGCTCCGCCCGCTGGCGCCCCTGCACATACCACATGCCGGCCGTGATGGCCAGGATGGCCAGGAGCAGGACGCCGGCGATGGCCAGGGCGTAGGGCAGTCGCCGCGAGGGTGGGCCGCGACGGATGGCGGAGGGGCGGCGGTCGGGGGCAGCGGCAAGGCTCGGCGCTTTGGCAGGGGCGGGTGCAGGGCGGAGAACCGGAGGCGGCGCCGTTTGGCCGGCTTCTTGGCCGGCCGTGGCCCCAGCAGGCGGCGCGGGGCGGTGGGCGGCAGGCAGCGAAATTTCGGCGGCGGGAGCAGGGCGGACGGCAGGAGGGGCTGGGCGGGGCGAAGGGGCGGGTGGGCGGGCGGGTGGGCGGGCCGTCTGGCCGGCCGTGAGGCTGATCACGAAGAGGGTCAGTTCCTCGCCGGCGCCGATGCCGATCCCTGCTAGCTGGTCGGCCACAGCCTGGGCCTGGGGGATGGCGAGGGCTTCGTTCATCAGCGGCACTTCGAGATAGTCGGCCCAGGCGCTGTTCATCGCCACCACCACCGCGCCCGGCTCTCCTGCCACGCGGCCAACCTCGACCGAGGGCATGGTCTGGCCGCCCAGGGAGAGATAGGACTCGTTGTTGAGGGGTGAGAACCACTGCACCGCGCCCCGGCTACGCACGGCCAGGATGGCGGGGCCGGCCTGCGCCAAGACGATCTCGGTTCCGTTCACGGCCAGGCAGGTGGCGCCGCCGCTGAAATGGGTGGCATAGTATTGGTTATGGCCCTGCAGCTGCGCATGCGCCGCCTGAAGCGCAGCCGACAATGCTTCGGGCACGGGGTCTGCCTGCTGGTAGTAGGTCTCCTGCATGGTGTTGAGCAGTTCGCGGATCAGCCGTCCCCGGCCAGATTCCGGCCCGACCAGTTCGATCAAAATGTAAAGATTGCCCTTGCCTTCGGCAGGAGCAATGCCGCTGGCGGGTTCGACAATGCGAACGGTGGGGGCGTTGCGCTCGCGGCGACCACCGCTAAGGTTGAGGATGCTGACGTCGGTCTGAAGGGCTTGGGACATGCGAACCTCTTGCAGGCGAAGGGAAGCAGATAGAATTGCCGATGGCGGAAAATTGTACAACATGCGCGCGCGCTTGACCTAAAGGTCGCCGGGGGCTGGAAGCCACCCGGCCAGGGCTGGAAGCCCCGTTGGGGCTGGGTTTGGCGATGCGACTTAACCCTGGATGCATACAAGCCCAGGCCCCCCGCCACCCATCACCCGCTACCTACGATCCTTGGTTGCACCCAGAGCCTGGCCTGAAAGCAGCGAAGGGACAGACTCTGCCACCTGCCACCCGCCACTCCCCCCTCTTGCCGCCGTTCGCGCTTCTGTGATAGGATGCGCCCGAAAATTTGTTCTAAATCATGGATCGCCAATGCTCGAACTGCGCAAATTGATGGATGAAGTGGAAACGATGAGCCGAGAAATGGCAGGTCGTCAGCAAGAACTCGGCGCGCGGGCCGCAGAAGCCCGGCAGAAACTGGTGGAGTTCGCCGTCGTCGATGATGCCTTGCTCGACAAGATCGATCGTGCGGCCAAAGAGGATCTGAGCTGGCGCGGCGCTTTCCCTGTTGGCCCCCGGCTGGACGAACGCCATCGCCCCGAAGCCCCGCCGGTCGATGCCAGTTTGATCGGCGTCGATGGCTCGCAGATCTACCCCGACCGGCACGGCCTGGCCATCTATTATCTGGTCAACACCGGCGCCATCGTTCTCCGTCAGGGCAGCGGCGAGGCCCCCGCCACCAGCACACGCCCGAGCGTGTTCTATCGCCACGAAGACATCTACGACGACGACCAGGAATTGGTGGATAACCGGGTGGTGAACGCGGCGCGCGAGACGGCCGAAATGAAAGAGATGGTGCGTCAAGCGCGCGAGGAGCGCGCCTATTGGGGCGGCGACCTCGACCGGCTGGTGGTGGCGCTGAGCGACGGGCCGTTGCTGATCTGGCTGGGTGAGAAAGAGATGGACGCCGCCGTGCGACAGCGAATCAGGGACTATATCGACGATCTGCAAGCACTCGAGACGGCAGGCGTCGCCCCCATCGGCTATGTCGATCGCTCGCATTTGGCCAGCGTTCTCCGCATGCTCGACGTGGCGCAGTTGGAACTGCGCGAGATCAGAAAGGAGCGGCTGCGCAATCACCGCTATCAGGGCCTGACCGACCGTCTGTTATTCGACTTCCTGGCGCCCAACGAACGCTCGGCCATCTTCAGCAGCACGGCCAAGGTGAATCGCGATGACCTGAACGCCGCCGACCAGGAAATCCATTTCTTCTATCTGAACGTGGCCCGCAAGCCAGGGCCAGACGAGGCGCGCATCGTCCGCATCGACGCCCCCAACTGGCTCACCGCCCGGCCCGATTGGCTCGACCAGGTGCAGCAGGCCATCTACCGCGACTGCGAAGGGACGGAATATCCCTATGTCCTGGCCCGAGCCCACGAACTCGCCCTCGTCTCGTTTGGCGAACGCCAGGATTTCGAGCATATGCTGTCCATCGCCATGATGCGTAACGGTATGTTGCCCGAATCATCGCAAAAGGCCTTTTTGAAACATAAACTGGCAAAAAAGAAATGAACGAATCCCCCGACTTTCTGGGCCGCACCCTACGCAGCAGCACCAGCACCTTCACCTTTGGCGCCGCCGAGAACACGCCCGCCCTGCCCGCCTTTGGCGAATTGGTGCGGGCCGAGGCCGGCGGGGCCGTGGTGTATGGGCTGGTGTACGAAGTTCTGATCGAGGACGATCCCTTCGTCCGCCAGATTGTGGCCGCCTCGGCCGAACTGCAACCCGAACGCATCGAGGATATGCGCCAGCGCCGCCAGGTCCCGGTCGAGATCAGCGCCCTGGCTATTGCCTGCCAGCAGGATGGCCGTATCTATCAGCGCATCCCCCCGCGCCCGCCCGGCGCCTTGCAGCCCATCTACGCCTGCGGCGATGTCGAGCGGCAGAAGGTTCTGGGCGAGCCGTTCAGCTATTTTCACACCGTGCTCAACAGCGCCCACTGCCCGACCGAAGAACTGCTGGCGGCCGGTCTGCGCCGCGCCGCTGCCAGCCAGCTTCCGGGTCGAGACACCGCCTTTCTCCTCCGGGCCGGGCGCGAACTGGCGCGGCTGCTGGCGGCGGATCTGCCGCGGCTGGATGCCATCTTGCGCCGATTGGCGTAATCATCCCGACAACCTCGATGCGATAGCTGCACATTCTGGCCTCCCGCCCCCACTTCCCGCCTCCCATTCATGGACGATTTCTCCCATCCCGACGCCTTCTTCGAGTCCCTCCGCGCCGAGGCCGCCCCAACCGACGCCGCCAACCGCTTGGGCCAGGTGGTGGCCGGGTCGCTCAGCAGCGGGTTGGAGGTGCAGATCGACCGCGACCAGCCGCTGGAAGAACTGGCCGTGGGCCGCTATGTGGTCATCCAGGGCGGCGGCCGGCTGTTCTTTGGCATGATCACCGACATCGCCCTCGACAGCACCAACCCCGCCTTCGAGAAAACCCCACCCGACCTGCGCAACGACTTCATCCGCCAGGTCTACCAGGGCACCAGCACCTTCGGCCGCGCCCATGTCTCGCCCTTGCTGGTGGTGGACGAGGGCGACAAGGCGCCCCGCCCGGTCAAGACCATCCCCGGCCACTATGCCGTCGTCGCCACCGCCTCGGCCGAAGAGGTGGGCGTCATCTTCGGCGCTGAGGGCGAGGGCAGAGACGAGAACGACCGCATCGTGCACTTTTTCCATGTTGGCGAGCCGCTGGACATGGAAAACGTCAAGATCACGCTCAACCTCGAACGCTTCGTCGAACGCTCGTCGGCCGTGTTCGGCAAGTCGGGCACAGGCAAGACCTTCCTCAGCCGGCTGCTGCTGGCTGGAATCATCCACAACGATGCCGCCGTCAACCTCATTTTCGACATGCACAACGAGTACGGTTGGGAGGGGACAGCCGAACACACGAGCAGCGTCAAAGGGTTGAAGCAGATCTTCCCCGGCAAAGTGACGATTTTCACCCTGGATGACGAATCCAGCCGGCGTCGCGGCTCCAACCCCGATTTCACCGTCGCCATCGGGCACGAGCACATCGAACCTGAAGACCTGGAGATGTTGGCCGGGGTGCTGAACCTGTCGGAGGCACAGGTGGGGGCGATGTATGCCATGCGCCGGCGGCTGGGCAAGAAATGGCTGGGCGATTTCATGACCGATGAGTGGGTCGATGCCTATCTCAGCGCTGATGAGTTGGTTTCGGGGCTGAAGGCGTTGGCCGAAGACCTGGGCCAGCCCCAGCAGACGCTGGCCGCCTTGCGGCGCAAGTTCGAGCGTTTCTGGCGCTACGATTTCATCACCGATAAGGCGGTTGAGGATTCGGTCGGCCGCATTCTCGACCACTTGCAGGCGGGCGTGAGCGTGGTGCTGGAGTTCGGGCGCTATGGCAGCGACCTGGGAGCCTACCTGTTGATGGCCAACTTCCTCACCCGTCGCGTCCACCGGCGTTATGTGGAGATGAAAGAAGCAGCCTTTGGCGACAAAAACAAAGGCCCGCGCCCCCTGGTCATCACCATCGAAGAAGCGCACAAGTTCCTGGAGCCGGAGATCGCCGGCGACACCATTTTCGGCGTCATCGCCCGCGAGTTGCGCAAATACAACGTCACCCTGCTGATCGTCGACCAGCGCCCCAGCGGCATCGACCCAGAGGTGATGTCGCAGGTGGGCACGCGCGTCACCCTGGCCCTGGACAACGAGGAAGACATCCGAGCGGTGTTCATGGGCGTCAGCGGGGGACAGGAGTTGCGCGAGGTGCTGGCCCGGCTGGATTCGCGCGAGCAGGCCCTGATCCTGGGCCACGCCGTGCCCATGCCGGTGGTGATCAAGACCCGGCCCTACGACGCCGAATTCTACCGGCAGATGGGACAGGTCGAAGGCGACGAACTGCAAGCGCGCGCGGCCAAAAACCAGCAGGAGATGTATGGGCGGAAGCGAAACCGATTGACCTGAGACGGCATCAGCCGCCCCTGCGCCCTCAGCGCATCCAGACGCCAAATGCGCTCGCCAACAGCGGCGCGGCCAGCCGATCCCAGGCCCCGGCATAGCGCACCACCCGGCCGCCAAACCCGCGCTTGAAGCGCCACACGCCCCAAAGCCCGGTGGCAGGGTCGGGGATGGGGGCGCCGGCGTCGATCCCCACCTCGTCGGGCACACCCCACAGATCATAGATGGTACAACCGCCCGACCTGGCCCAGCGCATCGCCTGCCATTGCAGGAGATGGTTGGGCATCAGGTTGCGGTCATCATTGCCCGAAGCGCCGTAGAGATAGTAGGCTTGGCCCGCCAGTCGCGCCGCCAGGAGGCCCGCCAGCGGCTCACCCTCGTGCTCGGCCAGGAAGAGGGCGGCATGGCCCGAAGGTGCAAACAACTCCCAGAAGCGGCGGTAATAGTCGGGGTCGTGGACGCCGAAGGCGTTGCGTTGGCCGGTCGCCTGCATCAATGCCCCAAACACAGGCAGGTCCGCCGCCCCCCCTTCGCGCACCACCACCCCCTTGCGCCCGGCCAAACGCACATTGTAGCGCCATTTCTGGTGCATCCGGGCCAGGATCGTCTCCTCGTCTGGCTGGACATCGACCCAAACCGTCGTCCGCGGCTGCACGGCCCGGCCAGGGCGAAGACCCAGCCGCCGGAGCAAAGAGGCAAGGGCGGGGTCATCTGGCATCTCCGGCTCGATCTTCAGCGCCGCCGCCCCACGGCGCAGGCAGAAGCGCCACAATTCGGCCATGAAATCGCGCACCAGCGCTTCATCTTGCCAATCGACCAGCGGCCCTTTGGGGACATAGGCCAGGCGCAGGGGCAGGAATCCCAGCCGGGGCAGACGACGGAACAGCACCTGCGCCCCCGCCGCCAGCCGTCCGCCCTTGCTCAGCCCCAGGCGGGCATCTTCCCAGCCAAACTCGCGCTTCAATTGGCCCCAGGCAGCCAGTTGCAGGGGGTGGGCGGCAGGATGCCCGGCGACGAACCTATCCCAGGCGGCCTCGTCCCACCCGGCCTGCCCGCTGTGCCCGACCTGCACGGCCCCTAACGTCCTTCGTGGACGCCGTCATCGGCCAGCCGCTTGGTCAGGCCTGCCAAGGCTTCGCCCTCGTCGCTGCAGGCAGCCAAGAAGGCGACGAGGGCATCCTGGCTGTGGTCCGAAAGCGCCGCCACCACCCCGCCGGCGCACGTCAACTGCACCAGCGAAGTTCCCTTTTCGTGCGACCTCGCCCAGGCGCCGATTATGGCCGTCACCTGCGGCAGCGCCTCGAGCGTGCTCGTTACCTCGGTGCCCAGAGCGCCATCCTCGTTGAAGAAGGCATCGACGCCGGGCAAGTCCAGCAACCGACCTTCCAGTTCGTAATGCTGTTCGGGGCTGAGATGGGGGGCGGTGACGGCGAAAGCAGGCATCAGGCTTGGTGATGGATAACAGGCGGCGTCAGATCGCGCCGCGGCCGACCAGCGCCCCACGCGCCATCGTCTGGCCAAAGGCATACAAAAGGGGGCGAAAATGTTCGATGTTCACACCGTTGTGTCCGTCCGACCATTCCGCCGCCACACCGATGCCGAGGATATTCGCCGTCCACAAGTCCAGATCATCAAGATGCTGGACGCCAAGCACCCTGCATTCGATGTTCAGGGGGCATTCGGCGATGATCGGCGCCTTGACGAAACGGGCGGGTTGAGTGGACAGGCGGGCCAGCGCCAGCTTGTCGGTGTGCTGGCCCGAATGACTGCCACACAAGCGCGCCACCCCGCGCATTTCATCGCTGAGAACATTGACCACGAATTCGCCGCTGGCGGCGACTAGTGCATTGGTATAGTTGTCCTTCATGATGCCAATCACCAGGCGGGCGGTTTGGCCAGGCAGGGGGGTGATGGAGGCATTGGTCGAGACATTGACCCGACCGGCCGCATCCAGGACGCTGACGAGCGTCAGAGGCATGCCATAGTGCAGATACTCGCCGTAGCTGCTCATGTCAACCAGGGTGCGCATGAGTTCGTTCTCCTCAAGGGGGTGTCGTGGCTGTCGGTGCCGTTCGGCAGCGGGCTACATTGTCTATCACAAACGAAATGAACGCAAACTTGGCTGTCGCTACCCAACCATGAACAATTGCGCCTGGGCAAGCTTAGCATATCGCCGCTGTTCAGCGCCATGATCGGGATCAGCGATTTCGGGTAAGGAGGGTTCCGGTGATGGTCGCAACTTTGTGAGTTGCTCGTGAATTCCTCAGTTTGGCTCGCATCATTTGCCACGAGGTGGTGTTATATCCCTGACGAACAACCGCCTTCTCCTTCGATCCCTAATCATCATTCACCCATGAACACTACCAGAGTTGTGATCACCGGCTTGGGAGCTGTGTCGGCGCTTGGGCACGATGTCCCGACCATTTGGGCCAATGTCGTGGCCGGCCGCCCCAATGTCACCCCCATCCGGCGCTTCGATGTCTCCGAACGCCGCACCCAGTTCGCCGCTCAGGTCGAGAATTTCGAGACCTCGCACGGCCTGGACGAGAAAACGTTCCGTCGCTTGGGCGCCTATGTCGGCTACGCCCTCGCCGCCACCCGCCAGGCCTGGGCCGACGCCGGCCTCAGCGCCGATGCGGTCGATCCACGTCGGGCCGGGGTCATCGTCGGCTCGGCCATTGGCGGCATCAACTCGCTGTTCCAGCAGTACGACCTGATGAAGGCGGAAGGCGCGCGGCGCATCAGCCCGTTCGGCATCGCTTCCATCCTCATCGACACCGCCCCCGGCCAGATCGCCATCGATTACGGTCTGCGCGGCCCCAACCTGGGCATCGTCGGCGCCTGCGCATCGGGCAACTATGGGGTGGGCGAGGCCTACCACGCTATCGTGCGCGGGGATGCGGACCTGGTGATCACGGGTGGGGTGGAGGATGCGATCACGCTTTTCACTGTTTCCGGCTTCGAGCGCATGCGGGCGCTTTCGGCCCGCAATAGCGACCCCAACCGCGCCTCGCGGCCTTTCGACGCCGAGCGCGATGGTTTTGTCATGGCCGATGGCTCCGCCATCCTGGTGCTGGAGCGGCTGGAGCATGCGCAGGCGCGCGGGGCGCACATCTATGGCGAGATCCTGGGCTACAGCGCCACCGCCGACGCCTACCACCTGACCGCCCCCCACGAAAACGGCCTGGGCGCCATCGAGGCGATGGAAACCGCGCTGGCCCGCGCCGGCTTGCAGGCGGCCGAAATCGACTACATCAACGCCCACGGCACCAGCACGCCGCTCAACGACGCCACCGAGACTGCCGCGATCAAGCGCGTCTTCGGCGAGCACGCCTACGGCATCCCCATCAGCTCGACGAAATCGGTGACAGGGCACTTGCTGGGCGCGGCCGGCGCCTTCGAGGCCATGTTCTGTCTGTTGGCGATGCGCGACGGCATTGTGCCGCCCACGATCAACTACGAAACCCCCGACCCCGCCTGCGACTTGGACTACGTTCCTAATGTGGCGCGCTCGCACCGCATCCGCTACGCAGCCAGCAATTCCTTTGGCTTTGGCGGCCACAATAGCTGCCTCGTTCTCGGAGGCCCATCTCATGAATGGCAACGGCGCAAATAATCATTCGTCCGGCAGCGCTCAGACCGGCCGGCAGCGTTACGCCCATATCGTGGGCTGGGGCATGGCTGCGCCCGAGCGCGTGGTCACCAACCACGAACTGGCACAGATCGTGGACACCAGCGATGAGTGGATTCGTTCGCGCACCGGCATCGAGCAGCGCCGGGTGGCCATCGACCCGCGCGAGACCACAGCCACTCTGGGCGCCAAAGCCGGTCGGGCGGCGCTGGCTGTGGCCGACCTGCCGGCTCACAAGCTCGATCTCATCATCTGCGCCACCAGTTCGCCCGAGCACATCTTCCCCGCCACGGCCTCGCTGATTCAGGATGCGCTGGGGGCGCTCCACGCCGGCGCCTTCGACCTCAGCGCCGCCTGTTCGGGCTTCGTCTATGCCATCTCGGTGGCAGCCAGCATGATCACTTGCGGCCAGGCCGACAATGTGTTGGTCATCGGCGCCGAAACCTTGTCGCGGCTGGTCGATTGGTCGGATCGCAATACCTGTGTGCTCTTTGGCGACGGGGCCGGCGCGGTGCTGCTTCAGGCCAGCGCCATGCCCGGCGGCGTGCTCTCGACCGTGTTGGGCAGCGATGGCTCGGGCGGAGATCTTCTGATCATCCCGGCCGGCGGCAGCCGCCAGCCCGCCACCCTGGAGACGGTGGCTTCGGGCCAGCATTTCATCAAGATGGATGGCAAGGCGGTGTTCCGTTTTGCCACCCGCGTCATGGCCGAGGCCACGCGGCAGGCATTGGACAAAGCCGGGGTGGGGGTGGGCGAGGTCGATTTGGTCATCCCCCACCAGGCCAACGAGCGCATCATCCGCTCGTCGATGAAGGCGCTGGGCCTGCCGGAGGAGAAGGTTTTCATCAATTTGCAGTCCTACGGCAATACTTCCACGGCCTCTATCCCCATCGCCCTTTGCGAGGCGATCGCTCAGGGCCGCCTGCGCCCGAATGACAATCTGGTGATGGTTGGTTTCGGCGCCGGCCTGACCTGGGCGGCCACGGCCATCCGTTGGGCGGCGCCAGGCGCGCGCCAAGCGCCGGCCTGGCGGGCCGGGCAGCGTTCGGCCACTTATGGCCTGGCGCGAGTGCGGTCGCGGCTGTTGAACTATAGCCGCAAGGTCGAAGGTAGCCTGGCGACCGAGGGCGACGGCATCAGCAAGACGCTGGCCGAGCGGATCGAAGGCTGGCGGCGCTATCGCACCGGGCACTGACGGCTGCAGGCGCTGACGCCGCCGCCAGCGGGATTGCCGAAAGCGGTCGGGCTTTGACGAACCGGGCGCTGTTGGGGTACGATCAGGGCGTGGTGAACGAAAGAACGACACACCAGCCCCCATCTGCTGCCGATGAACACCTGCGCCCTTCGGTCACGGTTGATCTTGTCCTCTTCACGTTTGCCGAGGGCGAACTGCGGGTGCTTCTGATCAAGCGGCGGCATCCACCTTTTGCCGCTTCCTGGGCCTTGCCGGGCGGCTTCGTCGGCAGCGGCGAACGCATCGAAGACGCCGCCGCTCGCGAATTGGCCGAAGAAACGGCGGTGGAGGGCGTTTATCTGGAGCAACTCTATACCTTTGGCGAACCTAGCCGCGACCCGCGCGGGCGGGTGATCACGGTCGCCTATTTCGCCATTGTCGGCGCCGATGTGGTGCAGCAGGCCCACGCCGGGGCCGAAGCCAGCGAGGCGGGTTGGTTCAGCGTCTATGATCTGCCGCCGCTGGCGTTCGACCACGCTCGCATCATCGCTTATGCCCTGCAACGGCTGCGCTACAAGCTGGAATACACCGCCCTGGGTTTTCTGCTCTTGCCCGACGAGTTCACCCTCAGCGAGCTGCAACAGGTGTATCAGGTGGTGCTGTGCGAGCCGCTGGACAAGCGCAATTTCCGCCGCAAGATCCTGGCCCAGGGCATTCTCGAAGACACGAACAGACTCCGCTTCGGCGATCACCGCCCGGCCAAGCTCTACCGTTTTGCTGCCGCGGCCATCGAGCTTGAGAAGGCGCGCCGCCGTTTTCCTTGACCCCACTTCCCAGGAGCAGCCATGTATAAGCACATTTTGGTACCCCTCGACGGTTCCGCCCTGGCCGAACAGGCCATGACCGAGGCCAGGAAATTGATCAGTCCCGAAACCACGATCACCCTGTTCCAGGTCATTCGCCTGCCCCTGCCGGTGATGTCGCCGGATGTGGGTCTGAGTATGCCTGTGATCGAGATGGACGAGTTGATGAATGAGGCGATGGCGTATCTGAACAAAGTGGCGGCCGAATTGGTCGCCGAGGGCATCACAGCCAGATGCGAGGTCGTGGAAGCCGACAATGTGGCCGACGCCATCACCGACTACGCCCGCAAGCACAGCGTCGATCTGATCGTCAAGACCACGCACGGTCGCGGCGGGCTGAGCCGGCTGGTGTTTGGCAGCGTGGCCGAGGGTGTGGTACGCCATGCGCCCTGTCCGGTGCTCTTGATCCGGGCGGCGCTGGTGCACGCCTGAGTCGTTGCGCCTGCGTTTGCGAGCGGCCGTGCGGGCCTCGGCCAGCGGCCACGCTCGCAGTCAGCAGCGAACGAGGAGATGATGATATGTATCGGACAATCTTGATCCCGCTGGATGGTTCGCCCCTGGCCGAGCAGTCGCTGCACCACCTCGGTCATGTGGCAGCCCCAGGCGCGCAGGTGCTGCTGATCCAGGTCGCGGCGCTCCTCTTGCAAATCGCAATTCAGATAACGGACGCGCCGGCCTTTGGCTACATATCTGGACTCGATGGCCCGCAGTAGGGTTGTCTTGCCAACCTGCCGTGCGCCCAGGATCAGGATGACCTTATGTAGAAGCTCAAGTCGCTCGAATACCGTTTCTTGTAAAAGTCTTGGGATCATATTCCCAACAGTAATATGAATTTTGGGAATTCACAAGTTGACAGGCAGAAAAATGGCATCGTATCGCGGCGATCAGTATTCACTTTGACTCGCCCTCAAAGGTTGTCGCTTTGCCCCCACCGTTCCAGCGCCGGCCAGTGCAACTGTGCAAAGGCATGATACAGTCGCTCCCGCACTTCGGGCTTGAGCCGGGCGCGGTACAGCCCCAGCAGCGGCGCCCACTGGCACAACCAGCGCCAGATCAGGGCGGCGTCAAGTTGGCGGGCGAAAAGCTCAGGCGCAAGAACGCGGCCGCGCCGCGCCAATGCCGCCAGGTAGGTGTCGATCATTTCGCCGAAAGAGAGCGGCGGCTGGGCATCGGGGTAGGCCCACGGGTGCAGATAGGTTGCCACGTCCAGCGCCGGCGGCCCGGCGGCTGCCAATTGCCAGTCGTACCATAGTCGCTCGCGACCATTCAGGCTGATGGCGATGTTCTGAAAGCCGGCGTCGCCGTGCAAAAGGGTGAAGGGGCCGCGGTTGAGTGTGTGCAGCAGGGGGGCGGGCGAGACGGCCAGGGCCAGCAGGCGGCTCAGTCGCGGCGCCGTGAGGGCGTCGTCGAGGGCGGCCTCGGCCAGGAGGGTTTCCAGGCTGCGCACGGCGTCGGCCAGGAGGTCGGTGGCGTCGAGGGTGGTGGGGCGGGCCAGCCAGGGCCAATCCGCCAGGCTGTGGTCATGCGGGTTCGAGACAGGTTGCTGCCAATCGTGGGGGGATGGACGGGTTGCGGGGAGGGGCGGATCAGGGGGGGGCGTG
>CAYWPZ010000020.1:0-6141 GCA_964460135.1 uncultured Caldilineales bacterium | reverse complement strand
CCCGGCTCGCCCGCTCCGGCGGGCCCCCCCGCGTGGGCGGGCCCCCGGGTGCCGGGGCCGCGGCACACTGGGGGCCGCGGGGCGGCGGTCGAGGCGGCTTGCTGCCAGTAGGCGGCGTGCAGACGGGCGAGGTCGGCGAGGGTGTTCTCGACATCCTCCCGCTCCCAATCGGCCAGCCAGTGCGAGGTAGGTTTGGCGGGCGGGAGGGGCAGCAGCCAAAGGTCGCCGCTCACCAGATCGAAGGCCACAGGGGTGGGCATGGCGATGGGCGCTTTGCCGGCCAGGTGAGCGTAGACCTGAACCTCGCGCTGCGGCGCCCCGCGCAAAAACGCACCCTCGACCACCGCTCCTCGCTTGTACACCAGCGTGATGCTCGATTGGATGCCAGCCCGGCGCAAATTCAGCCGCCAGTAGGCCAGCGTGCTGCCAGAAAGACCGCCGCTGAACGGCTGCCGGTGGAGGCTGGTGACGGCGGCGGCGGGCGAAGCCAGCCATCGGCGCAGACCCCACAACAAGGCCGGGGGCAGATCAACCGGCATCCTCCGTCTCTCCGCCCAACAACTCGAGCAACTCCTCTTGGCCCTGCAGGGGGGCAAGGTTGATGTATTGCATCTGCTCGACCTGGATGAGGCCGTTGGCGCCGCGGGGGTGATAGCCGATCACCAGGGCGCGGAAGCGCCGGCCGCCCATCTCCACCCGCGCGATCTGCTCCCGGTCGAGCCGGCGGCTCCCCCGCAGCGGCGTGCGATAGCTGAGGGTGTGGCCGTCGAAGTCAGCGACGGCCAGGCTGCCAAGAATCATGAAAAATGCAACGACGGCCACGCCGACGGCGAAGATCGCCAACAATCGGTCGGAGGTGTGCCAGGCCTGGCGGCCGAGTAGGATGGCGCCGAGGACGAGCAAGACCGTGGCCAGGCGGAAGATCGGGGTAGGGGGATAGTGTTTCACGGCCTTGTCAGGCGAGGCTCTTGGCATAGCTGTAGCCCGTCAGGGGTAGTTCTTGCATCCCCACATGCAGCAGCAGGCCCTGCATGTCGGCGTCGGTGTGGTTGATGTCAACCACCAGCCGCTGTACGCCCCGTGTGACCAGTTCGTTCAGGCAGCGGAGAAGCAGCCAGCGCCCCAAGCCCCGGCGACGAGCGGTCTGAGCCACGCACAGCCTGAGCAAGGAGGCGGTGGCGACGCCGGTGTGCTGCGAGACTTCAGGCAGCAGCGCGCATTCGATCTCGGCCAGGAATTCGGCGCGGGCGGTGACGACCAGGCGAATGCCCTGGGCGGCGGCGGCGATTTTCAGATCCAGGCCCGCGATCTGCGGGAAGCGCTCGACGACATAGTCGCCAAAGATCATTTCGTACAGGAGCCAGCGCTGGCTGATGCGATAGCCGGCGCGGCCCAACGCGCCCATGACCTCCAGGTCGCCGCTTACCAGCGCCCCGCGCCCGGCCAGATGGCAGGGGTAGCCGCCCTGGATGGGGAAGGCGCGCACCCGGGCAACTTCTTGGCGGCGGAAGTAGGCGTCGGCGGCGGACAAGAGGGCGGGGGCGACGGCCGCCGCACCTTTGGGCAGCACCACCAGGCGCCGGAGGAAGCCATCGCGCGTGTGGCGGTCGTCGTCTTGCAGCCGACCGGTGGTGCAATGGGCAAAGCCGACGGTGTGCCCGTCCAACGTCGCTGCCAACCAGCCCTCGGGGTCCACCGCCCAAGCGGCCACGGGCGCGGGATCGTGGAGCAGTACCAACTGGCGGAAGCTCTTGGGGTCGAGCGGCCAGTGGTAGGGGAGCGCGGCTGTGGCCTGGTTGAACAGTTCGGTGACGGCGGCCAGGTCGCGGTGGCGAAGGGGGGTGATTTCGAGCATGGAGGGGGCAGGTGGCAGGTCGCAGGTCGCATGGGCAGGTGTTACTCGCCACTTGCCACCTGCCACTTGCATTATCGCAGGCTTTGCCAGGCGGCGGCGAGCATGAGCAGGCCGGCGGCGATGAGCAGAAAGGAAGAGGCCCGGATGAGCCGACTCAGGCGGGCAGTTGTGAGCTGCTGCGCCCGGCTGAAGAGCCAGGCAATGAGCATTTTGCTGCCGATGAGGGTGATGTAGAAGCCGCAGACAAAGGCGACGGCGTGGAAAGGAATGTGCCGCCAGGCCCGCACGACGGTAGGCGCGCCGACCGCAGCCCAGAACAGATAGGGGTGCGGGTTCAAAAAGTTGATCAGGGCGCCGTGCAGCAAGTCCTGACGGGCGCTGGCGGTGGGCGTCAGGTCGATGCGTCTGCCAGCCCGCCGGTAAGCGTCGATGCCCAGCCAGATGATGAAGAGGCCGCCGACAATCAGCAGGTAGTCGAGATAGCGCGGCGGCAGCTTGCCGGCGGCGAGGACGGCGACGGTGATGATGGGCAGGTCGGTGAGGATGGGTGAGAGGGTGACGCGCAGCCCGCTGGCCAGCCCACCACTCAGGCTGCGCTGGATGACCAGGGCCAGGAGCGGGCCGGGGGCAATGCCGGCGCTGAAGCCCAACGAGAGTCCGAGGAGAAGATAGGGCATCAGGCGGCGGGGTGCGAGCGCAGGCCGAGGATGTGGTAGAGCAAGATCGAACCGGCGACGGCGGCGTTGAGCGAGTCGATGCGACCCAGCATGGGCAGTTTCAACAGCCAGTCGCATGTTTCGGCCACCAGGCGGCCGAGGCCAAAGCCTTCGGAGCCGACGACTACGGCCAGAGGGCCGGCCAGGTTGGGTTGGGTGTAGGGTACAGAGTGGGGGCCAGCCTCCAGCCCGGCGATCCACAGCCCGGCCGTCTTCAGTCGCCTCATCGTCGTCACCAGGTTCGTCTCCTGGCAGACGAGCAGATGCTCCACCGCCCCGGCCGAGGCGCTGACCACGGCTGGCGTCACCTCGGCCGCACGATGGCGGGGGAGGATGATGCCGTGGACGCCGCAGGCTTCGGCCGTGCGCAGCAGCGTCCCCAGGTTTTGCGGGTCCTGGACGCGGTCGAGCAGCAAGAAGAAGGCATCCTGGTCGCGCTCCTTTGCCAAGGCCAGGGCGGCGTCCGCATCGGCGTAGGGGTAGGGGCCGGCGGCGAGGAGAAGGCCCTGATGGTTGGCCCCGTGCAGCCAGCCATCCAGTTGCTCGCGCGCCACCGTCTGGGTGGAGGCGCCCGCCCTGTGCGCCAGGGCCAGGCTTTCGTCTAGAAGCGGATGCGGCTGCAGGCCCCGGGCCAGAAAGAGTTGCTCGACCTTGCGCCTGCCGGCTCGAAGGGTTTCGCGCACGGCCTGGCGGCCATAGATCAGCTCGGCGCCAGGCCGGGGGCCGGGTTTCAGGCCTGCCATCGCCAGGTCGTGCCCTCGCGCGTGTCCTCCAACACGACGCCCAACTCGGCCAGCCGGATACGCACCTGGTCGGCCAACACCCATTGTTTGGCCTGACGCAGCCCGGTTCGAGTCGCGACCAGGAGATCGATGAAGGGGGCGGCATCGGAGGACTGGCGTTTGTCCGGCTCTTCCAGCGCCAGGCCCAGCACCCCGGTCAGTTCCCGCAGCCCGGCCTGCGCCGCCGCCAGGGCCTCGCCGCCCACCCCGGCATCGCGGGCGCTGTTGATGGCTTTGACCAGGTCGAAGAGGTGGCCCAGGGCGCCGGCGCTGTTGAAATCGTCATCCATGGCGGCGATGAAACGCTCATGGGCGTTTTGGACAGCCTGCGACAACGATTCCACTTCGGCGCCCGTCGCCAGGTTACCGGCGGCAGGGCGCAAGGCCCCGGCCAGCCGGTCGAGGCCGCGCTCGGCCTGTTCGACCACGTCATCGCCAAAGACGAGCGGTTTGCGGTAGTGCGACCCCAGGACCAGTAGCCGGAAGGCGTCGGGGCTGTGCTCGGCCAGAAAGTCGTCGATGCCGATCATGTTGCCCAGGGATTTGGACATCTTCTCGCCGCGCAGTTGCAACATGCCGTTGTGCAGCCAGTAGGCGGCCATGGGGGCGCCGTTGCAGCTTTCGCTCTGGGCGATCTCGTTTTCGTGGTGGGGGAAGATGAGGTCGTTGCCGCCGCCGTGGATGTCGATGCTGACGCCCAGGTAGCGCCGGGACATGGCCGAGCATTCGATGTGCCAGCCGGGGCGGCCCAGGCCCCACGGGCTGGGCCAGGCCGGTTCGCCGGCGGCCTTCTGGCGTTTCCAGAGGGCGAAGTCGGCGGCATCGTCTTTGAGCTCATCGCCAAAACGCTGCCTTGTGCTGCTGACGGCGTGTTCGATGCTGCGCCGGCTGAGTTTGCCGTAGTCGTCGTCGCTGCCGACGCGGAAGTAGACATCGCCCTCGGATTCGTAGGCGTGGCCCTGGTCGATCAGCGATTGCACCATGGCGATGATCTCGTCGATGGTGGTGGAGACGCGCGGGGTGAAGGTGGGCGGCAGGATGCGCAGCCGCGCCATCTGGTCGCGAAAGCGGTCGATGTAGCGTTGCGCCAACTGCATGGGGTCTTCGCCGGCGGCGCGGGCGCGATTGATGATCTTGTCGTCCACGTCGGTGAAGTTCATGGCGTGGATGACGCGATAGCCCCGAAATTCGAGATAACGCCGGATGATGTCGAACACGAGCGCCGACATGCCGTGGCCGATGTGGGCGTCGTCGTAGACGGTGGGGCCGCAGACGTACATGCGCACGACGCCCGGCTCCAGGGTCTGGAACGGTTCGAGCTGGCGGCTGAGGGTGTTGTAGACGCGAAGGGGCATGGGGTGGCGGGGGCGGGGCGGGTGGTGGGTGGCGGGTGGCGGGGTGACATGCGACGGGCGCTACGGAATCCGGCACCCAGAACACTTCTCAGCCAGGGGTGGCGAAGATCATGCGGCCGGCGCTGGTTTGCAGGACTTTGGTCACGGTGAGGTCGACTTCTTTGCCCAGGTGGCGGATGCCGTTCTCGACTACGACCATGGTGCCGTCGTCGAGAAAGCCAACGCCCTGGTCGATTTCCTTGCCTTCCTGGATCACGCGCAGCCGCAGCCGCTCGCCAGGCAGCAGGATCGATTTCACGGCATTGGCCAGATCGTTGAGGTTGAGGACGGTCAGACCTTGCAGCGCCGCCACCCGGTTGAGGTTGAAGTCGTTGGTCAGTAGGCCGAAGTTGTGTTGGCGGGCCAGGGCAAGGAGTTTTTCGTCTACCTCGCGCACACCGGGGGCGTCGAGGTCGCTGATCGCCAGCCGCGCTGCCGGCACCGATTTGAGCGCGTCGAGGACTTCCAAGCCGCGTCGGCCGCGCGTCCGGCGCTGAGCGTCGGCGGAATCGGCGATGTAGTGTAGTTCGGCCAGGACGAAGCGGGTGGCCAGGAGCGGGCCGGGCAGGAAGCCGGTGCGGGCGACGTCGGCGATGCGGCCGTCGATGATGACGCTGGTATCGAGCAGGAACGAGAACGGTTCGGGCGTCTTGGCGGCGGCCTCAGGCTCGCGCCCGGCCCGCCGTGAGCGCGAGAACAGGTGCACCAGGTCGAGGCCGCGCAGGATGGCGACGGTCGCGCCCAGGTAGCCGAAGATGATGCTGGCAACGAAGGGCAGGATGGAGCCAAAGGGGTCGGGCAGCTGCGAGAGTGGGATCACCAGCAGAGCGCCCACGGCCAGACCCAAGGCCAGGCCGATGCCGCCGGCCAGCATTTCTTCGATGGGGATCTGGCGGATGAAACGGACGGCGAAGTGCGCCGGGCGCGTCGTCAGCCACGGCGCTATGATCCAACCCACGATAGCGCCGCCCAATGTGAGCGGTATGATCCACTGTAATGCTCTCGGATTCGTGAGGGGGTTCGTTGTTTCGGTGATGGCTGTGCCGACCCACCAACCAATGATGGCGAAGACGATGAGTCCAAGGATGCGAAAGATGCGGTCGAGGAGCACGGGCTGGTCACCTCCTTGAAAGGATATGCGATTGTAGGACGCTCCGGGTGGCTGAGACCGTTCCAGGGCGAGGGATGAAGGATGAGGACGAGGAATGAATGCGGCGCTGTCTGAGGCGGTAGGGGCATGGTAGCACAGATCGCAGAAAGTTACAATGTGCGTGAATGTCCGAACGTCTGGCTGGGGCCGGCTGGGCGTCGCCGGGCGTTGCCGGGTGCATTTCAACTCGGGGGCAGCCAACTCGCCGGGGGCCGGAGGCCGCCCGGCTACAAGTGAAAGCCCC
>CAYWPZ010000019.1:0-30391 GCA_964460135.1 uncultured Caldilineales bacterium | reverse complement strand
GGAGTCGGGGTAACCGGATATCAAGTTGCGACCTGGGACGTGCCATCTGCCCCCCCCCCCCACCTGCCCCCTACATGAACCAACGTGATTTCGACCGCTTTGCCTGGCACCTGGGTGAAGAACTCTCCATCCTCAATGCCGCCATGCAGAGCTTTCCTGTGCCCGCCCCCGCCTTCGATGACGAAGCCGAAGACAACGAAGAAGACGTCATCCAGGAATACCCCGTCATCCCGGCCGTCGATATGGTCGTCTTCCCCAAACTGGCGGCGCCACTCTACATCAGCCGCGAGTCCACCCGGCGCGCCCTCGAAGCCGCCCAGGAGGAAGACCTGCCGCTACTTGTGCTGGCGCAACGCGACCCCAACGTCGAGAACCCCGTTTCTCAGGATTTGTACGAGGTCGGCTGCGAGATCACGATCGGCCGCGTGCTGCGCATGCCGGATGGCACCCAAAGCCTCTTCTGCCAGGGTGATTGCCGGGTCGAGGTGCTGGAAATCATCCACGAGCGCCCCTACCTGCGCGTCTTGGGGCGACGGCTCTACGAATACAGCGAAAAGACAGCCGAAACGCCGGCGCAGATGCGGGCGGCGCTGGCGCTGTTCGAGAAAGTGGTCGATCTCAACGAGAGCATCCCCGAAGAAGCCTATGTGGCGGCCATGAACCTGGAAGAACCGGGTTGGCTGGCCGATTTGATCGTGGCCACCGTGGGCGTGACCACGGCCAAACGTCAACAGATGCTGGAGATCGTCGATGCGAGCGAACGCCTGCGCGCCCTCACCATCCTCCTGGCCGAAGAACTGGACGTGCTGGAACTTGAGAACCACATCCACGAACAGGTCCAGCAATCGATGGATCGCTCGCAGCGCGAATACTTCTTGCGCGAGCAGATCCGGGCCATCCAAGAGGAACTGGGCGAGAGCGATGAATTCGACCGCGATATCGAGGAACTAAAGGCCCGCATCGAAGCCTCGGCCATGCCCGCCGACGCCAAAGAAAAGGCCGAGAAAGAACTGACACGCATGGCCGCCATGCCGCCGATGGCCCCCGACATCGCCATCGTCCGCACCTACCTGGAATGGCTGCTCGACCTTCCCTGGGGTGAACCGGAGGCCGACAACACCGATCTCAAGCACACCGAGAAGGTGCTCGAATCGCACCACTACGGTCTGGAAAAAGCCAAAGAACGCATCCTCGAGCATGTAGCCGTGCGCAAGTTGGCCGCCGAAAGTATGCGCACCCCCATCCTCTGCTTTGTTGGCCCGCCCGGCACCGGCAAGACCTCGTTGGGCAAATCCATTGCCGAGGCGTTGGGCCGCAAATTCGTGCGCGTCTCGTTGGGTGGTGTGCGCGATGAAGCTGAAATCCGCGGCCATCGCCGCACCTACATCGGCGCCCTGCCCGGTCGCATCCTGCAGACGATGCGCACAGCTGCCACGGTCAACCCGGTCTTCATGCTCGACGAAGTCGACAAGCTGGGCTACGACTTCCGCGGCGACCCGGCCTCGGCCCTGCTGGAAGTGCTCGACCCCGAACAAAACCACGCTTTTAGCGACCACTACCTGGATGTCAACTACGACCTCAGCCGCGTCTTCTTCATCGCCACCGCCAACAACCCCTACGCTATCCCTGCCGCCCTGCTCGACCGCATGGAAGTGATCGAGTTCCCCGGCTACACCGACCTGGAAAAGAAACTCATCGCCGCCAAGTTCATCATCCCCCGCCTCTTACGCGAACACGGCCTCAGCGAGGCCGGGCTTCAATTTGGCGAAGAGGCCATCGACCACATCATCCAGAACTACACCTACGAGGCCGGCGTCCGTAACCTGGAGCGCGAACTGGCCAACATTTGCCGCAAGGTGGCGCGACGCGTGGCCGAGGGCAAGCGCCCCCAACGCCGCGTGACCCCAGCCACCGTCGAGCGGCTGCTTGGCCCCCACCGCTACGAGCAAACCAAAGCCGAAGAAGAGGACGCCATCGGCGTCGCCACCAGCCTGGCCTGGACCGAGGCCGGCGGCGACCTGATGCCGGTCGAAGTCATCATCATGCCCGGCAAGGGCGGGCTGCTGCTCACCGGACAGTTGGGCGAAGTCATGCAAGAATCAGCGCAGGCGGCCCTATCCTATTCGCGCGCCCACAGCAGCGACTATGGCTTTGCCGACTTCGACTTCGACAAATTCGACATCCACATCCACGTTCCCGAAGGCGCTATCCCCAAAGACGGTCCCTCCGCCGGCATCACGCTGGCCACGGCCCTCATCTCGGCCCTCAGCAACCGGCCCGTTGACCGGCGCGTGGGCATGACCGGCGAAATCACCCTGCGCGGGCGGGTGCTGCCCATCGGCGGGCTAAAGGAAAAACTCCTCACCGCCCATCGCGGCGGCCTGACCACCGCCATCATCCCCGAACGCAACCAGAAAGACCTGATCGAAGTCCCACGTCAGGTGCGCCGCGCCCTAGACATCAAACTGGTCAAACACATCGACCAGGTGCTTGCCATCGCCCTGCTGCCATCCCTCGCACCCGCTCCGGCCCCGGCCAAACCCCGCCGCGGACGCCGTCGCAAGGCCGAGACGCCCCCCGCCGAGGCTCTCACCCCGGTCGCCGCCCCCAACCCCGTCCAGCCCACAGCCTGAGCACCTGCCGCTGCCTGGCCAGGAGGAGAGAGCGCTGCTATGTCCAGAATCATCATCGCCATTTTGGTCCTTGTCCTCCTCGTTGTGTTTCTCATCTACCTGTGGCAGAGCGGTTTCGACCTGTTCCGCAACGCCCTGCCCAACCTCAACATCGACATCAGGGCCATCACCCCCGACAGTTGGCAGCCAGGCCCGGCCGGGCTGGAAGACATCAATATCGATGGCGACCCTGACATCGAGCACGCCCTCTTCTACACCTACGACGGCGGGTTGTGGGGCGGCGTCATTTACGACGGTCAGAACCAGCCCCGCGGCGACGCCGACGTCACTGCTCCCAACCAGTCGCCTGCCTACCTGGTTCCCTATCGCCTCCTGCCCGACTATGTCAGCAGCAAGCCCAGCGACTATCTCGGCAACGAACGCGTCAGCTGGCAGGATGTGTATGTGCGCAGCGATGGCGACAAGGCCGCCCCGCTTACCGTCTCGCGCGACCGCATCCAGGTGCGCGGCGACTTCCGCGGCCGCACCACTCGTTTCTCGGCCTTCTGGTGGCTCGAGGACCCGCGCGGCTACGGCGGCGCCACCGCCAGCACACCGGGCTGGTTCAGCCTCTCGCGTGATGCCCCCTATCAGTGGGCAGCATGGGACGACGAAAAACCTATCACCCAACTGTGGGCTTGGGAACCGCTGGAAAGCCGCTCCAACATCTGCCGGCGCGTGCCCATCACCCTGACCGGCGGCGAACAGTATGCACCGTCGGGCGGCTTCGTCCGCAACGACGCCGCCGCCGACCTCAGCTTCTGCAACGGACAGCCTCCCGCCGATCCCGCCTACCCCGAGGCGCAGGTGTTGGCCTGGCTGCTGGCCCCGGCCGACAACCGCCTCAGCTCATCGGCCCAGAATGTGCCGCGCTTCACCGGGGCGCAGGTACAGCTCCTCTCTACCCCCTCCGACCTTAGCACCCGGCAAGATGGCCGCATCGTTGCCTCTGGCACGGTTGATTTCATCGCCGAAAACGGCGTCAACCGCATGCAATGGACGGCCGAAATGCTCCCGCCGGCCACTATTCGCGACCAAGTGCACTGGCGCATCCTCCACCTGATCCCCCGCTGAGCGGCCTTGCCCGACCCATGAGCGCCATCGTCAGTCAGTTCCCCTCGCCCGCCGATCTGCGCGCCCTCATCGCCGTTGGCGCCAATGACAGCGTCGCCTTGCTGAGCGCCCGCGCCGGCCAACGCCAGGTGGCCGAAACTCTCACCGCCCTGGCCAATGCGCAGGGCGGCCTGCTGATCCTGGGCGCAGGCGAAGACAAAGGCGCCGGCCAGCCGGCAGAGATGGATGCCGAGATGGTTACCGCCGCCCTGTTGACCCTCGAACCGCCGCTGATCACCCCCCTGCCGCAGCGCCTCGATCTGGACGGCCGCAACTTGCTCGTCGTCCTCATCCCACCCGGCCTGCCCCATGTCTACAGCCACAAGGGCCAGTACCTGACCCGATCGGGCCGCCACAACCGGCCCCTGCCGGCCGATGAACTAAGGCGGCTGCTGCTCAACCGCAGCGAGGCCAGCTTCGAGGGCCAGACCCCGGACGGCGCCAGCAAAGACGACCTCGACCCCGACCGCATCGCCGCCTACCAGACCCTGCTCGCCTCGGCCGCCGGCCGCAGCCCCACCGCCCTGCTGCTCAACCGCGGCTGCCTGATCGACGCCGCCCAACAACTGCGCCCCACCCTCGCCGGCCTGCTCCTCTTCGGCCGCGAACCGCAACGCTGGCTGCGAGGCGCCACCATCACCTGTGTGCGCTACGCCGGCCAGACCATGACCGACGCCTACGTGCGCGAGGATGTGAGCGGCGTCCTGCCCGAACAAATCCACCGCGCCGAGGCCTTTGTCTCGGCCAACATGCGGCGCGGCGCCCGCTTGCGCGGCCTGACCCGCGAGGAATTGCCCGAATACCCCATCGCCGTTGTGCGCGAGGCCATCGTCAACGCCATCGCCCACCGCGATTACAGCATCCGCGGGGACGATATCCGCGTCCTCATGTTCAGCGACCGATTGGAGGTCTACTCGCCCGGTCGCCTGGCCGGTCATGTCACCCTGCAGAACCTGATCGACGAACGCTTCAGCCGCAACGCCGCCATTGTCCAGGTTCTGGCCGAGATGGGCTTCATCGAACGCCTGGGCTATGGCATCGACCGCATGATCGCCGCCTGTGAGCGCGAGGGCCTGCCCAAGCCCGTCTTTGCCGAAACCGCCGCCGGCTTCCGCGTGACCATCTTCGGCCACGGCCTCGAACTGATCGGCGCCCCCCCACCTCAGGGCCTGTGGGCGCACCTGAACCTGAACCCGCGCCAGGAACAAGCCCTCACCTTCCTCCAGACCAATCGCCGCATCACCAACAGCGACTACCAGGCTCTCTGCCCCGACGCCAGCCCCGAAACCCTGCGTCGCGACCTCGCCGATCTGGTCGATCGCGGTCTCCTGCTCAAGATCGGCGAAAAACGCGCCACCTATTACGTCCTCAAGTGAACCGGCCATGACCCTGCTCGACACCCTCAACGATGACCTCAAGGCCGCCATGAAAAGCGGCGACGAAGTCAGAAAACGCACCCTGCGCGGCGTCAAAGCCGCCATCACCCGCCTGGAAAAACAAGAAGACGGCCACACCCTCAGCGACGCCGAAATCATCGCCGTCCTGCGCAAAGAACTCAAGCAACGCCAGGACAGCATTGCCGCCTTCCAACAGGGCCATCGCCCCGACTTGGCCGCAGCCGAAGAGGCCGAGATGGCCGTGATCGCTGCCTACTTGCCCGTCAGTCTGGACGCCGACGCCATCCGGCAGGCGGCTGCGGCCGTCATTGCCGAATTGGGCGCCGCTGGGCCGCGCGACATGGGCAAAGTCATGGCCAAACTCATGCCGCAGCTGGCCGGGCGAGCGGATGGCCGCCTGGTCAACCAGGTGGTGAAGGACATCCTGAGCGGAACCTGAACCGTGACCGACCAGCAGCCATCGATGACGACCGCCGCCGAGTCGCACGACCTGGGCGAGAGCTTCCTCGCCCGTTGGAGTCGCGACCCCGGCCGTTGGCGCAGCCGTTGGCATGTGACCTTGTTTGCCGTGGCCGTCGCTGCCGCCATCTTCATCGCCCAAATCATCGATTGGCCCCTGGCCGGCAATCTAACCCTCCAGACCGGCGACATCAGCCCGATCGACATCCGCGCCCCCCAGCCCACCACCTACACCAGCCCCATCCTCACCGCCGAAGCCAGAGCACGGGCTTCGGCCGGCGTGACCAAAATCTACGACCCGCCCCAAACACGCGTCGCCCGCCAACAACTCACCCTGGCCGTCCAGGTGCTGGATTTCATCAAACAGGTGCGCGCCGATCCCCTGGCCAGCGATGAACAGAAGACCACCTGGCTGCAGGCCATCGCCCCGGCCGCCGTCGACGAAGCCACCGCCGCCGCCATTCTGTCCGTTCCCGATCAACGTTGGCCAACCGTGGCCGAAGAAACCGTGCGCGTCCTCGATGCCGCTATGCGCAGCGTCATCCGCGAGGGCGAGCTACAAACGGTGCAGCGATCGGTGCCCGGTCTGGTCGGGTTTGGTCTCAGCGACGCCGAAGCAGGCATCGTCAGCATCCTGGTGCAGGGGCTGATCCGGCCCAACTCCGTTTACAATGCCGAACGCACCGAGGCCGCCAGAGCCGAAGCGGCCGCCCGCGTCCAGCCAGTGGAACGGACGATTGCCGCCGGTGAGACCATCATCCGCGCCGGCGACCGCGTCGAAGCCCTGGATATCGAGGCCCTGAGCGCGCTCAACCTGCTACAAAGCACCCGCACCTGGCACAACTACGTCGCCGCCATCGTCCTCAGCCTGTTCATCACCGGACTCTTGATCGCCTTCGTCGACGCCCGCCTACGCTCGTTCTGGGGCGAGGGCCTGCGCGTGCTACTCTTGGGCGCCTGTCTGGTCAGCTTCTTCTTCCTGGCCCGAATCATGACGCCATTGCCCACGGTCGTGGCCTACCTGTTTCCGTTGGCGGCCATGACCATGCTGATCGGCGCCCTCATCGAACTCCCCCTCGCCATCATGTCGGCGTTGGTCGGCGGTATTCTCATCCTGGTCTTCACCGGCGGCGATGTCGAAGTGACCGTCTATGCCGTTGGCGGCGCCCTGGCCGGCGCCCTGGCCTTGGGGCGGGCCGAGCGGCTGAATGCCTTTGCGCGGGCCGGCGCCTGGATCATACTGGCCAACTTGGCGGCGCTCACCGTCTTCCGCCTCCCCTTGCTCAAGGTAGCCAACAGCAGCGGCCTGCTGGAACTAACCACGGCCGCCATCGTCAACGGCATCTTTGCCAGCAGCTTCACCCTCGTCGTCTTCTATCTGCTGGGCCAGGTGCTGGGCCTGACCACCAGCCTCCAACTCCTCGATCTCTCTCGCCCCACCCACCCCCTGCTGCGCCAGCTCCTGCTCAAGGCGCCTGGCACCTATTACCACACCCTCATCGTCGGCAACATGGTCGAGGAAGCGGCCACGGCCATCGGCGCCGACGCCCTGCTGGCCCGTGTGGGCGCCTACTACCATGATGTCGGCAAAACCGTGCGCCCCTACTTCTTCATCGAAAACTACACCGAAAACACCAACCCGCACGAGCGCCTCGACCCCTACACCAGCGCCCGCATCATCATCAGCCATGTCCTGGACGGCGTCGAACTGGCCAAGAAGTACAAACTGCCCCGTCCGATCATCGACTTCATCCGCGAACACCACGGCACCACCCGCGTCGAGTACTTCTATCACCAGGCCTGCCAGGAAGCAAGCGCGCCCGAAGACGTGGACGAGAACGCCTTTCGCTACGCCGGCCCCAAGCCGCGCAGCCGCGAAACCGCCGTCCTCATGCTGGCCGATGGCTGCGAGGCCACCGTGCGGGCCATGAGCCCACGCACCCCCCAAGAAATGGCCGACCTGATCCAAAGCGTGGTCAGTCGCCGCCTGATGTTGGGCCAACTGGAAGATTCGGGCCTGACCCTCAGCGACCTGGCCCGCATCTCCGAAGCCTTTGGCCGCGTGCTCAAGGGCATCCACCACCCCCGTGTGCGCTACCCCGACAACCCGCCCCCCCGCCCGTTGGCGACCTCACCCACGCTTGCCCCTACCCCCCTCGCCCCTGCCCCCTAGACCTGCCTCACCATGCCCATCACCATCGAAATCCTGGAGCCATTCCGGGGCCTCGTCTCGGCCGCGCGCCTGCAACTGGCCCTGGAGACCGTCCTCGCCCAAGAACATGCCTCCGGCGACATCACCCTGCTCATTGCCGACGACGACGCCATCACCGACCTCAACCGGCGTTTTCTCGGTCAGGATGGCCCCACCGACGTCCTCAGCTTCCCCGCCCAGGACGAAACAAGCTCAGGCTTCGTCCTGCCCCCCGATGCCGCCCTCTACCTGGGCGACATCATCATCGCCCTTCCCTTCACACAGCGCCAGGCCGAGGCCCTGGGCCGCGACCTGGGCGACGAACTCGACCTGCTGGCCGTCCACGGCGCCCTCCACCTCTTGGGCTACGACCACGCCGAAGCCGATCAGGAAGCCGTCATGTGGGCTCGCCAAGACGCCATCTTGCGCGATCTGCGCCTCCTCCGTCGCACCTGCAATGCCTGATCGCCCACCTTTGCCCTCCCACCGCGCTTTCGTCCGCTCTTTTGGCCATGCCGGCGCCGGCCTACGCCATCTCTTTCGCAGCCAACGCAACGCCCGCATCCACCTGATCCTGACCCTGGTGGCCGTGGGCCTGGCGCTCTGGCTGGGTTTCAGCGCCGCCGAATGGGCCCTCCTCGCCCTCACCATCGGCTTCGTCCTCGCCTCCGAAGCCCTCAACACCGCCGTCGAGGCCGCGCTCGACCGCATCAGCGCCGACCATCATCCACTGGCCAAAGTCGCCAAAGACACCGCCGCCGGCGCCGTCCTCATCGCCGCCCTCACCGCCCTGGCCGTCGCCGCCTTCCTCCTTCTGCCGCGGCTGCTGAGCCGACTTGGCTCCTGATCGCATCGTCGCCTCCCCTGCATGACCATCGACGCCATCGCCGCTCACCAAGACCTTCTCGCCACTGCCGCTGCCGACGACCCCATCGGCGTTGAAACCCTGCGCCGTATGGCCACCGTTGGCCGCTACAACGACTGGATCTACCAGGAGATCGCCCCCTATGCCGGCCAACGTCTGCTTGAAGTCGGCTGCGGCATCGGCAACATGAGCGAGTACTTCGTCGCGCGCGATCTGCTTGTGGGGCTGGACATGCTTCCGGCCAGCGTCGAACTGACGCGACGCCGCCATCTTCGCCACGACAACATCCTGGCCCAACTCGGCGACATCACCGACCCCGACCTGCTGCCCAATCTCCGCGCCCACGCCTTCGACACCGTCCTCTGCCTGAATGTGCTCGAACACATCCACCACGACCAAATTGCGCTGGCGCACATGCACGATGTTCTGATCGACGGCGGGCGGCTGCTGCTCTTCGTGCCGGCGGGCGGCTACATGTACGGCACCCTCGACATCGCCCTGGGTCATTTCCGGCGCTACGATCTGGCCGGTTTGCGCCGTCAGGTCGTGCAAGCAGGCTTCAGCATCGAACGCCTGGGCTATCTCAACCTGGCCGGCATCCCCGGCTGGTGGCTCAACAGCCGTGTCCTCAAGCGCGACCTGCTTCCACAGAACCAGCTCACCTGGTTCAACCGCCTGGCCCCGTTCTTTATCGCCGGCGAGCGCCTCCTCCGTCGCATCTGGGACGCGCCTGCAGGCCAATCACTCCTGTGCATCGCCCGGCGCCAATAGCGCCTCGTTGCCAGAAAGTCGCATCGTAACAACTCAAGTCGCTACCCCCTCTGCCTCCTCGCCTCGAACAACATCACCCCCGCCGCCATGGCCGCGTTCAATGACTCTACCCCCGCCGCCATGGGGATGGCGACAGGCCGGACGCCCGGCCAGGCGGCCGCAACCCTGGCCCCATGCGCCTCGCCGCCGACGATCAACAAGCTGGGCAGAGTCCAATCCACCGCCGTGTACAACTCCGGCGCGCTTGCCGCTGCCAGAAGCCGCTGCGCCTGGCCGATCCATGCCTCCACCTCGGCCAACCCCCGCGCCTGCCGAATGGCAAGGCGATAATGCGCTCCCATCCCCGCCCGCAGCACCCGCGGCGCCCAGGCGTCGGTCACACCTGGCAGCAGGATGACCTGATCGGCGCCCGCCGCCGCCGCCGCCCGCAGCAATGCGCCCAAATTGCCGGGGTCTTGCAAACCATCAACCAGCACCCCCAGCCCCTGCTCACCTGGCTGCAATTCCGGCCATGGCCCCACCGCCGCCACCCCCTGCGGCGATATCGTCTCCATTAGCCCGGCCAGCAGCGGCGCAGCCAGCGCCCACACCTCCGCCCCGGTCGCGCGCGCCCGCTTCAGCAACTCATCCAGGCCGGCCTGCCGGCCCAGGGCGTCGGCATCGAAAAAAACCAGCGCCGGTGGAAAACCGGCGCTGATGCTGTCATCGATGAGCCGCACGCCTTCGAGCAACAGGCGGCGGTGTTTATGGCGGCCCCGCCGGCTGAGCAGCGAGCGGGCCAGCTTATAGCGAGGATTGGCGGGGCTGGTGATGAGATCGGTCATACCGGCCGCCTACACGCTTTGCAGGCGCAAGCGATGAAACGTGCACCGCGCCAGGCCAGCGCACGACCTTCACACCTCGCCTGTCACGAACTCAACGCCGCCTTCGCCATATCGGCCACCACCGCAAAAGCCTGCGGTTCTCGCACGGCCAGATCGGCCAGAACCTTGCGGTCGAGATGGACATTGGCCTTCTTGAGGCCGTTCATCAGCCGGCTGTAGCTCAGGCCCTGCAGTCGGCTGGCGGCGTTGATGCGAGTGATCCACAGCCGCCGGAACTCGCGCTTGCGGTTGCGACGGTCGCGATAGGCATAAACGCGGGCGTGAATCATCGATTCATTCGCCACCCGATAAAGACGATGACGGGCGCCAAAGTGCCCGGAAGTGAATTTGAGGACTTTTTTGTGGCGGGCGTGCGTCGTCACGCCGCGTTTGATACGAGTCATAGCAGCAATAAACCTCAGTCGTTCTTCAGGTACGGCGCCAGACGCTGCACCAACGTCTTGTGCGTGCGCAGCTCATCGGTCATCAATTTATCGAATTGGCGCTTGGTGCGCTTAGGCGTGCGGCGTTTCAGGTGGCCTTTGCCCTGATGGATGCGGCGCAGTTTGCCGTTGGCAGAAACCGTGAACCTTTTGGCTGCGCCCTTGTAAGTCTTGATTTTCGGCATAGTGTGAGAACTCCTGACAAATAAAGAGGGAGCTACGAACGCGGGGACGAACCCGGCGAAGCACCCTCTTTGCGGTGTTATGTGACTTGAAACAGAAATGTGCGAGGTGAATGACCGCGCAGGCGGAACTACTTGTGTTTACTGGGCTGCGGCGCCAGGATCATCAGCATACTCGGCCCTTCCATATTGGCCTGCTGCTCGACCTGACCGACATCGGCCAGCCGCTCCGCAAACTCGGCCAAGATCTCGGTCGCCAATTCGGGATGGTAAATTTCACGGCCACGGAAGCGCACGCGCACCTTGACCTTGTTGCCATCCTCCAGGAATCTGCGCGCCTGTCGCATCCGCACTTCGGTGTCATGATCACCGGTCTTCGGTCGCAGACGGACTTCTTTGACCTCGATCTGCTTCTGCGCCCGCCGCGCCTGTCGTTCGCGCTTCGTTTGCTCGTATTGATACTTGCCAAAGTTCATCAGACGGCAGACGGGCGGTTGCGCGCCCGGCGCCACCTCGACCAGGTCCAACTCGCGAGCAACGGCTAACTTGAGCGCCTCGGCTGGCGGCATGATCCCCAACTGCACGCCATTTTCATCGATGACTCGCACTTCGGGGACGCGAATGCGTTCATTGATGCGAACGCCCGCTGTCTGTTGAGATGTCTGTTCAACTCGTCGAACGATTGTGTTCCTCGCTTGAATGATACAAAGAAAGCCGTTCGTGCGCCGTACGCGGCCACGATCGGCATGGCGAGAGCGGAGAATAGCACAACGGCCCGAAAAACGTCAAATCGGCGTCCTGCTTCATCAGATGGCGATGCGCTGCTCCACCGCCTTCTGCGCCAGAGCGACGAAATCCGCCACCGACATCGCGCCTGCGCGTTCGCCGTTGCGCAGCCGGACATTGACCGTCTCGGTTGCCATCTCCTGTCCACCCAAGACAAGCATGTAGGGGATTTTCTGCAATTGGGCGTTGCGGATCTTGGCATTCATCCGCTCCTCACCCTCGTCCAGCTCGACCCGCAGCCCAGCCGCCGCCAGCTGGCCTGCCACCCGCGCGGCGTAGTCATTCTGCTCGCTGGTGATGGGGATCACCTTCACCTGCACCGGCGTCAGCCAAACCGGGAAATTGCCGCCGTAGTGCTCGATCAAGACGCCAAAGAAACGCTCCATACTACCCATCAGGGCGCGATGGATCATATACGGGCGGTGTTGGCCGCCATCCGCACCCACAAAAACCAGGTCGAAGCGCTCCGGCAGGTTGAAGTCGAACTGAATGGTGCTCAGCTGCCAGGGTCGCTCCAGGGCGTCGGTCACATAAATGTCGATCTTGGGACCATAGAAGGCGCCGTCGCCCTCGTGGATGGCAAAGGGATGGCCCGAGCGTTGCATGGCGCTGAGGAGCGCCGCCTCGGCGGCATCCCACTTCGCCTCATCGCCCACGCGCTTATCGGGCCGCGTGCTCAGGTACATCTGAAACTTGTCGAAGCCGAAGTCGCGCAGCAAACCGATACTGAAGGCCAATACCTTGTCGATCTCGTCTGGCATCTGCTCCGGCGCACAGAAGAGGTGGGCGTCATCCTGCGTGAACCCGCGCACACGCGTCAGCCCGTGCAACACTCCCGACCGCTCGAAACGATAGACCGTCCCCCACTCGGCCAGGCGCATCGGCAGATCGCGATACGAGCGCACGCTGCTCTTGAAGATGTGGACATGGAAGGGACAGTTCATCGGCTTCAGATAATACTCCTGGCCCTCGATATCGATAGGCGAGTACATATTCTCCTTATAGAAGCCCAGGTGCCCGCTGGTCTCCCACAGCACCGAACGCCCGATGTGTGGGGTATAGACGAACTGATAGCCGCCCTCCAGATGCATCTTCTTGGCGTGCTCCTCGGCCAGATGGCGCATCAGCCCGCCCTTGGGATGCCAGAGGATCAGCCCGCCGCCCACCATCTCGTGGTTGGCGCTGAACAAATCCAGCTCCTTGCCCAACCGGCGGTGGTCGCGCAGCCGCGCCTCTTCCAGCCGCTGCAGATAGACCTCAAGCTCTTTCTTGTTCTTCCAGGCCGTGCCGTAGATGCGTTGCAACATCGGCCGCTTCTCGTCGCCCCGCCAATAGGCCCCGGCCGTGTGCAGCAGCTTGAATCCGTCCGGCGGGATCTGGCCCGTATGCTCGACATGCGGCCCCCGGCAGAGATCCTCGAACGCATCCTGCTTGTAGGTCGAGATTTCAACCGCTCCCTCCACCCGCTCGCCGTACTCGTCCACCCCACCCGCGGCCAGACCATCGATCAGCTCGATCTTATAGGGCTGGTCGGCAAACAGCGCCCGCGCCTCGTCGGCGCCAACCACGCGGCGCCCGAAGGGATGGCGTCCGGCCACAATCTGGCGCATCCGCTTTTCGATTGCCTCCAGATCTTCGGGCGCGAAGGCACGCAGGCTGCCGTCGGCCTCGCGGCCCAGGTCGAAATCATAGTAGAAGCCATCCTTGATCGGCGGGCCGATGGCGATCTTGGCCTGGGGGAAGCGTTCCAACACCGCCTGCGCCATGACATGGGCGGCGGAATGGCGAAGACGGTAATACTCGTCGTAGAGATTTTCGGCGGACTGATTCGACATCATTTACCTGCCTGATTCAGCGGGCTCCATCCAGGATGGAGAAGAGAAACGCGAACTGATTGAACATGGCATCGAAGGCCAGAACGAGGGCGATGAGCAGAAAGAAAAGGGCGATCCCTGCCTGCAAACATCCCATCCAACCCTTGACGACCTGATCGATCGGCGACGGCTTGGCCTCCAACGTCGGCGCCACCGGCGCCCACATTTTGTCATAGCTCTTCTTGCCGCTGGCATACAGCCGCTGAAAATAGCCAGCCAGACCGAGCAGCGCCAGACCGAGGACGAAAAAGCCTGGGAAACTGAAAATGCGCTCGCCAAAGGATCTGATCGAATCTTCCACGTTGGGCCTCCTACCGGCTACCACACCCCCGCCGACGAAACCTGTTCCCGGCGCCACCAGCCAGTAACGGCTCCGCCTCGAATTTGCATGTGAGAACATATGTTCTATATACTACTGACATCATTTGGTTCCACCTGGAGGCACTATGAGCGGTATCATCGATGACCTGCTCGGTCATCTCAACTACATCGATCGCATCGAAGGCTGGATCATGTCAGTGCGCTTTGGCGATTACGCTCAGGCCCGCAAAGGCGGGCTGGCCGGCGTCGCCGCCGAGTTGCTCAGCAGCCTGTTCATGGGCAATACGCACACGTTCGCCCTCCCTCGTTCGGGCGCTCACAGCCTGAACGAAGTCGAAGCGTTGCTAAAGAAGTATGGCATCGCTGTCTTCGGTCGCACACACGACGCCCGCTGCATGTATTTTCATGTCAAGCGACGCCAGGCGCGCTGGGCTGAGTATCTGCTGGTGCAGGCTGGGGTGCAACTGGAGAGCGCCACATTCGACTCGCGCAACGCTGGCTATCCAGGCCGTCATGCCCCGGGCTGGATGCCCCCCGCCTGGAGCGAGCGACCCTCGGGGCGAGGATATCGCGTCCGATCAGAAGGACATGGCAGTGTCGCGCAGCGACGGGGGGAGCGCTCAGCGCCATTCGACTCGGTGCTGGAGGAAGTGGAGCGGCGGTTACTGTGAGCGAAGCTGGCAGTTCACCCGCTATCTTGGGCAGCACCCGGCGTCCCGTTCACTTCGTCAACCACGGGCCGGGCGAGAACACCAGTGAGCTGGGTCGGCCGGGTTGAGTCGATGCCGGGGAAAGATGCGGACAGGCGCGCGACAAGTCAGTAAGCCATCATACCTATAGTTGGCGCAGAAGTCAAAGCTGTTGGTTAGGATGTATGCGGTTGACAAGGTGCGTGGGAGGACAAAACAAAGGCCCTGCCGTCCATTGGGACGCAGGGCCGCGTGGTTCCACCCAATTCGACCGGCGCTTTCCGGTCATCTCTGGGGGCCGCTAACGGGGCTGGCCGGAAAAGGTTAGTGGGCGGGGGCCGTTCTCCTTTTCACTCACGGGGGGTTTTGGCAGGGCCGAGATGATGGAGGCTTACAGCCGGCGGCCTCCACTCTCTGTCAAGACGGCGCCTGTTACTCGTCCCGATCAACGTGTTTCTTTGGGGGGTGTGGGCGGTACAAGACTTGAACTTGTGACCTCCGCGATGTCAACGCGGCGCTCTAGCCACCTGAGCTAACCACCCAATGGCTAACAATTATAGCGGCACTGCCCCGTAGGGCGCAAACTTACGTGGGGGCCTCGCCGCCCTCGGAGGCGGCGAGGAAGGGGTTGTCGTCCAGGCGATGAAAGATGTATTCGGACACCGGGCGGTTCTCGGCCAGGTGCTCTTGGATGATGCGCCGCACTACGGCTTCGTCGACGCTGTGGTACCAGGTTCCCTCCGGATAGACAACCAGCAGGGGCCCGCCGTAACACACACCCAGACACGAGGTGATGCCGCGCTTGACGCGTAGGGGGTTGTCGTATTCGCCCAACTCGCCCAACTCGCGGCTGAGGGTGCGCCAGATGGCCGGGCTGCGGCGTTGGGGGTCGCAGTGTTCGCCTACGCAGAGAAAGACATGGCGAGCATAGGGGGCCTGGCTGGGGGCGTCGTCGGCGAGGGAAGGCATCGAACAGGGTGAAAGGAGCAGGGGCGGGGGGGAAAACGTCTCGGCGGCAAAGTCGGTCGAGTTTGCCGCCGAGACGAATGAAATACTTTCTCAGCCGCGGGGCGTCTAGCTCATTTCCGCCAGGCGTCGCTGCCATTTGGCGGTTAGCGTGTTATAGGTCGCTTCACTGATCTCGCCACTGGCCAGGCGCATGTCCAGGTTGTCGAGCAGGGCCTGGATTTCGGCCGGGGTGGTGGGGTTGGCCGGGGCGGCGCTGGCGGCCTGTGGCCGGGGTTGGGTGGCGCCGGCCATTGCCTGGGCGATGATCGCGCCCATGCCCCCACCCAGCCCCATTGCGTCGGCCACGCCGACCCCCGCCCCCAACAGGTAGCTGGCCGCGCCGCCCCCCGGGGCCCTGGGGGGGGGGGGGTCGCCCAACGCCCCCGCCGCCTTGAAGCGCAGATAGGCGTCCATGTCGCCGATGGCGCCCATCTGCGCCCGCTCGTCGATCGCCTTGACCGTCTCCTCGGTGGCGCTGACCGATTGTAGGAAGAGCTGTTTGAGGGTGATGCCCACCTGCTCGAACGATTCCGCCACTTTGGCCTTCAGGCCGACGCTCAATTCGTCGGTGAGGGCCGGCAGGTCGAAGAGGCCGGCTTGGGTGCTGCCCAACAGATCGGCGAAGGCGGAGACGATCTGCCCGCGCAGCCAGTCGCTGATCTCGCTGGTGCTGTAGAAGCCGCGCTGCCCGACGATTTGGGCGACGAAACGCTGGGCGTCGCTGACGGCCATCGAATAAGAGCCAAAGCCGCGCAGCCGCACCATGCCCAGGTCTTTGTCGCGCAGGGCGATCGGTTCGGAAGTGCCCCATTTCTGGTCGAGCAGATCGACCATGTTGACGAAGTAGACCGAAGCCTTGAAGGGAGATTCGCCTTTGAAGAGTGTGCCGAGCAGGTTGATCAGCAGGGGGATGTTGGCGGTGGTGAGGGTGTGGCGTCCGGCGTGGAAGGTGTCCAGGGCTTTGCCGTCGCGGAAGAAGACGGCGTTCTGGCTCTCGCCAACGACGAGCTGCGAACCCAGGCGGATGTCGCCCCAGTCTTTTTCGGGGACGCGCAGGACGAGTTGGTCAGGCCGCTGGTTGGGCGCCTGAATGATGTCGAAGATCCGTGGCATGATGGTTTTCTCCTTTGGGAGGTGCAGGTGGATGGTTTAGTGACCGGCGTCGGGGGAAGGGAGGGCGTCGAGGCTGGGGTCGGGCATCGCCGGGTCGCCGGCGGCGCCGATCATGGCCTGCGAGCGTTGGTCGAAATCGGCGTGAAGGGCGTTGAGGGCGTCCATCAGTTCGTTGAGCGCCTGTTGATGGCCCTCGCCCGCTTGCATGGCGGCATTCAGGGTTTCGATGCGGCTATTGATCTCGCCAACTTTTTCGCCGATGGCCTGGTCGAAGCTGATCAGGCGTTCGAGTTCCGGTTCGCGGACTTTGTTGAGGTCGAAGAAGGGGGCATAGCCGTAGGCGGCGCTGCGGACGCGGTCGATCAGAAGTTGGAGCCGGCCGACCGCCCGTTCCAGGTCAGGCAGGCTGCGCAGCCGGCCGGCCGAGACCAGATCGCGCTCCATGCCGGTCAGTTTGCGGCGGTAGGATTCCAGGCGCCGGGCGACGGACTCGCGCAGGCGCTTGTCGGCCTCACGGCGCATTTCTTTGGCGCGGTAGGCGCCGATGACGGGTAGTTTGTCGAGAAGACCGCCGGCGGCGTTGAGGCCGCTCTTGGCGCTGTCAGCAAGACTCATGGCCGTATTCCTCCAAGAGAAGTTGATGGTTTGGGCGTGGTGAGGGTGTCGGGTGTTGGGGGCCGGATGTGGGGGTTCGGGGAGGTTGAAGCTGGTGTGGGTGGGGCGACGGGGGTTGGCTCTGCCATCGGCCTCTTGCCGCCGACCTCCTGGCTTAGGCCAGATGCATGAAGACCTCTGAGCCACAGTAAGGACACTGGATGACGCCCTTACCCGCCAGCTGCAGTTCACCGCCGCAGTTGGGGCACTTGCGGTCGGCTTTGAGTTGGGCCGCTTCTTTGGAATAGAGCAGGCCCTCCTTCCAATTGACGGCGCCGGTGAAGAGTTGTTTGCCAACGAGGTCGCGCACGGTGTCCTCGACCTGGTCGCGGGTCAGATCCAGTTCGACGGCCACCTCGTCCAGCCGCACCTTGCCTTGTGTCAGCACCATGTTGAGGAGCTTGCGTTCCTGGCGGGCTTTTGCCATCTGCGCTTCCTCGCCGCGCCCGTGCATGAACAAGTAGACGCCAACCGCGGCCAGGGGCAAGAAGAGGAAGATGACGACCAGGGCAAAGCCGAGCACCTGTCCACCGGCCGAAGCGTTGCCTTCAGTGGCGCCGGCGGTCAGCAGCCAGGCCCCGGCCACGACCAGGATGGCGACGGCGATGACGATGAGGATGAGGCCAACGATGCGTCCTGTGTTCATAAAGCGAGATTCCTCAGCGAATGATGGGAAATGCGCAGAAAGTTGTCGAATAACCAATAACTAAACTGAAGTCACTATGAAAACATGAGTTTCGTTTCTGGTGTGACGATGGACGATGGACGTGCCAATTGGCATTGGCCCAGACGATAGCGAATTCCCCCACTCAGGCGGGCTGATCGTCCATCGTCTATGGTCTATCGTCATTGCCAAAACTTCTGATCCCGAAGTGACTTTAGTTTAATAACTGGTTATTGGTAATTGGTTATTATCAGCCAAAGCCGCCGCCGCCACCGCCACCACCGCCGCCACCGCCGCTCCAGCCGCCACCGCTCCAGCCGCCACCGCTCCAGCCGCCGCCGCCGTGGCCGCGGCTAGGCGTCCAACCGCTGGTGGGGGGCGCGGGCCGGCTGGTAAGGGTGGAGGCGGCGCTTGAGAGCATGGTGCTCAGGCCGGCGCTCATGTTCGCCAGGCCGCCAGCCATGCCCCGGCTGGCATCGCCCAACCCGCCCATGCCGCTTCCCTGCTCGGCAGGACGAGGCGCAGGGACAGGAGCCGGGGCCGAGCCGGCGCGAATGGGGCCGCGGGGGTAGTCAAAACCGCGGTAGGGGTCGTGGTAGGGGCGGGGATAGGGCACGTACCAGGGCGGCGTCGAGGCCGCAGGCACGTTCGCCCACTTGCGGATATAGTCCTTTTCCAGGCCGAGGGCGATGGCGTAGGGGAGATAACGGTCGAACAGTTCGGTGGCGCGGGCCAGATCGGTGTGGCGGTCGATCTGGGTCAGGTAGGTACGGAAGGCTTTCCAACGGGCAGCCTGCTCGGCCCCAGCAGCGGTCTTGCGAGGCATGTAGCGGGCCAGGAAGAAGAGACCAAAGGCAAAGATGGCCGGGCCAAGCGGCAAGCAGAGGGCGAAATCGGTGTAGGAAGAAAGCGCAGCCGCCCCGGCGCAGGCAAAGGCGATGGCGCCAAGCAGCGCCAAGACGCCATAGACCGTCCAACGATTGCGCACGCGGTCAGGGTTGGCAATGAACAAACCGGCGCTCGCTACCTCTTCATACAACGACGCCTTGAGCTTGGGCAGGTGGACGTAGAATTTCGTCTTTAGCTCCGAAAGCTTGCGCTCCTGCTGGTTGCCGAACAGCGAGGTGAGCAGGAGTTTTTCATATTCCTTCAGCTCCTCGTCCGGTTGCTTGAGCAAGCTATATTGAAAATCGGACGCGCCGCGGCCGGAGAGATCGGGTTTGCCGGGCGCCAGCTCCTGCATGCTCACGTAGCCACGGCGGGCCAGATCGACCAGCGTGGCCAGGATGTCCTCCATATCGGCGCGCTCGTCCAATAGTGACCCCACCAGGCCGGGGCGCATGTCGGAGGGCGGCTCTGGCAGGTACTCGGCGGCGAAATCGGTGGGGGCGTCGCGACCGCGCAGATACCAGGCCAGATAAAGGCCGACGGGCGCCAGCAGCAGGAGCATGAGCGAAACGGCCAGTCCGAATGTGTTGGCCACCGGCCCCCATCGCTCTTGGGCTGCCTGCTGGGCTTCGGCCCGGGCCGCACGCTCGTCTTCGGCCCCTTGCCAGGCCGCTGGCGCACCGGCCACTACGCCGTGAGTGAACTGGGCGCGCACCTCGAGCATCTGCTTGGGCGGGATGCGCTCGCTGGTAGTGAAGCGCGCGGTCTGGGCGTTCAGCTTCTCGATGACAGCCTGAGTGAAGTAGGTGTCCAGGTTCTGGATCTCGGCCGGCGCCGGCACATGGATGGTGACAACGCTATCGTTGACCGGGAAAGCCCGGTCGCCATACACTGCCTGCCACCAAATCTGGTCGCCGTCCTCGTAGTAACGCAATCCCCCCAGCACCCGGTAGCTGATGATGAAGCTGCGAGTCTCGTCGGCGGCTTCTTCGAAATACCAGCGAATGCCAACGCTGCCGCCAGTATCGCTGACGGTGAAGGTGCCCGGCAATTCGCTGGCGCTCTCGACATAGTAGCCTGTCTCGTCTTGCACCTGGATGTCGGTGATGGCTTCCAGCAAACGGGCGTCGATGCTGCGATAGCCAAAGGTGAATGCACCGCTGGTGAAGACGATCTGTTGCGATTCGGCGACATCGAAACTGCCATCGGTGTTGACGTTGATATCGACATCGAACCGTTCCCAGAAGAGTGTCTTTTCTTGGGCCGCCGCAGGCAGGATAGTTGCCAGCGTCAGCAAGACTGCCAGCGCCAGCCAACGGAACCATGGGGTACGCATCTTTGCTAAGGCTCCAGCGGAGAATTGAGGATTTGAACCATACAGCCCTGTCATTGTAGCACAAGCAAGGCGAAAACCTTAGGCACTGCTGTTGTCGATCTGTCGGCAGGCCATGCTACACTGCTCGCTCATGCACGATCCCCTGTCGCCGCACCCTCACGACCCCGCCCCCAGCCCGCCGTCCGACGACCCCACCTTTCGCCTGCTGCTGCCTGACGGCCGCGTGCAAATGGTGATGATGGCCGACTTGCGCCGCCTGCCACAGGCGCTGGCCACCGGTTGCTTCATCGTCAGCACGGGACACGGCACTTCGGGGCCGTTTGCTTTTGGCGGGGCGCTGTTGCGAGACCTCTTGGCCGCCCATCTGTCGCCAGAAGAGGCCTGGACGCAGGTGGAGGTGGTCGGCGAGGATGGCTTCGGAGCGCGTTTGCACAGGCAGGAGCTAGAGCCGATAGGCGGGCCGGGGCCGATCCTCTTGGCCTACGTCATCGACGGTGTGGCGATGAGGCGCAGGCAGGGCCTGGTACGGCTGATCGTCCCCGGCGAAAACGACGATGCTCTGAAACAGGTGAAATGGGTGAGCACCGTGCAGGTGGTGGGCTGAGGTTCAGACCAGATCGCGACCAAAGGGCAGCAGGGCCAGGGGGATCAGCTTGAGATGCTGTTTGGCAAAGGGAAGGCCGATGATGGTGATGGCCAGGATGAGGGCCGAAGTCAGGTGAACGACGGTGATCTCCCAGCCAAAAAGGATGACCCAGATGAGGTTGAGCAGCAGGTTGCCGCCGCTCCAGGGGTCGCCGGTTTCGACGATAGCCTTGCCAAAGGGCGCGAAGGTGGCCACGCCCAGTTTGATCGACTGGACGCCAAAGGGGATGCCGATGATGGTGAGGCAGAGCAGCAGCCCGCCAATGATATAGCCCACCCCGGCGAAGAAACCGCCGAAGATAAGCCAGATGAGGTTGCCGAGACAGGACAAGGGAAGACTCCGTGGGGGGCAGGTGAGGGGGGATGACGATAGGTGTGCGTATGCTATGTATTACGTGGCGAGGCGGCGGCGGGTCGCGTCGCGCTCAGTCAGGCATGGATCGGCAGCTCGTTTCCCCGCGCCCTTTCCACAACCTTGTTGGGCTGGTGTAGAATGCCAGCCATGTTTTCACGATTGCGACGGCCGGCCCAGGTGCTTTTCCTGCTGTTGGCCCTGTTCTTCATGGCTTTGCTGGTGTGGAGCCAGTGGGATGAGCTACGCACCCATTCCTGGCATGTGCGCCCGGCCTGGCTGCTCCCCTCTCTCCTGGCCTTGGGCGTCAGCTGGCTGCTTGAGATCGTGATCTGGCGGCGGCTGGTGCGGCTGTTGGGTGGTCGGGTCAGCTTCGGCATGGGTTTCCGTATCTGGTTTGTCAGTGCCATCATGCGCTACATCCCTGGCAATGTCTGGCAGCCGCTGGGCATGACGGTGCTGGCCCATCGCCAGGGTGT
Source organism: uncultured Caldilineales bacterium (assembly GCA_964460135.1). Taxonomy (GTDB): domain Bacteria; phylum Chloroflexota; class Anaerolineae; order J102; family J102; genus SSF26. The sequence goes on along the minus strand of CAYWPZ010000019.1, from coordinate 8,626 downwards.
GCGCCCCGAAGCCACCGTCGCTAGCGTCGCCCTCTACCAGGTCGTCAACCTGCTTTCGGCTGCGCTCATCGCCGCCGCCTACTTTGCCCTGACGGCCAACCTGGGTCTGCTGGAGGACATCCTCCCTCCCTCCCGTCACCTGCGCGCGCTCTCACTTCTCATCGCCTTGCCGGTGATTGTCTTCTTCCTCCGGCCGCAGTGGCTCATCCACCTGCTCAACTGGGGTCTGCGCCTGATCAAGCGTCCGCCCCTGGCCGTGGCCCTCACCCCGGTCGCGTTGTTGGTTGTGGTCGCCCTGGAGATGGCAGCCTGGCTGTTACTGGGCCTGAGCTTCGCCGCCCTGACCATGTCTTTGACCGACTGGAGCCTGAGCGATCTCGGCGGCGCAGCCATCCACCTGGTCGCTGGTTACCCCATCGCCTACACTATCGGCTATCTCAGCTTCCTCACCCCCAGTGGGCTGGCCGTGCGCGAGGGTGTGATGGTGCTCTTGGCGGCGCCGCTGGTAGGGAGTGGTGTGATCACCGTGGCGGCGCTGGCCATGCGCATCTGGCTGATCATCTGCGAATTCGTGGCTGCGGGCCTCTGCCTGCTCACCTGGCCGGGCCGCTTGCCCCTGGGCCGGGGTGGGATCGGCGCGATGGGGGCGTCTGTGGGTGATGGCTGAAATGATGGATCAGGCCGAACGGCGGTGCAAACTGCTGCTGCTGGTTCTTTCGCTGGCTTACATCCTGGTTTTTGGCAAGCTGGCGTTCGACCAACATGCGGCCATGCGCACACATCAAGCTGACCTCGGTCAGATCGATCAGGCGATTTGGAACAGCAGCCGCGGGCGCCTGTTGGAATTTAGCAAAGACGAGCGCCAGTCGATCCGGCTGACCGACCACGTCGAGCCGATCTTCGTGCTCATCAGTCCCCTTTTCTGGCTGTGGGATGATGTGCGGGCGCTTCTGGCGCTCCAGGCCGTGTTCGTGGCTGCCGGCGCCTGGCCGCTCTATGCCCTGGCCCGCCGCAAGGGTTCACCCAATCTGGCGTTGGCCCTGGCCGTCGCCTGGCTCCTGGCCCCGCCGCTCCAGTCCGCCCTGCTCACCGACTTTCACGCCATCCCATTGGCCGTCCCCTTCATCCTGTGGGCGTTTTGGGCGGTCGAGGCCCGCCGGTGGGGGCAATTCGCCGTTGCCGTCCTCCTGTTGACCGTGGTCAAAGAAGAGGCGGCGTTGTTGGCGGCCGGTTTGGGCCTGTGGGCGCTTTGGGTGGCAGGTCGCCGGCGTCTGCGGGCAGAAGATGGCGACCGGGCGGACAGAGGGTGGTTGATTGGCCTGATCTTGGCGCTGGTTGCATTCGCCTGGTTCCTCCTCGCCACCTTCGTCATCATCCCGGCCTACGCCGCCGGCGTCTACGGCATCGACGCCTCCATCTACTTCCACCGCTACGGCGCCCTTGGCGACAGTCTGACCGACATTCTCAGAAATCTCGTCCTCCGTCCTGGCCTGGTTGCCAATATCCTGCTCGAACCGGCTCGCCTTCGCTATCTTCTTGGCCTTTTTGCCGCCTTCGGCTTCCTCGGCCTGGCCGGGTTGGATGCCATCGTCCTCTGTCTGCCGCTCTTGCTGGCCAACCTGCTTAGCGCCTATCCCGCCCAATACTACGGCGAATTTCACTACACCGCCCCGCTACTGCCCTATTTTGCTGTCGGCGCCGCCTATGGCAGCGGGCGCCTGCTCAAGCTGCGGCTCCCCAATCGCTTCTTGATCATCTGGTTGCTGGCATGGGCGGTGGGGCTGTATGGCTTGGCCGGGCGAGGGCCGCTGGGCGGGCGCTACGACCCCGCCACCATCACCGCCCACCATCGCCTGTTGAATCGCTTCACCCAGCAGCTTCCCGCCAACGCCGCCGTGTCGGCGACAGCCGCCGTCCATCCCCACATCAGCCATCGCCGTTTCGCCTTTCCCTTCCCAAACGGCCTGCAACAGGCAGAGTGGGCGTTGATCGATGTCACAACTGCCACCGACATGGCCCCCGGCGACGTGCGCGAAGCCGTCATCGGCATGTTGGCCGGAGCATGGGGGGTGGCCGATGCCGCCGACGGCATCCTCCTGCTTCACAAAGGCGCGTCCGCAAAAACCATCCCCATCGCCTTCTACGACTTTGCCCGCCAATCGGCTGCCGAGGCGCCGGCCGCCCCCCTGACCCTGCTTGCGGTCGAGATCAGCGACCGTCCTCTCTGGCGCCAGAGCCAGATCATCACCCGCTGGCAGGTGGGCAAAGGCTTTGCGACCAATCTACGGCCCTGGATCGAGATTCTGACTCCCAACAACGAAAGGGTCTACGCCTTCGACGACCTCGCCCCGCCCGCTCTGATCTGGTATCCACCCGCCGATTGGCGTCCCGGCGAGATCGTCACCATCGCCACCACGCCACTCTCACTCCCGCGCACCTGGGGGGTCGGCGCCGGCCTCGCTCACGGCCCCAACCCCATGCAACCCGCCGACCGCCTGCCGCTCGCCGGCTTCATTGCCACCCCGACCCTTGTGCAAGGCGACAGATTGGCCCTGGTGGCCGCCTACCGTCGCCATAGCGATGGCGACCTACGCCCGCTTGACCAAGACGCCTTCGGCGCGGCCGATTTTGGCGCTGGTCTTGCGCCCTCGGTCACAGCCACCGCCGCCCGCTTCCTGCTGCCTTCCGGCGATGGCATCGATCTGCAAGCCCGACTGCCCGACGGCGCTCAGCCGAGTAAGCCACTGGAGCTCTGGTTGCGCTGGCCCGACGGTATTCCCGATGGTTATGTCGCCTTCGTCCACCTGCGCCACGGCGATGAAACGATCTCCCAAGCCGATGGCCCCCCTCGCCTCTTTTTCGCCCAGCCAGAGGCCAGGCCGGCCAATGACTGGCGACAGCTGCCTATCCCACCCGGCCTTTCGCCCGGAACCCGCCTGCAAGTGGCGGTCGGATTGTACAGCCTGGCCAACGGCAGGCGCCTGGAGCTAGCGGACGCCGACGGCCGGCCCGCGGGCAACGAACTGAACCTCGGCCAGGTTCGGCTCGCACCTCCCTCCCTCCCCGACCAGGCCTGCGCCCTCATTCCCGCCACCTGCGCCGGCCAGCCATGAGCACCCCTCTGCGCGTCCTCATCACCGGCGGCTGCGGCTTCATCGGCAGCCATTTGGTCGCCCACCTCAGCAACCTGGGCCACCGGGTCATCATCTGCGACCGGCAGCCGTTGCCACCCTCGCTTTTGGGCGCACCGGGCATCGAATTACACCGGGGTGAGATAGCGGACCTCCTGACTGCGAGCCGTCTGCTCCAGGGAGTTGACGTCGCCTACCATCTTGCCTGGGCGCACATTCCCGAATCGGCCACACAGCATCCTGTCGGCGACATCCAGGCCAATCTGATTCCCACCATCCGGTTGCTTCAGGGCTGCGTCGAACATCGCGTCCGCCGCCTGGTCTTCCTTTCCACCGGCGGCGCCATCTATGGCCGGGTGCGACGCCTGCCCGTGACCGAAAGCCACCCCCCGCGACCGATTTCGGCCTATGGTGTCACCAAGCTGGCCGCCGAGAAATACATCGATCTCTACCACCATCTTCATGGCCTCAGCTATGCCATCCTGCGCCCGTCCGTACCCTATGGCCCCGGCCAGGATCCACTGGGAAGGCAGGGGGCGGTGTCAGTGTTCATCGGCAGCATCCTCACCGGCCGGCCGATTACGCTTTGGGGCGATGGCGATGCCATCGTGCGTGATTTCTTCCATGTCTCGGATCTGGCGCGAGCGGCAGTGTTGGCGGCCGGGCACAGCAAGCCGACCGGCGTCTTCAACATCGGCGGCGGCCGGCCTGTCAGCCTCAACCACCTGCTGGCTTTGCTGTGCGAGCTGGCGGAACCGGAATACGCAGTTCAAATCCAGCGCGCCTCGCCCCGGCCGTTCGATGTCCCCCGCCTGGTGCTCGACATCAGCGCCGCGCGCGCAAACCTGGGCTGGGCGCCGGAACTTTCGCTGCGCCGGGGTCTGGCCGCCACGTGGGAGTGGTACAAGAACGTCTGGCTGCCCACAGCCAAAGTTGAGACCGCGCCCGCCGCTAAGCTATAATGGGTGAGCGCAGCCGCGCAGGAAGACGAACAATGGCCAAGACCGCCGACATTGGCAGCAAGAGACTTATCAGCCTGGCGCCCACCGCTGGAGACCTCGTTAGCCTTCTTTGCCAGTTTCGTCCTGGAGACGGAACTGGTTCACCGTATCATGAGGTGGGATATGACCGTCTTACGCGAATCACCATGGTATCTTGAAATTCTGCAGGAGGGCCGGATGGAAGGCCGGATGGAAGGCCGAATGGAAGGCCAAAGAGAGGCATTCCTCCAAAGCGTCCTCGGCATGCTCAACCACCGTGTTGGCCCCTACCAGACAACCTGACTCAGGCACTTGGCCAATTGCAGGCGCACGAACTCCAGCCCCTGATCAACGTGGCCATCGACATCACGACCCTTGACGAAATGCGTTTTCACCTGGCGCAAAAAGACTTCTCAGCCACCACCTGATCGACCGTGACGCTAGACGACTACCAAAAATTGGCCCTGCGCACCGCCGGCAACCACGGCGATTTCGAGCGCACGCTCATCTACACCGCCCTGGGCCTCAACGGCGAAGCCGGCGAGACGGCGGAACTGGTCAAGAAGACCTTTTTCCACGGTCATGATCTGGAGGCGGACAAGCTCAGGAAGGAGTTGGGTGATGTCCTCTGGTATGTGGCGGTCATGGCCAATGCCATGGGCTGGTCGTTGGACGAAGTCGCTCAGGACAATATCGACAAGCTCGCCCGCCGTTATCCCGAAGGCTTTTCGGCCGAGCGTTCGCGGCGGCGCGTCGAATAGGAGCACATGAAGCGATTGCGGCTTTTGCTCCTGGCTTTCATTCTGCTGGCCTGGGGGCTACGCCTACATCATCTGGATGTGCAGAGCCTGTGGTACGACGAAGGGGTGACGGCCCAGGTTGCCCGCTTGGGAGTGCGGGAGTTGGCGCGCTGGACGGCAGCTGACATCCAGCCGCCGCTCTATTACTTGGTGGCGGCGGGATGGCTGCGGTTGTTGGAACCCTGGGCCGGGTCGTTGGCCTATGTCCTGCGCTTCCTTTCGGCCGGCTTTGGCCTGCTGCTGGTGCCGCTGCTATGGGCCATCAGTCGGCGGCTTTGGCATGAGCGGGCGGGCCTGCTGGCAGCCTGGGCAGTGGCAGCGGCGCCTCTTCTGGTGTACTACAGCCAGGAGGCGCGCATGTATACGCTGTTGATGGCGTTGGTGGGTTTGGCCGGGCTGGTGGTGGTCAGGCAGACGGCGGATTGGGGACGGGATGACGCGGGCAGGGATTGGCTTTGCTACGCTTTTGCCGGGCTGGCTGCACTCTATACCCACTACTTTGCCGGTTTTGCACTGCTGGGCCTGTCGCTCTACTGGTTGATCCAGTGGCGGCGGTGGGGAGGGGGGCGGCAGGCTCTGCGCCCATTCGCCCTGGCCCATCTGTTCGTACTACTCAGCTTCGCACCCTGGTTGCCGGCCATGCTCGACCGTTTTCAAGTCGATAGCAGCTATTGGGCCGGCGCGCTCAAGTTGAGCGAAGCGATCTTCGACCTCGTCGCCAATTTCACTACCGGCGCCACCGAGGTCATGCTGGAACAGGATGCTGGCGCCTGGCTATCTGGCTTTGCCGTGGCGGGGCTGGCCTGGCTATCGGCTTTGTCGTCGCGGCCACGGTCGCAGCGCCCCTTGCTCCTGTTGGCCCTATGGGGACTGCTGCCCATCGTCCTTGTCTTGTTGCTGGCCTGGCGCACACCCAAATTCAACCCCCGCTACCTGCTGATCGCCTGGCCGGCCTGGGCTTTGTTCATCAGCGGCGGCCTGGGAACGCTGTGGTCGCCCGGTTTGGGCGGCGGCAAAAGCTGGATGGCGCAAGCAATCTCGCGTTTTCTGTTCGTCGTCACCCTTGCCCTCGTCCTGGCGGCGCAGGCGGTTGGGCTGGCAAACTGGTTCGGCAACCCAACCTTTGCCAAATCAGCCTGGCGCGACGCCATCGCCGAGATGTATTTCAATCGCGCGCCCGACGAGGCCGCGCTGCTGGTGTCGGGCCATGCCTACCCTGTTTTCGACGCCTATCTGCCGGCCGATCTGGGTGTACCGCGCTACCGGCTGCCCGAGATCGAAATCCTGGATGTCAACCAGGTGTTGGGGTGGGAGGAAGCAGCACGCTCGCTCAACCGGGACCTGGCCGGGAAGAGTGGTGTGTGGCTGTTCTTGTGGCAAGATGAGGTGGTAGACCCAGCCCAGGTTGTAACCACCCTGCTGAACCGATTTGCCGACCCCCTGCCTACGCCCGCTTTCCCCTACCTGGGCCTGCGCCACTACCGCCTCCGCCCCAATCAACCCTTTCCCGAACAGCCGCCTGCCGGCGAACCGGGCGCCGATCTCGGTGATTGGCTGCGTTTGACCGGTGTGGAACCGGCCCCTGGCGGCCTTTGGCTCTACTGGCAGGCAGCGCGGCCCGATCTTCCCGACCTGAGAACAGGCGTCGTCGTGCGCGACGCCGCCGGCGGCGTGCTTGGGCGGCAGGATGGCCGCCCGGCCGGCTTCGACTTCCCGACCACGCGTTGGCAGGCGGCTGAAAGCTACCCGGTCTGGATAGAGATCGGGGCAGGGGAGCCGGCAATGATAGAATTGACACTCTACGATACCACCCAGAAGCAGTGGGCCGCCATCGAAATCATCCTTCCTTGAACCGGTAGGACTCACACATGGCCCAAGACCCCAAGAAACGACAACAACGCCTCCAGCAACAGAACGCCAAGCGCAAGGAGAGGCAACAGCAGGCTACGCAGAGGATCATCGCACACAGGGCGCCATCGCTGGCAAAAGCACGCGACTGGCCGCTACACGAGGTTTTGCTCACGCAGACCTGGCGTGACACAGAAAACCTGACCCAAATCCTGGTCTCGCGCCAAGGCCCGTCTGGATACCTGGCCATCGGCGCCTTCATGATCGATCTCGGTTGTTTGGGCGTCAAATCCGCCTACGGTCGCGTTGTCGATGGCCTCACCTACGCCGAGATCAAACAACAAGCGACCGGCCGCCAACGCATGATCCGCGCCGATGTAGACCTGGCGGCGAAAATCGTGCGCGAGGCCATCGCCTATGCGGGCGAACTTGGTTTTCGGCCCGACCCCGATTATCGCGCTGCCATGATCGTGCTTGGCGATGCCGATCCCAACGCCTGTGATATCGAGATCCCCGTTGGCGGCAGGGATGGCAAACCGTTCTATTTCGCCGGCCCCTACGACAACTGGCGCAAGATCGTCGATCGCTTGGCGCAGAAGCTTGGCCCGGATGGCTTCCATTACGTCTTGCCGCTGCAACCAGGCGCTCTTTCTCCCGGCGCGATGTTGATCGATGGCGATGAGGGCGAGGATGAAACCGAGGATCTCGTTTGATCGTCTCGTGCACAGAAAAGAGGTGAAATCATGTCTGAGTTTGTGCTTTTTGCCGTCGAGGACGGCGTCGCTACCCTGACCCTCAATCGCCCCGATCGCCTGAACGCCCTGACCAGGGCGATGACGGCAGAAATCCTGGAAGCGATCAAGCTCTGCGCTCGCGAGGACGCCATCCGCTGTGTGGTTGTGACCGGGGCGGGGCGGGGCTTCTGCGCCGGGCAGGATCTGGAGGAATTTCAGGCGCTGGCAGGGCCAGAGACGGTCGGCGATCATCTGCGCCGGGGCTTCAACCAGATCATCCTTGACCTGTACAATCTCGAGAAACCGGTCATCGGCCAGATCAACGGCGTGGCCGCAGGCGCGGGGCTGGGCATCGCCCTGGCCGCCGACCTGCGCATCGTTGCCGAAAAGGCCCGCTTTGCCGCCGCCTTCATCGGCATCGGCCTCGCCCCCGATAGCGGCGTCAGTTGGCTGCTGCCACGCTTGCTCGGCCCGGCCAAAGCCTTCGAGATGCTGGCCGGCGGCGGCGTGATCGAGGCGCCTGAGGCCCTGCGCCTGGGGCTGGCCAACCAGGTGACGCCGGCCGAGGAACTGGAACCGACCGTCTTCGCTTTGGCCCGGCGCCTGGCCCAGGCCCCCACCCGCGGCATCGGCCTCACCAAGCGCACTCTGCATCGGGCGGCCGGCCTCACCCTGGCCGAGGCCCTGGAATACGAGGCCCAGGTGCAGGACATCGCCATCGGCACCGCCGACCACCGCGAGGGTGTGGCCGCTTTCCTGGGCAAACGCGCCCCACATTTTGTCGGGAGATAGGTGAAACCATGCCCTACAGCGAAATCATCACCATTGGCTTTCGCACCCTCTGGCGCGAGAAACCCCTGTGGTTGTTCGGCCTGCTGGGGAGGTTGTTGCCTGCGCTCAGCGCCGGCCTCTATTTCGGCGGCATCCTGCTCTGGCAACAGTCCTTCTTGACCCGGTTCATGGCCCTGGCGATGAACCAGCAGCCTGACTATCTATCGGTGATGCGCATCCTCAGCGGTGGACTGAGGGGGCTGGCCGGGGTTTGGGGCGCCCTGGCCTGCGTCGGACTCCTCGGCTATGTCGTCAACCTGGTCATGCGCGCAGCCACTGTCACTGAGGCGGGCCGCGCCCTG
>CAYWPZ010000018.1:18796-30725 GCA_964460135.1 uncultured Caldilineales bacterium | reverse complement strand
GTGGAACGGCACCTGGGTGGAACTGCGCAGCACCAGGCGTTCGTCGGCATCCCAATAGCCGATGACGATATGCGGCTCGATGGGCGCTTGCTGCACCTGATGGACGCGATAGCTGTGCTCGAAGATGTAGTCGGCCTGGGCAAAGCCCTGCTCAACGTCGCCCACCTGGGCGTGGATGTGGTGGGTGAGATTGTGGGCGGCATCGTAGGCGCCTTCCATATCCGGCTCGTCGTGGATCACCGGCGCCCCTTCCTTGATTGCCTCGTTTTCATCGAACACCGCTGGCAGCGCTTCATACCTCACCCGAATCCGTTTGATCGCCTCGGCGGCGATCTCAGGCGTTTCGGCTGCCACCGCCGCCACCCGGTCGCCCACATGCCGCACTTTGTTGTCAAAGCTGACTTGATCCCAGGGTTTGGGGTTGGGATAGGACTGGCCGCCGGAGGCGTAGCGCACGCGGGGCACGTTCTTGTAGTGGATGACGGCATGGACGCCGGGCAGGGCGCGGGCCTCGCTGTCGTCGATGTCGAGGATGCGGGCATGGGCGTGCGGGCTGGTGAGGAGTTTGGCGTGCAGCATCCCCCGTAGCTCGATGTCATCGACAAAGGCCGGGTTGCCTTTGACCAGCTTGAGGGCATCGACCTTGATCTCCGGTTTGCCCACAACCTTGAGCTCCTGGGCCTGCGGGGCGACGACGAATTTGGGTAGGGTGCGGCGGCGGGCGTCGAGCGCCACGCCTCCGCCCGGAAGCTCCGGCGTTTGATCTCCCCCCCTCCCTCCATCTCCGCCCCCTTCCCACTCATCCCCTCCGCCCGGCAGCACGATCGGCGTCAGCACATTTGGCGGGATCAGGGGTGGCTCTTCGCCGCGCCTGGTTGCCGCTGCCTCGAGGATGGCCTGCACCGGTTTGACATAGCCCGTTTCGCGGTCGAGGATGCCGGAAAGGGCGTCGCGTACCTCGGCTTCGGTCGGGTTTGGGTTTTTCTCCAGCAGGGCCTTGGCCGCCAACACCATGGCCGGGGTGGAGTAGCCCGACTGGATGGCGCCCGTGCGCATGAAGGCTTCCTGGATGGGGTGGAGCTTGAGACCCTGGGAGAGGCCCTCGACGGTTTCGATGGTATGACCATCGGCCTGGGCAGCCAGCACCACATCGGCGCTGATCAGTTTGCCGTCGAGGAGGATGGCGGCGGCGCCGGTTTCGCCGGTGTCGGAGCCATAGCGGACGCTGAAATAGCCTTGGCGCCGCAGCAGACGGCGCAGATTTTCGTGGGGCTGGCAGGAAAGCGTCGTGGAAACGCCATTGATGGTGAGGTTGATTTGCATCGTTTCAACTCCAAAAGGGAGATTCGAGATCGGAAGACATGTCGGTTAGCCATTTCATGCCGGCGCCAACGGCGGTTCGATTTCTTCAGCCCGCCAAACAGCGTCGCTGCGAGGCCGCTGCTAAAGGTCTACACCGATTTCATCTGTCTGTCCTTGTTCAGCTTGCGTATAGCCGCGCTCATGCCTGCAAGCGATTTAGCACCCGCCCCGCCAGCAGTGTTGCCATCTCCCGCCGGTATTCGCTGCTGCCGCGGAAGTCGGCGGGCGGGATGAGCGAGGCAAGCTGGTCGGGGGCGATGAGGATGGGTGTGGCGGCCACCCCGCACAGGGCCAGCAAGACCCGTCCGTCCGGCGTTTTCCGGCCCACGGCTGCCACGATGGGCTTGTCGGCGGGGGTGCGGGCTACGCGCTCGGATGCGGTCTCGCCGCTCGTTGCCAGCGCCACCCAGGTGAGGATGCCGCCCTCGATGGCGGCGGGTGCAGCGGCCAGAAAGTCGGCCAGCGGCAGGATGCGGTCGCCGGCCAGGGTGACGATGGTGATCTCGGCCTCCAGCGCCAAGAGCGCCGCCAGGAATTCGCTTTCGGGGTCGGCGCAGACGATGGCCCCGCCCACCGTGCCCTGGTTACGGAAGGTGTTCGGCCCCTCGCGGTGCGCCATCTCGCGCAACAGGGCCGGCGCTGCGGCGGCATCCACGACTGTCTGGATGGTCGTCATGGCGCCGAGGGTGAGTTGGTCGCCCTCGCGGGCCGCACCTGTCAGCGCCAGCGCCTGCAGGTCGATGACTTCATCCACACCCTCGGTATGGGCGTTGAGATAGGTTCCACCCGCGAGGATGGCTGTTTTGAGGCCCGGCCGAGTCAGCAGCATCAGGGCTTCGTCCAGCGTGCGAGGGCGGTGGTAGGCTTGGATCAGGGTCATGGCAGGTTCCTTGTGGGGTCATCATAGCCGGGAGGGGCCAGGGCGTCAACGGCTGGAGGCCGGGGTGGGGTTGGGGAAGGGTGATCGATGGTGGGTGGGCAGAGGGATGGGCGGATGGGTGGGGTGGGAAACCAGATAGAGTCAGGAAATGCGCTCGAACATTTCCGGCCGGATCGGGTAGATCGCCGGTTCGCCGGCAAAGAATCGCCGCAGTTCTTCCACCGCCAACTCGCCCAAGCGCGTGCAGTCTGCGATGCAACCGGCGATATGGGGGAGGACGACGACGTTGGGCAGGCGGCGCAGGGGGGTGTCGGCGGCGGGCGGTTCGGGGTCGGTGACATCGAGGAAGGCAAAGAAGCGGCCCCGGCTCAGTTCGGCGATCAGGGCGGCCTCGTCGATCAGCGAGCCGCGGGCGGTGTTGATCAGGAGGGCGTCATCTTTCATCAGGGCCAGGCGGCGGGCATCGAGCAGATGATGGGTGGCAGGCTTGGCCGGGGCGTGCAGCGAGATCACATCGGCCCGCCGGCATAGCTCGTCCAGTTCGATTGCCTCGGCCCCTAATGCCGCTGCCTGTTCGGGCGAAAGGAAGGGGTCGTAGAGCAGGATATGTGGGCCGAAGGGCCTGAGTAGTTCGATGACATGCCGGCCGACGTTGCTGGCGGCGACGATGCCCACCTGCTTGCGGTGCAGCTCGCGCGCCGGCCAGCGCCAGGCATCGGTTGCAGCCGGACGCCAGCCACCCTGCCGCACAAACTCGGCCAGCGGCCAGACCCGTTTCAGGCCGACGATCATCAGCCCGACCGTGGTTTCGGCCACATCGCGGGCCAGGGCCGGCGCGGCGCTGGTGACGTGCAGCCGGCGCTGCCATACGGCCTCGGACACGAATCGCTGGACGCTGCCGCCCATGTGGGCCATGGCTCGCAGCCGGGGCGCGGCCGCCAGCACTTCGGCGTCGAGCGGGGCCACATCCCAGCTGGTCAAGCAGGCGTCGGCGGGCGGGAGTAGGGCCAGCAGGTCGGGTTTGGCGGCCGGCTCGTCGCCGGGATGGTGGATGATCTCGGCGAAGGCGGCCAGCGCCGTCCACGCCTCAGGGCTGAAAAGACGGGTGTAGTGACGCCGGCCGATGGTTACGGCGACGATAGGGCGGGTCATCCTGGGAACAGCTTTCTGTGTCCGAAACGCTCGCCGGCATCGACAAAGAGGACATCGCCGGTGACATAGTCGGCGCGCACGAAATAGAGTACGGCCTCGACCACATCTTCCGGGCTGCCCCATCGTTCGAGCAGGGTGTTCTGGCGGACGCGGGCGATCATGGCCGGTGAGTAGTCGGGCGGGGGGAGGACGGGGCCGGGGGCGACGGCGTTGGCGCGTACGGCCGGCCCCAGTTCCAGCGCCAACTGCCGAGTGAGCGCCATCAGGGCTGCTTTGCTGACGCTGTGGGCGACGAAATGCGGCCACGGCTCCCAGCCTGACAGATCGACGATGTTGACGATGACACCGGCACCCTTTGCCAGCATTCCCGGCGCGACGGCGTTGGCGCAATAGTAGGGGCCGTCGATGCCGATGCCGGTGACGCGATGCCAGGCGCTATGGTCGGTGGTGGGGAAGGGCGATTCTTGGAACAGGGAGGCGCTGTTGACAAGAATATCGACGCCCCCCAGTTGGCTCTCGGCCGCCCGCACCATGGCCTCGACCTGGGTATGATCGGCGATGTCGGCCCGAATGGCGAGGGCCTGCACGCCCAGGTCGCGCGCTTCGGCGGCGGTTTCTTCGGCGGCCTGGGCCGAAGCGTTGTAGTTGATGACCACATTGGCCCCGGCCCTGGCCAGGCCCAGCGTGATCGCTTTGCCCACGCGGATGGCGCCGCCGGTGATGAGTGCTGTTTTGCCGTTTGGGTTCATGGCATGAGAAGGTGGGGGGTGGGTCGCTCAACTCACGCGCACGCCGGCGCGGGAAAACAGATTCTGGCAGGCGCGGCGGGCGTGGGCGAGGAGTGCTTTTTCGTCGAGGACGGTGATTTGCTTGTGGCGCATGAGCACCCGGCCAGCGACGATGACGGTGTCGGTGTCGCGGGCGCAGGCATTGTACACCAGGGCCGAGGGGAGGCGATGGACGGGCATGGCCAAGGGGGTGTCAAGGTCGATGAGGACGACGTCGGCTTGCTTGCCGACTTCGAGCGAGCCGATCAGGTGGGGTTGGCCGAAGGCGATGGCGCCACCCCGACAGGCCATCCACAGTACATCCTCAGGCAATAGAATCTGGGCATTGAGGGTGCTGACCTTGTGCAGCAAGGCGGTGGTCTTCAGTGTTTCCAGCATGTCCTGGCTGTTGTTGCTGCCGGGGCCGTCCGAGGCCAGGGCGATGGTGATGCCGCGGGCGCGCATCTCGGGCACACGGGCCACGCCCGAGGCCAGATACATGTTGCTGACCGGGCAGTGGACGACGACGGCGCCGGATTGGGCGATGAGGTCGATCTCGCGGTCGCTCAGCCAGACGCTGTGCACCAGTTGCATCCCTGGCCCCAGAACGCCCAGCTCGGCCAGCCATTCGATGTGGCGATTGCCCCGCTTTTCCAGGTTGATGGCTACCTCGGTCTGCGTTTCGGCCACATGGATGTGCGTGCCTGCCTGCCAGCCTTCCGAAAGGCGGTGCGTGCGCAGCATGGTTTCGTCGGTGCAGCCCCAGGGGATGAGCGGCCCGAATTCGACGCGAATGCGGTCATTGTCGCGCCCGTGCCAGGTCTGGCGCAGGCGCTCGGTCTCGGCCACGATCCGTTCGGGCGTTTCCATCAGGGTGGGGTGGTAGTCGATGTCGGCCCAGCCGCGCGCCAAGAGGAAGCGGATGCCTACTTCTTCGGCTGCCTGGCAGACGCCGTCGTCATTGCCCGGCTCGGTGTGGATGTATTGGTGGTCGATGACGGCGGTGGCTCCACCCCGCAGGTTTTCCACCAGCCCTACCAGCGCCGCCACATAGGCTTCTTCGGCGGTCAGGGCCTGCGCCACCGGCCAGATGGCGGCTTTCAGCCAGTCTAGCAGGGGTTTGTCGTCGGCCAGGCCGCGGATGAAGGTTTGGAAGAGGTGGGTGTGGGCATTGATCATGCCAGGCATGACCGCCATGAGATGGGCGTCGATGGTGGCGTCGGCCCGGCGCAGGCCAGCGGGGGCGTCGCCCGGCCCGATGGCGGCGATGCGATCGTCTTCGATCAGCAGGTAGCCGGGGTTGAAGAGGCGTTGGGCGTCATCGAGGGTGAGGATGGCGCCGTTTTCGATCAGGAGGGTGGGCATGGGGGCGATGTGTCGAAAGCGCAATCAGGCGACGCGGTAGCGCAGAGGCTTGCCTTCGATGAAGTTGACGATGTTGGTGAAGTCGCCGATGCGTTCGCGCGCGGCGGCAGCGGTGGCGCCGGCGGCTATGTGCGGGGTCAGCAGCACGTTGTGGCCGGCTTTGGCCAGGGCGATGAGGGGGTTATCGGGTTTGATCGGCTCCCATTCGAAGGTGTCCAGGGCCGCGCCGCCCAGCTTGCCCGAGCGCACGGCCTCGGCCAGGGCCGCCTCATCGAGCACGCTGCCGCTACCGCAACTGACGAAATAGGCGCCGGGTTTCATGCGGGCAAAATGCTCGGCGCCGATGGCGAGATCGGTGCTGGGGAAATAGGGCAGCAGGTTGGCGATGGCGTCGCATTGGCGGAACAACTCGTCCTCGTCCACATAACTTAGGCCCAGTTCTTGCTCTACGGCCTGGGGCAGGCGGCGGCGCTTGGTATAGAGCAGAGTCACGTCCCATCCCTGCAGGCGGCGGGCCAGTTCGGCCCCGATCTCGCCAAAGCCGAGGATGCCGATGGTCTGCTGCCAGATTCCTTCCACGTGCGAGCGTTCGGACCAGTTGTAGGCGAAGGTGTCTTCGTCCGTGCGTTTGCTCTCGCCCCAGCGGTCGCTGGCTTCGAGGGCGATGGCCTCGGTCTGGCGCAGTTTCTTGCTCAGGGCCAGCAACTGCATGACCATGTGCTCGGCCACGCGGATCACGCTGCCCACCGGCCAGCGGCAAACGGCGACGCCGGCGGCGCTGGCGGCTGCGGCATCGATGTCGAAGGTGAGCGAGCCGAGGCGCAGGATGAGCTTGAGTTTGGGCGCCGCCCGGATCATGCCGGCATCGATGATGCCGACGCGCTCGGAGATGAGGAAATCGGCTGTAGCCAGGGCCGCGGTCAGGGTGGGGCGGTCGGGCTGGCGCAGCATGGTGATGTCCAGCGACTGAGGCGCGGCTTCGAGCGCGGCTTGCTGGTGCCGGTGGCCGCGTTCGGTGGTGAAGATGGTTTTGTAGCGGGGCATGGGTGGGCGTGAGGGGTGGGAAGCGACAACGCTTGCTCACGTTTCTCGCTTCGTGCTTTCGATCTTCATAACCAATCAGCCAGACGGAGCGATTGGTGTGCTTGTGGCCTTATGGACGGATGCGTGCGACGGGATGCAGGGTCGCAAGGCGTGCGCGCAGGTTGCTCAGGTTCGGCTCGTGCAAGGCGAGGAGGGGCGGATCGGGCCACAGACGCAAGTTGGAGTCGAGCAGGAGGGCGGCGGCGGCGGCTGCGCCTTTCAGCAGGGTAATGGCCATCTCCAGGTCATCCTGCACGGCGCGGACAAGCGGGCGAAAGTCTTGCAAGAGCGCCCCCGCCTCGCTCGCCAGCCGGCCCATCTCCAGGGGCAGTTGGCAGAGCAGGTCCTGGCCCTCCAGTGTTTTTCCGGCCTCGCGCAAGGCCACGAAGGCGGTAATGGCCTCGCCGTCTTCGTCGGCCAGGGTCAGCAGGCGGCGGCGGATGGCAGCCAGGTGTTCGGCGACAGGTTCGGCCACGGCCTGTTCTCGATCATCGTGGTGTAGCCGGCTGATGCCAACACAGGCTTCGCCCAGGCTGCAAGCGGCGGCGGCGGCAAGGGCAATCGTCGCCCCGGCCATGGCGTGGCGACGACTGCTGATGAAAGCGGCGCTCTCACGTGCGCTCAGTTCGGTGATCGGCCTCGAATGGGACATGGGCGGGCGGGGGGAACGAGAAAGGGAAAGGCAAGGGGGTGACGCAGCGAGCCATCATACCATCTGTCTGCCGGTTTTGGAGAGAAACGGTGGGGCGGGGCCTTACTTCCGCACCGGTCCGGCCTCGCGGGCGCCGAGGGCGCTATCCACCGGCAGGACGACGCCGTTGATGTACGAAGCCTCGTCGGACGCGAGGAAAAGGATGGCCGCGGCCATCTCGGCGGCATCGCCGAAACGCCGGGAGGGGATGTGCCGGCGCACTTCATCCAGCATTTCCTGGCTGGGGAAGCCGGCCAGCATGGCTTGGGTCTCGATCAGGCCGGGCGAGACGGCGTTGACCCGGATGCCGTGCGGGGCCAGATCGAGGGCCATGGCTCTCGTCAGGGCTTCGACCGCGCCTTTGCTGGTGCAATAGGCCGAGCGGGTGGGTACGGCCAGCCGGGCGAGGATGGAGCTGACATGGACGATGCTGCCCCGCCCGCGCGCGGCCATGCGCCGGGCCACAAGCTGGCTGAGGTAGTAGACCCCGCGCACATTGATGCGCCACACGCGGTCGAATTCCTCGAGGGGGACCTCCAGAAAATGGGCGCGGCTGAAACCGGCGGCGTTGTTGACCAACACTGTCACCGGCCCGGCCGCTTCGGCTGCCTCGACCAGCATCTCGCACCCTTCCAGCCCACCCACATCTGCCCGCGCCAGCGTCGCCCGCCCGCCTTCCTGTTCGATGGCGGCGAGCGTCGCCTGGGCGCCCTCTTCGCTGGCATGGTAGTTGATGATAACGTGCGCGCCCTCGCGGGCAAAAGCCACGGCCGTCGCCTGGCCGATGCCCTGCGAGGCGCCGGTGACGATGACGACCTGGTTGGAGAAACGGGATTTCGTGCTCATGGTTGTATTTTTGTAGGCCGGTAGAACGGTAGACCAGTAGACTTGTAGACCCGGTTTCCCGGTTTCCCGGCCTCCCGGTTTAGTTCAGCGCCATCCACACCGCCTTTACTTCTGTGTACGCTTCCAGCACTTCCAGGCCATTGTCGCGGCCATAGCCGCTGCCCTTGAAGCCGCCGAAAGGCGCGGCGCCATCGAACATATCGTAGGTGTTCACCCACACCACGCCCGACTTGATCGCGGCCGCCATCCGGTGCGCCCGGCCCACATCTCGCGTCCACACGCCCGCCGCCAGGCCGTATTCCGTATCGTTGGCGCGAGCGATGACCTCGGCCTCGCTGTCGAAGGCGTAGACCGGCAGCACCGGCCCGAAGATCTCGTCGCGGGAAATGAGCATGTCATCGCGCACATCTGTAAAGATCGTTGGCTCGATGTAGAAGCCGCGACCGAAGTCGCCCGCGACCATGCGCTGGCCGCCACAAACCAACGTGGCGCCCTGCTCGACGCCGCTTTGGATGTAGCCCAGGATGGTATCGGTCTGGACTTGATCGACGATGGGGCCTAGCTCGGTGGCCGGGTCGAGGGCATGGCCGATTTTGGCCGCCTGGATGCGCTGGAGCAGGCCCTCCAAGACCTGATCGAACACAGGCCGCTGCACGAATAGCCGCGCCCCAGCCACACAGCTTTGCCCGCTGTTGCCGAAACCGGCCCGAAAGGCGCCGGCGATGGCGGCGTCGAGGTCGGCGTCGGCGAAGATGATGTTCGGGGCCTTGCTGCCCAATTCGAGGGCAAGGCGCTTGAGATTGCCCGCCGAAGCCTGGATGACACTGCGCCCCACCGCCGTCGAACCCGTGACCTGGACTTTGTTCACGCCAGCATGCGCCGCCAGCGCCTGGCCAATGAGCGAGCCCCGGCCGGTGAGGATGTTGAGCACGCCCGGCGGCAACCCGGCCTCGAGGGCCAGTTCGCCCAGGCGCAGCAGCGGCAACGAGGCCAGTTGCGCCGGTTTGAGGACGACGGTGTTGCCGCAGGCCAGGGCCGGGGAGATTTTCTGCATGCCGTGGATGAGCGGGTAGTTCCAGGGGATGATGATGGCGGCCACGCCCAGCGGCTCGCGGCGGGTGTAGACGAAATGGTTGGGGAGCGAGACCGGGGCGGTGTAGCCGGTCATCTTGCTGGGCCAGCCGGCAAAGTGATAGAGCAGGTTGGCGGCCACGCGGCCATCGATGGCCCGCGTGTGACGGATGGGCTTGCCGTTGTCCAGCGATTCGATCTCGGCCAGTTCGTCGGCGTGGGCGGCGATGAGGTCGGCCCAGCAACGCAGCAAGCGCTCGCGCTCGCGCGGGAGCATCTCGGCCCAGCCGCTCTCGAAGGCGCGCCGCGCAGCCGCCACCGCTTGTTCGACATCGGCCACATCGGCCGAAGCCAATTGGGCCAGGGCGGAACCATCGGAGGGATTGATGCTGGTGTAGGTTTCGCCAGCGGCGGCGGGCAACCATTCGCCGCCGATCAGGAGTTTGAACGGCGACCGGGCAAGGAATCGTGTGGTCGATGCAGATGGAGGGTGGGGGTTCATGGCAGATCGGGTGTTGCGGCTGTGAGTTGGGCGAGGATGGTTTCGACATCGCTTGCGGTGGCGGTGCGAGGGTTGTTCGGCGTCATCGCCATGCGCAGGGTGTCTTCGATCAAGCGACCTGACAGCTGTTCAACGCCTGTCAGGTCGATGACATCGGTCAACCGCGCGCTCAGTCCCAGGCCGCGGACGAACCCGATCAGGTGATCGACCAGGGCTTCGCCGGGGGCATCGGCAGCCAGACCGGTGAGTGTGTTCAGGCGGCGACGGCGGTCGGGCGGGATGGCGGGGAGGTTGAAGCGAAGAACATGGGGCAGGAGGATGGCGTTCGCCAGGCCGTGGTGCAGGTGCAGGGCGCCGGTGAGGGGGCCGGAGAGTGAGTGGATCAACCCCAGCCCGGCGTGGTCCATGGCCGTGCCCGCCCATATCGCCGCCAGCATCATCGCCTCGCGCGCTGGCATGTTCTGGCCATCGGCGACGGCGCGGGGCAAGGCCCACCAGATCGTCTCCAGAGCAGCGAGGGCGAATGGGTCGGTGTGCGGGTTGGCCCGGCGGCCGATGTAGGCTTCGAGGCCATGGCTGAAGGCATCCATGCCGGTGGCGGCGGTGAGCAGCAGCGGCAATGAGCGCGTCAGTTCAGGGTCGATGACGGCGGCATGTGGGAACATGTGCGGGCTGAGCACGCCCTTTTTGAACGGCCGGTCGGGATCGACGATCACAGCCACTTTGGTCACTTCGCTGCCCGTGCCGGCCGTGGTGGGTGTGGCCAGCAAGGGTAGACCAGGCCGGGTGATGGGCTTGCCGCCCCACTGGTAGTCGGCGTAGCTGCCGCCGTTCGCCATAAGCATGGCTATGGCCTTGGCGACATCGATGGCGCTGCCCCCGCCCAGGGCCACGATTGCCTGGCTGCCCAGTTCTTGCGCCAGCGCCAGGCCCGCTGCCACTTCGGTCGTGGTGGGATTGGTGCCGATGTCGGCAAAGACGACGACCTGGCGGCCGTCATCGCTCAGCCCAGCGCGAAATTGCTCGACCAGGCCGAGCCGGGCCAGGCCGGCATCGCTGACCAGTAGCACGCGTTCGGCTGTCAACGCCGCCAATTCTGCGCGCAGGGCCTCGAGGGCGGGCTGGCCGAAGATGATTTTGGTGGGGAGGTGGTAGGTGAATGGCATAGGAGGAAGAGCAATCAGTAGAACACCATTCCCCCATCGATGTTGATGGCCTGAGCATTGATGAACGAGGCTTCGTCCGAGGCCAGGAACGCGGCCAGGGCGGCGACATCGGCGGGGCGGCCGTAGCGGCCGATGGGGATGGTCTCGAGGATGCGAGCCTGCCAGTCGGCCAGGCTGACGCCGTGCTGGTCGGCCAGCCGCTGGTGGGTGTGGCTGAGCATGTCGGTGTCGATGGGGCCGGGGCAGATGGCGTTGACGGTGATGCCGTGTGGGCCAAGCTCCACGGCCAAAGCGCGGGTGAGGCCGAGCACCGCCGCTTTCGAGGAACAGTAGGCGATTTCATTGGGGAAAGCAATCTTGGCCGCCATCGAGGCGAGGTTGACGATGCGGCCCCGGCCTTGCGTCAGCATCGTGGGTGCGGCGGCCTGGCAGCAGAGGAACATGGCCTTCGTGTTCACGTCGATGACCTGCTGCCAGCGATCTTCGCTCAACTCGATCAGCGGCGTGTCATCGAAGACGCCGGCGTTGTTCACCCACACATCGATCCGGCCCCACGCTGCCAGAATGGCCTGCACAGCGGCAACGATATCCTGGCGTTGGGACACATCCAGCGTCCGGGTGATGACCTCTGCCCCGGCCTGGCGGCACAGCGCCGCCGTCTGGCTGAGGTCGGCCCGGTCGAGCACAGCCACCCGCGCGCCTTCCTGGGCCAGGCGCAGGGCAATGGCCTGGCCGATCCCACGCGCCGCGCCGGTGACGACGGCCACATTAGCGATGAAACGCTGCATAAGCTTCCTCGTGTTTTTGGACACAGATGAACACAGATGAGCACGGATCATGCTTTAAGACAAAATCCGTGTTCATCCGTCCAATCCGTGTTCCAAGCGTTCTGTGTCTTGGACACGGATGAACACAGGTGAACACGGATCATGTTTTGAGACAAAATCCGTGTTCATCCGTCCAATCCGTGCCCCAAGCATTCTGTGTTTTTGGACACGGATGAACACAGGTGAACACGGATCATGTTTTGAGACAAAATCCGTG
>CAYWPZ010000018.1:0-18696 GCA_964460135.1 uncultured Caldilineales bacterium | reverse complement strand
TGAACACGGATCATGTTTTGAGACAAAATCCGTGTTCATCCGTCCAATCCGTGTCCCAAGCATTCTGTGTTTTTGGACACGGATGAACAAAGATGAACACGGATCATGTTTTGAGACAAAATCCGTGTTCATCCGTCCAATCCGTGTCCCAAGCATTCTGTGTCCTACCTGGGGCGGGTCCAACTCAGATCGCCTTTGAGTTCGTTGTCATAGACCTTGCGTTTGAACTGAGGCTTCGGGCCGAAATTAAACAACAGGCCCACCTCAATGACGGTTGCCTTCAAATAATTGAGCAGCTGCGCTTCGTGGCTGTCCTCCAAGGTGCGCGCTGCTTTCAGTTCGACAATGACCACATCCTCGACCAGCAGATCAGCGTTGTGATCCCCGACCTCCTCGCCTTCGTAGTACACGACAATCCTGGCCTGCTGCACTACTTTCAATCCCATCTTTCTCAATTCAAAAACCATCGCATTTTCGTACACTTTCTCCAGAAAACCATAACCAAGCGTGTTGTATACTCGATAAAATGCTTGGATAATCTTATCGGTAATTTCTTCTTGTTTCATTCTTGCCTCCAATAACGACAAAAATCCGTGTTCATCCCTAGAATCCGTGTCCTGTCCTACCGCCAAAACCGACGCAGACCGCGGTTGGCGCCAGAACGCGCGGCCAGGGACAGGGCGGCGATTTGGGCGCGGCGCAAAATGTCCGCTTCGTCGAGATGCTGGATGACGCGGTCGCGCATGAGGATGCGACCATCGGCGATGGTCATGGTCACATTCTCCTCGCCCGCCGAATAGACCAACGTGGCCACCGGGTCATGCGCGGGCACGATCTTGGCCGAATTGAGCGAGAGCACAAACAGGTCGGCCTTTTTGCCCACCTCCAACGAGCCGATCTCTTCCGCCAGCCCCATGATCTTGGCCCCGCCCAGCGTCGCCCAATCCAGCACCGTCTGCGCGTTGATCACAGAGGCGTCCTGCGCCCCCACCTTTTGCAGCAGCGCCGCCAGCTTCAACGTCTCGATCATGTCCTGCGAATTGTTGCTGCCGGCTCCATCCACGCCCAGGCCGACCGTGATGCCGGCGCCGGCCATCTTCACCATCGGCGCGATGCCGGAGCCAAGGTACATGTTGCTGGCCGGATTGTAGGCGACCATGACGCCGTGATCGGCCAGCACCTGAATTTCATCATCGCTCATGCGCACGCAGTGGATGGCGAGAAAGTCGGGGCCAAGAAAACCGATCTCGTCCAGCCAGGCAATGGCATCTTTGCCGCTGCGCCGGCGGATCAGTTCGTTATCCACCTCATTTTCGTTGAGATGCATGATCATGGGCGCGCCCACCTCGCGGCTGAACGCCCGCGCCCGCGCCATCGCCTCATTGGTGGCCACCCAGGGCGCGCCGATCGCCACCCAAATGCCCATGCGGTCAGAGGCGGGATAGCGATCCAGCAGACGGCGATACTCGGCCAGAAACTGCTCGATCGGCTTGATCAGGTTGGCGGGGATGTCGAAATCGCCAAAATCGGCGATGATGCTGCTGTAGCGCGCCCGCAAACCGCTATCGAGCATGGCCTGGATATTGGCCTCGTGCAAATCGAAGCTGGTGGCGGCGTAGCTCATGTCGATCAGCGAGGTGACGCCGCTGTGGATATGCTCCAGGCAGCCGATCAGGCAGAACAAATTCATTTCCTCGGCGTTGATGTACGCGGCGGTTGGGCCTGTGACCTGGCCCACCCATTCGTGCACGGGCCGGTCTTCGCCCAAGCCCTTGGTGCCGGTTTGAAAAAGATGCGTGTGAATGTCGATCAGGCCGGGGAAGAGGGCATCGCCCCCCAGATCGATCACCTCGCCCGCCCGGAACCGCCCCACCAGTTCTGCCGTCGGCCCCACCGCGGCGATGCGATCCCCAGAAATAGCGATGGCCCCATCAGGGATGATTGCGCGGGCGGCGTCCTGGGTGACGACCGTGGCGTGGGTGAGAAGAAGGTTGGCCGGGAGCATAGACGGGTGGTGGGTGGCAGAGCCTGTCCCTTTGCGGGGCAGGCAATTCATCGGCTGCCGTCAATCAGTCATCGTTCCGGCAGCGAACAAATCGTTCAAGTCCTGCAAGAAAAGGGCAGCGGCGGCGCCGTCGATGAAACGATGGTCGAAATTGAGACTGAAGCGCGCTACCTCGCGGATGGCGATCTGCCCATCCACCACCCAGGGCGTGGGACGAGCCGCCCCCACCAACAGAATAGCGCCTTCGGGTGGACGGGGGAGGGGGAAGCCGCCATCGACGCCGTACATGCCCAGGTTGCTAACGGTGAAGGTGCCGCCCTCGATGTCCTCCATCCGCAGCTTAGCGGCGCGCGCCCGTTCAACCCGCTCGGAAATGGCTGCTTCCAGCTCGGGAAGGCTCATCTGCTGCGCGGCGGGGACGACGGTAACGATCAAACCTCCCGCCACGGCCACCGCCATGCCCAGATTGACGGTATCGTAGACCAGAATGCTGTTCTCAACCAGCTCAGCGTTGAGCAGGGGATGCCGGGGCAAGGTGCGGGCCACGGCCGCCATGATCAACGTATTGAGCGATGGTTTGACCCCGCCCTTCTCCTCTATGTGTGCGCGCCAAGCCTGGGCCGGGGTCAGGTCGATGGCGCGATTAACCTGACTCAGGGCCGCCGCCTCGACGCTGGCCTTCATCGTCTGGGCCATCACCCGGCGCAATTGATTCAGCCTGATCGTTTCTTTGATAGGCAGACCACGCGGGGAGGTGGGCATGGGGTCAGTCCTCCTCGATCAGACACAAAACCGTCCCCACCTCCACTTCTTCGCTCCCGGCCTCCACCAGGATCCTGCCGATCACACCGCCCACGGGCGCTTCCAACTCGTTTGTGATCTTCTCGGTCTCCACCTCGGCGATCACCTCTCCCGCCTCCACGCGGTCGCCCTCGCCCTTGCGCCACTCGCGCAGCGTTCCTACTTCCATTGTCAGGCCCCATTTGGGCAAGATTACTTCGACCATCGCAAGAACCTCCGTTGCATAGTTGTTTTGATATGAACCGTGGGGACTGCTTCGTTTTACTCGCAATGACAGATGACGATGTATTCATTGTCGTAAGTGTTCACCTGGCATGTCATTGCAGGGCCGCCGTGTCCTGAGTGAAACGAGGTAAGCAACCCCCGACTTCCTGATGCCGTTTGCGACTAATAATCGACAACCTCCCTCACCGCCTTCTTGATATCTTCCTTATCGGGCAGAATGATCTTCTCCAGCGGCAGGGAGAAAGGAATGGGCGTGTCCAGGCCGCAGACGCGGCGCACAGGCGCTTTTAGCTGCGCGAACGCTTCTTCGGCAATGGCGGCGCTGACATCGGCGGCCAGCCCGCCCATCTTCGGCGCTTCGTTGGCCACCACTGCCCGGCCGGTCTTGGCGACCGAACTCAGCACGGTCTCCTCATCCCAGGGCCGCAGTGTGCGCAAATCCACCACCTCCACCGAGATGCCGTCGGCGGCCAGTTCTTCGGCCGCGGCCAGGGCCTCGTGCGTCATCTTCATGCAGGCCACCACGGTCACATCCGCGCCGGCGCGGACGATGTTGGCCCGGCGCAGGGGCACGGTGTACTTGCCCTCCTCCACCTCGCCGCGCACGCGGTACAGCGCCTTGTGCTCCAGGAAGAGGATGGGATTGTCGTTTTCGATGCTGGCGATCAGCAGGCCCTTGGCGTCGTAGGGCGTGGCAGGGCCGACGATCACCAGCCCCGGCACATTCATGAACCAGCCTTCCACCGATTGCGAATGGTGCGGCCCGCCGCCAAAACCGCCGCCGGCCGCCGTGCGGATCACGATCGGGGCCTTGAACTGGCCATCGAACATATAGTGCATCTTGGCGGCATTATTCACGATCTGATCGTAGCAGGTGCCCAAAAAATCGGCGAACATGATCTCCGGCACCGGGCGCATGCCCACCATGGCCGCGCCCACAGCCGAACCGATGATCGCCGCCTCCGACAGGGGGGTGTCGCGCACGCGCTCGGCCCCATACTTCTGGAACAACCCGCGCGTCACGCCGAAATCGCCGCCCATGTGCCCGATATCCTCGCCAAGCAGGAACACGCGCGGGTCTTCAGCCATCATGATATCGAGGGCGCTATTCAACGCCTGCACAAAACTCATCCGTTTCATGGCTTGGTTACCTCCCAATCCACATAGACATTGGCGGTTGCTTTGGCCGGGTCAGGCGGCGGGCTGGTCAGGGCGAAGGTGATCCACGCCTCCACCTCGGCCTCCACCTCGGCCTTGATCCGTTCGAGTTCCGTCTCATCGCCGATGCCGGTCGCCAGGATGCGCTGGCGGGCCAGTTTGAGCGGCTCATGTTCCTCCTTCCAGTAGCGCACTTCCTCCGGCGGGCGGAACTCGCCGCTGAAAATGCCCTGCCAGCGCCAGGTCTTGTACTCGATAAAATAAGGCCCCTGGCCCGAGCGGATGTATTCGGCGGCGCGGCGGGTGGCCTCATAGGCTGCTTCGATGTCATTGCCATCCACTTGCACGGATGGCATCTTGTAGGCGGCGGCGAACTCGTACAGGTTGGCGGTGGCGTGGCTGGCGCCAACGGCCGTGGAGATGGCATAGCCATTGTTGACGCAGCAATACAGCACCGGCAGCTTCCAGGCCGCGGCCAGATTCAGGCTCTCGTGCCATTCGCCCCGCCCCGAAGTGCCATCCCCCACGATCACCGCCGCCAGATCATCGCGGCCCTGCATCTGAAAGCCCAGGGCCACGCCCAACGCCGTCGCCATCATCGAGCCTTCCACGGCGTTGTCGCCGAAATTGCCCACCGACGGATCGGCGGAATGAAGCGAGCCGCCCTTGCCGCTGCAAACGCCCGTAGCCTTGCCGAACAACTCGGCCATGATCTTCTGGCCCGGTGTGCCGGCCAGCACCAGCAGCCCATGGCAACGATGGTCGGGGAAGAAGGCGTCGGTGTGGCGCAGGTTGGCGGCGATAGCGGCCTGTACGGCCTCCTGCCCCACGCCGGTGTGCAACATGCCGGGCACATTGCCCTTCTTGAACTCGCGCTCCAAACCGAACTCGAAGGAGCGCACGATCCACATATCTCGATAAAGATCGAGCAGAACGTCGCTGGGTACAGCGAGGGGGTCGGTCGTCATGGCCTTTGCCTCAATCCGAGAAAAATGACCTCTGTAATACTTCGTCGTCGAAATGACCGGCCGAAAAGGTACGGCCGCTTTTGATGTTGGTCAAATGAAGGACGGCGGGGGTGTGCGCGTCCAGCGGGATGGCATGGAAATCATACCCGGCGTCGCGATACAGGTCGGCGAACGCCCGGCGGGCCAGCGGCGAGACCTCGCTCACCACCCTGGGGACGATGGCAGCCAGCAGGTCATCGGGCGCATCCACCTGCAGCCAGACCTCGCTGCCGTAATAGAGGGCGTCGTTGATCCGTCCCATCGACCGCAACTCATCCTCGACCAGGGGCGGGATAGGGCCTGTGCACCAGGCCTGCTGGATACAGCCCAGATCGAAGCCCTCCAGCGCCAACCGGTGCATGGTCGTTTCGATCCCGCGGGCCGGCACCTGGATGGTTGAGACCAGGCAGGCGTGTCGCGAAGCCAGGATGTACAGGTTCTCTGGGGCCAGCCCGCACGCCTGCGCCATCACCGCCGCCATTTCTGCGGTCACTGGTCGCGACATCTGCACCGTCACCACGCCCTCGTGATGATGGTCGCGGTAGCCGCTCAACTGCACGTGGTAATCGGGTGGGGTGTTGAGGGCGCGGGCCGGGCCGGCGAGGATGGGCGCGTCCGGTTCATCCACCAGCCGCCAGCCCGCCACCTGGCAGCCCATGCAGGCCTCCAGCGGCCGGTTCACGGCCAGCCGCACGGCCGGCAACCGCATCCGGCCCAGCGCGAAGCTCTCGAAACTCACCTCGCCCAGCCCGCCCACCGTGACCTGCGTGAAATAGCGACCCGCCTGCCAGCTCCCCCGCGCCCGTTGGCCCATGTCGATCAGGGTACTGCCATTGGCGAAGCGCGAGACCTCGACGCCCAGGGCCTCTGGCGAATCGAGTATCTTGCGCACGATTTTCATGGCTTCGAGGTTTACGCTTAGCATGGTCTTGACTCTCCAAATTGGATGGCTGCCTGATGCTGTTCTTTACGGTTTGCCGAAGGAGGCGATGGCGTCGATGATAATGGGAAAACTGGTCTGCCAGACGTCGAGCGGCACGTTTTCCGACACTTGCAGCTGCAAGCGGCCGGTGTGGCCGGCAATCCGCAGGATATCCTCGGCTGTGGCCCGGATTTCATCTGGCGATGCCAGGTGAACAGAAGAAGGGAAGTTAACCCAAAGGCGCTTTTCGGGCCACATGGCCACGGCCTCCGCCACTGATGTATCGCCATCCGGCGTTGGCGTGAAGGAATCTAGCCCCCCCACACGCGAGCGGGCAATGTCCTGCCAAAGCGGCTTCAGCATGCCATCCATGTGGACGTAGAGGGGAGCATCGCGTTCGGCCAGCATGCCGGCCAGCTCGTTGTACAGCGGCAGGCAGTACTCGCGAAAGCGCGCCGGCCCGATAGCGGGCGCCGTAAGATTGTCGGGGATGTCGATATAGGGTGCGGGCGAACGATATGCGATCTCGAAGATCTGCCGGGCACGGCGGTGCAGTAAGTCCACGGTATGCGTCACATGGTCTGGAAGATCCACCACATGCAAGGACAGAGCTTCCAGGCCAACCCATTCGATCCAGAGCTGTTGCCAGGGTGTTCGTTCCGCTTCCGCCTTGGGAAAGCCATCGTCACCCAACTCGGCGGCATCCTCGTAGTATTGATCGTAGTTGTCCAGAATGATCGAGTCTTCTAGATAGCTCCACAACAACTCGTAGTCCCTTGCAGTCTCGATAAAGTGCTTGCGGGCGGTTGAGCTATCGTAGGCTGGCTCGAAAATCCGCAACTCGGTCAAGTCGCCTTCTGGTGTGTGCAACACGTTGCGTTGCCATTTGTTTCCCCCCGCCTGGAAGAATTCGCTTTCAAAACGGCAATGTGGGTGCTCGACCCGATAGATGGGTCGATAGCGTATGATCCCGATGTTGCCATGTCCCAGCAGGTCAAAGGCTTGCTCAGGCGGAAACATGATGTCGTACATCGCAAACGGAACGCGGTCGTGTTCCCTTCCTTGAACCACCGCCAGCATACGCTCACGCATCGTCACTTGTTTCACGGCGATTCCTCCTGCTGTTGAACCGGATTCAAAACTGTAAATGAAAACGCAATAAATCACAGTGCCGCAAACTGAGTATCCAGGCGTCCGCGCCAGGGTGTTGACCTTGGGGCGCCCGTCCGAAAGCCTGAGCCATCTTGGAGAACAGGATACCAGAGACACCAACAGTTGTCAACTCATGGTTTACGACTGCCATCTGTGCAAATTGTCAGTTGACAATTGTGAGACACCTTGCTATACTGGTGCGCGATTTCACGCCGACCGGCTGTCACAATGAATCGCTTTCGAGACGCCATCCTTGGGCCACGGCCTGGCTACAAGAAGGAGGTTGCCTGCAACACCAAAGAAGCGCATCAGCATCCCTGACCTATCGTTCCGCCTTTCCAACCGTTTCAGGAGGTAGAAACATGGCATCGCCAAAGCGCCATCTCTGGTTCATTCTGGCATCGACGCTGGTCGCAGCGCTGGTCCTATCCGCCTGCGCCGCACCCTCTCCTGCGGCTACCACCGCCCCTGCGGCCGATCCTTTCAAGGTTGGCCTGGTCCATCCCTCGCCCATCACCGATTCCTGGAGCGGGCTGGCCTACGCCGCCCAGCAGCGCGCTCAGAAAGAACTGGGGGCCGAGATCGCCAACGTGCAAGTGGGCGACCCGGCCGGCTACGAGAAAGCTTTTAGTGACTTCGGCAGCCAGGGCTTCGATGTGGTGGTCGGCCACGGCTTTCAGTACGACGATGCGGCAGCCAAAGTGGCGCCGCAGTTCCCCAACACCTACTACGTCATCGTCAACGGCAGCAGCGTGGGGCCAAACCTGACCGGGATCAACACCATCCCCGGCTATGTACAGATCATGTACGCCGCCGGCATGTTGGCGGGCAAGATGTCGCAAACCCATAAGTGCGCCGCCTTCACGCTGGAGATGCCCGCCACCAAGCTGCCCAACGAAGGCTTCATCGCCGGCTTCGAGAGCATTCCGGGCAACGAGTGCAGCCTGGTGACGCTGAACGACCAGAACGACGTCGGCGCGGCCAAAGAAGCGGCGCTGCAAGCCATGGCCAATGGCGCCGATATCCTCAGCGCCAACGCCAACCTGGCCGGCTCAGGTGTGTGGCAGGCCGTGGCCGAGCAGGGCGGCGACAAGGTGTTTGCGGTCGGCACGGTGGGCGATGTGAACTCGCAGGCGCCCAAGAATATGCTGTTCAGCCTGGCGCAGGATGCGCCCAGCGCCATCTTCAACGCCATCAAGGCGATCAAGGACAAGACGATCGAACCCGGCAGTTCCATCACCTTCCGCTTGCAGAATCCGGGCGATCTGGCTGCCTACCCCATCGTCTTCAACCCCGATCTGCCTGCCAATGTCCTCACGCCTGAGTTGAAGGCCGAGTTGCAGGCCAACATCGACAAGATCAGTTCGGGCGCGATCAAAGTCCCCGGCGTCGAATAGCTTCCCCCGTTGGGGCGACCCCGACCGCGCTCTGGGGTCGCCCCTTCTCCTTTATCGGTCGTCCGGTGCCAAAAATGACCGACCGTCGCCGCCGCGCTGTTGCCGCCAGGTCAGCTGCGGCCCCGCGGCTCCGCCGCGACTCGATGCTGGCGCTGTGGCGCGGGGCCTTGCTGCCGGTGCTCTCGATCCTGGCTGCCCTGGCAGTGGGGGCGTTGATCCTGGCGCTGGCTGGCTACGACGTGCGCTCGGCCTACGCTGCCCTCTGGGATGGCGTCTTCGGCAACACGCGCAACATCGGCGAGGCCTTTCTGCGGGCCACGCCGCTGATCCTGATCGGGGCAGGCATTGCCGTGGCCTTTCGGGCCGGCATCTGGAACATCGGGGCCGAGGGGCAGTTCTATCTGGGGGCCATTGGCGCGGCCTGGTTTGGGCTGAACGCCGCCAGCTTGCCGCCCGCCGCGGCCATCCCGATGGCGATCGCCATCGGCTTCATCTTCGGCGGCGTTTGGGCGGGGATCTCCGGCTGGCTGAAGGTGCGATTGGGCCTGAACGAGGTGGTGACCACGATCATGCTCAACTACATCGCTCTTGGCCTCGTCAGTTTCCTGATCACCGGGCCGATTATGGAGAGCATCCGTGCCAACCCGCAGACCGATCTGGTGGCCGGTAGCATCCTCTTGCCCCGCATTTGGCCGCCCACCCGCGTCCACCTGGGCTTTATCTTGGCAGTCATCGCCGCCGCCGCCCTGGCCTTCGTCCTCTTCCGCACACCGTGGGGCTTCGCCATTCGCGCCGTCGGCCTCAACCCCACCGCCGCCCGGCATGCCGGCATCGATGTCGGTCGCCAGTTCGTGCTGGCCATGCTCCTCAGCGGCGGCGCCGCCGGCATCGCCGGCGCCATCGAGGTGATGGGCGTGACCGAACGGCTGTACGCCAACATTTCACCGGGCTATGGCTTTCAGGGCATTGCCGTCTCGCTGCTGGCCAGCAACAACCCGATGGGCGTGATCCTATCGGGCTGGCTGTTTGGCGCCCTCGGTTCCGGCTCGCAAATGATGCAGCTCACAGCCGGCATCCCTGATGTCATGATCTACATCCTCCAGGGCCTGGTCATTCTCTTCCTGGTTTCTTTCCGCCTCCTGGGCGACAAACTGGGCCGCCGCTAACCGTGGACATCCTGCTCATCCTGCAATCGCTCTTGCAGACCACCCTGCGCATGGCCGCGCCGCTGATCTACACCTCGGTCGGCGAGACCTACAACGAACGCGCCGGCTTGGTCAACATCGGCCTGGAGGGGATTATGCTGATCGGCGCCGTCACGGCCTACCTGGTCGTGTATGGTACGCAATCGGCGGCGCTGGCCGTGGTAGCGGCGGCGCTGGCAGCGGGTGTCTTCGGGGCCATCTTTGCCCTCGTCACCGTCAGCCTGCGCGCCAATCAGATTGTGACGGGGACGGCGATCAATTTGATCGGGCTTGGTCTCTCCAGTTTCGTCTACCGCGTGGCCTTTGGCGATGTGTCTGCGGCCCGTATCCAGCCGCTGACCGCCGCCCACATCCCCGTGCTGAGCGACCTTCCCTTCCTGGGGCCGATCCTGTTCCAGCACAACTGGCTGGTCTATGCCGCCCTCGTGCTCCCCTTCATCGCCGCCTTGGTCCTGAACAAGACGATGCTGGGGCTGGCCATGCGCGCGGCCGGAGAACACCCGCGGGCCGTGGCCACCGCCGGCATCTCGGTCATCCGGCTGCGCTATGGGGCGGCGATTTTTGGGGCCATGCTGGCCGGCGTCGGCGGCGCCTATCTCACCATCGCCTGGGCCAATGTCTTTGTCGAGAACATGGTCGCCGGCCGCGGTTTCATCGCCCTGGCCATCGTCGTGTTCGGGCGCTGGCGGCCGCTGGGCGTCTTTCTGGCCTGCCTGCTGTTCGGCTTCACCTATGCTTTGCAGTTGCGCTTGCAGGTGCAGAACTTGCAGGTCGCCTATCAATTTTTGCAGATCCTGCCCTATCTCGCCACCCTCGTGGCCATGATCCTGCTGCGCGGGCAATCGGTGCAGCCCAAGGCCCTGGGTGTCCCCTACGAGGAGCGGGCATGATGCCGAACCCTACCGCCACACCGGCCATCCCACGGCTGCGCCTGCTGGAGATCAGCAAGCATTTCGACGCGCTCAAGGCCAACGACCACATTTCGCTGGAGGTGATGCCGGGCGAGGTGATGTGTCTGTTGGGCGAAAACGGGGCCGGCAAGACGACGCTGATGAACATTGCTTACGGTCTCTATCGCGCCGACGGCGGCCAGATCGAGATCGACGGGCAGCCGGCGACGATCCGCTCGCCGCACGAGGCCATCGCGCATGGCGTGGGCATGGTGCACCAACACTTCATGCTGGCGCCGCCGCTGACCGTGGCCGAGAACATCATCCTCGGCGCCCGGCCTCTCTTCTCTCGCTCGTCGCTGCTGGCGAACATGAAAACGATCGAGCAGCAGGTGGAAGAGGTCTCGGCCCGTTACGGCCTCAAGGTCGATCCGGCGGCGCGCGTGTCCACGCTCAGCGTGGGCGAGCAGCAACGGGTGGAGATCGTGAAGGCGCTGTTCCGCGGCGTCAACCTGCTCATCCTGGATGAACCAACCGCCGTGCTCACGCCGCAGGAGACGACCGACCTCTTTCGCACCCTGCGCTCGCTGACCGCCGCCGGTCTCTCAATCATCTTCATCACCCACAAGCTGAACGAGGTGATGGCCGCCGGCGACCGGGTAACGGTGCTGCGCGATGGCCGGGTGGTGGGCCAGCGCTCCGTGCGCGAGACGACGCCGCACGAACTGGCGCAACTGATGGTGGGCCGCGAGGTGAAGATGAGCTTCGAGAAAGGGGCGGCGGGGCGGGGCGAGGAGATGTTGGTGATCGAAGGTCTAACGATATTGAACGAGGAGGGTCGCAAGGTGCTTGACAACTTGTCGCTGCGCGTGGCCCGGGGCGAGATCGTCGGCATCGCCGGGGTGGATGGCAATGGCCAATCCGAGTTGGCGCAGGCCATCGCCGGTTTGATCCAGCCGGCGGCGGGGCGCATCCGGCTGGCCGGCATGGATATGGCCGGCAAATCGCCGCAAGCCATCATCCAGGCCGGGCTGCGCCACATCCCCGAAGACCGGCACAACGAGGGCCTGGTGCTGGAGTTTTCGGTGGCGGACAACCTGGCGCTCAAGCGCTACAACCGGCCGCCCTTCACCCGCCGGGGCGTGCTGCGCCCGCGCGCCATCCTCGACTACGCCGCCCGCCTGGTGAAAATGTTCGATATCCGCACCCGCTCGCTGACCGCGACGACAGCGGAGCTTTCCGGCGGCAACCAGCAGAAGGTGGTGCTGGGCCGCGAGTTGGACCAAGACCCGGACGTGATCATCGCCGCCCAACCCACGCGCGGGTTGGATGTGGGCGCCACCGAGTATATCCACACCACCCTGCTCGGCCAACGGGCGCGGGGCGCGGCCATCCTCCTCATCTCCACCGAGTTGGAAGAGGTGCTGGCGCTCAGCGACCGCATCGCCGTGCTCTACGAGGGGCAGATCGTGGGCGAGACGGCGGGCGACCGGGCGAACATGCAGAAGATCGGGTTGATGATGGCCGGCGTGAAAGATGCAGCAGGGGCCTGAACATGGCTGAGCGATCACACGATGTGGTCATCATCGGTGGGGGGTTCATCGGCAATGCCATTGCCTATCATCTGGCCGGCGCCGGCGCCAGCGTGCTGCTGTTGGAGGCCGGGGGCCTGGGCGGCGGTTCGTCAGGCGCGTGCGGCGGGCGGGCGCAGGTGGCCGAGGGGCATCCGGGGCTGCATCTGCAGTTGGTGATGCTGGGTCTGGCCCGCCTGGAACAACTGGAAGAAGAACTGGACTGCGGTTTCGACTGGCGGCGGTTGGGGAACATCATGCTGATTCGCCGCCCGGAACACTGGCAGGAATGGGTGGCGCAGGTGGCGCAGCTCAAGGCCCTGGGTCTGCCCGCCGAGATGCTCGACCCGGTCGCCCTGCGCCAAGCCGAGCCCGACCTCTGTCTCGATGACTATTTGGGCGGGGCGTGGTGTCTGGAAGGCCATTTGCATCCGCAGAAGTATTGCTGGGCCTTTGCCCGCGCTGCCCGGCGGCATGGCGCCACCCTGGCCGCGCACGAGCCGGTGGTGGGCCTGGAGCGCGCGGGCCAGCGGCTGACGGCTGTGCAGACGACGCAGCGGCGGTACGGGGCCGGGGCAGTGCTGGTAGCGGCAGGCGCCTGGTCGGGCCAGGTGCTGGCGATGGCCGGCGCTCACCTGCCTGTGCGCTCGACCAATGCCGAGGCCATGGTTTCGGAGCCGCTGCCGCCGGTGTTGCGGCATCACCTGGGTATGGCCGATTTCTACGAGACGATCCACCATGCCCCGCGAGCCGTGTCGTTAGGCGTCTTGCAGATGCGGCCCGGCACGCTCTACATTTCCGAATCGGTGGAGATGGGCGAAGGCATGCGCCATCACACCAGCCCCTGGGGGCCGCCCGGCATGGCCGCCGAATTGGTGCGTCTGGCCCCCAAACTGGCCGGCGTGCGGGTGCTGCGGGCCTGGACAGGGCAAAGCCCCTTCCTGCCCGACGCGCAGCCGGCCGTCGGCTGGATGCCCGGCTTCGACAATTTGTTCGTGGCCGCCTGTTTTCATCTGACCATCACCACCACGCCCATCCTGTCCGAACTGATCGCCGGCATGATCCTGGGCCGCGCCCCGCAATCCGCGCTCGATGGCTTCGACCCGGCCCGCTTTCACACTCCGCAGAGGCGCCTATGACCTTCGACATGCACACCTACAGCGTCAACCGGGCCGCCGTGGCCCTGATCGATGACGCCATCGCCCACGCCGACGAGTTGCAGATCAAAGCCTGGCGCGCCGATTGCGGCGCCATGCTGGTGGACATGGGCCTGACCTGTCCCGGCAGTTGGAAGGCCGGCCAGGTGTTCGTCGAGGCCGGTTTCGGCGGGCTGGGCAAGGCGACCTACGGCGTCTTCGACCTCGACCCCTTTGTGCTGCCGGCGATCCAGGTCTGGGTCGATAATCCGGTGATCGCGGTGGTGGCCTCGCAGGCGGGGTGCTGGGAACTGGGCCAGGGCGAGTATGCCGAGATCGGGTCGGGGCCGGCGCGGGCGGCGGCGCTGGCCGACCGCTGGTCGGGCAGCGGCTACAGCGACCGCGGCGCCGGCAAAGTGGTGGTGCAGTTGCAGACGCAGCGCATCCCCACCGACCAGCTCTGCCGCTTCGTGGCCGCTGCCTGTCAGGTGCCGCCCGACCAGGTCTATGTCGTCTTTGCCCCCACCGCCTGTCTGGTCGGCGCCATCCAGGTGGCCTCGCGCACAGTCGAGCAGGTGATGGTGAAACTCTTTCTGCACGGCTTCGACATCCACAGCGTGCGCCACGGCTTCGGCGTCGCCCCCGTCGCCCCGCTGGCAGCGGATGAAGGCGAGGCCATGGGCCGCGTGAACGACTGCCTGTTCTACGGCGCCACCACCGTGCTCTACGCCGACGCGCCCGACGAGGCCATCACCCCGGTGCTCGCCCGCCTCTGCTTCGATGTCAACGCCGGCGAGTTCTGGGGCCTGCCCTTTGCCCAGATTTTCGACCACTTCGGGCGCAATTGGTTTGCGGTGCCCGACCTGATCGATTCGCCCGCCAGGGTGATCATCAACAGCTTGCAGAGCGGTCGCAGCTTTGTCGGCGGGCAGATCCACCGCGATGTGCTCCGGCGCTCCTTTTTTGGTGGGGGTTGACCATGGCCAGCGCCGCGCCGATCGCCGAGGAAGACATCCACCAGGCCGAGAACGAAAACCTGGGCGCCAGCATCCGGGCGCGACGGCTGGAGCTGGGCATGGGGGTGCGCGATCTGGCCAGGGCGACGGGGCTGAGCGCCACCTTCATCAGCAAGCTGGAACATGGCCGGGCCAACCCCACGCTCGACACCCTGCGCGCCATCGCCAACGCCCTCGACGCGC
Source organism: uncultured Caldilineales bacterium (assembly GCA_964460135.1). Taxonomy (GTDB): domain Bacteria; phylum Chloroflexota; class Anaerolineae; order J102; family J102; genus SSF26. The sequence continues at coordinate 4,028 of CAYWPZ010000018.1, read as the reverse complement.
CCCTGTTCCGCCTGCTGGCCGGGCCGGATGAACGCGACCCGGTGGTGCGGCGTCGCCAGCGCCGGCGCACGGTGGTCACGCCCGGCCATGTCAGCATCGAACTGATGGTGCCCGATTTGCACCACAAGATGGTCTTGTTCCAGGTGCACGCCACCGCCGCCGACGGTAATCTGGTGGGGCCGCCGCTGATGGTTCCTACCGAGGAGTGCATTCTCGTTGTGCAGGGTAGCATCGCCGTCACCGTCAGCGGCCAGGTGCATCGCCTTCAGGCCGGGGACAGCATTTATGTCGAGGGGCGCAACCTGGAAGCGATCCGGGTGACGAGCGAGGGCGAGGCCAGTTTCATCTCGGCCATGACCCCGCCGGCTTTCTGAAGCAGCCGGCCATCAGCCAAACCGCCGCGCCGCCCGCGCCCTGGCCTTGGCGGCCTCGAGGCCGCGATCGCGGGGCGGGGCGGCGGTGACAAGGGCGGCGAGCAGGGCCGAGGCGGCGCCGCTGATCTCGGCCACGGCGCGGTCGAAAGCCGCTTGATTGGCCGCTGAGGGCGCGTTGAAACCGCTGATCTTGCGCACGAACTGCAAGGCCGCCGCCCGCACCTCTTCATCGCTGGCGGGCGGGTCGAAGTTGTAGAGGGGTTTGATGTTCCGGCACATGACGCTCAGTTGAAGAGGATGGCCATCGCCTCGTCTACCGAGGCGTGGCCGTGGACGATGGCCGCCACTGCCGCGGTCATGCGGCCGGGGTCGTTGGCCTGGAAAATGTTGCGGCCGATGGCCACGCCGGCGCCGCCGGCCTCGACCGCCTGTTTGATATTCTCCAGCATCGTGCGCTCGCTGTTCTTCTTGGCGCCGCCCAACATGACCACCGGCGCGAAGCAGGCGGCTACCACGCGGCCGAAATCGGGCGCGTAGGGAGCCTTGACCCAATCGGCGCCCAATTCGGCGGCCACGCGGGCCGAGAGGGCCACATTCTCGGTCGTGGTGAACTCCGGCCCGGCATCGAAACCGCCCGGCTGCATCTCCGCCATCACCGGCAGCCCCCAGGCATGGGCCTCGTCGATGACCGCCGCCAGGGTGCGCAGGGTGGCTTCCTCGTGGTTGGCGCCGGGAAAGGCCGAGACGACCACGGCATCGGCGCCCAGGCGGAGGGCGGCTTCGACGGTGTGGAACTGCGCCCCGGGGCCGATCTTCCCCAGTTTGGTGCCGCCGCCATCCAGCCGCAGAATCAAGCCGACGGGGGCGAGCTCGCGTGCGAAGCGGGCGGCCACGCCAAAGCTGGTGAGCACGGCGTCGGCGCCGCCGGCCACGATCTGGGCCAGGGTCTCGCCGGGACGCTCCAGGCCCCGGATGGGGCCGTCGATGAGGCCGTGATCGAAGGCGACGATCAGCGCCCGGCCATCGGGCCGGAAGATGTGGTGGAGTCGGCGTGAGGTCATGATGATGGGTCCTCCAAAAAGACGCTAATGGTCTTAGAGACCTTTAGGGTCTGGTGGGTCGACAGGAAAAACTGCCTTGGTTTTCGCCAACGCTTCGGCTTCGGTGGTGGAGGGGTAGAATTCCAGGCCGACGAAGCCATCGAAGCCGAGCTCGCCCAGCCTGCGCCGGATGTTGGCGAAGTTGATCTCGCCGGTGCCCGGCTCTTGGCGGGTGGGCACATCGGCGATGTGCACGGCGTCGTACAGCCCGGCGTATTCCTCCAGCCCCCAGATCAGATTGCCCCCATCGCGCTGCTGGTGATAGCAGTCGAAGACCAGGCGCAATTGCGGGTGCTGGAAGCGCCGCACCCAATCCGCGGCCAGCTCGTGGTTGTGCACCAGGATGCCGCCCTGGATGTGGAACTCGTTCAGCGCCTCCACCCACACCTGCACAGGCGTCTGCTCTACCAGCTTGAGGATGCGTTCGGTCTGGCGCAGGGCGTTGGCGTATTGCTGGGCGGGCGTGAAGTTGGCGGAAAGCCGCCGGGTCCAGGTCTTGCCGTCGATCAGATCGACCTGGTTGGAGAAGAGGAAGAGGTGCTGCACGCCGAAACGGACGGCCATCTCCAGGCTCTCGGCCCAGGAGCGGTAAGTGAACTCGTTGTCGCCCGGATCGACCAGCGAACCCATCTCGTCGTCGAAGGCCGAATTGAGCACGGCCCCCCACCGCCGGCATTCGGCGGCCAGGTCGGCCATCGGTTGCTCGCGCCAATACCACACATCCAGGCGGCGAAACCCCAGCCCCACCATCGCCTCGACCCGCTCGACTATGGGCCGGTCGCGAAACCAAAAATCGAGATAACCGGTGTATTCCATCACATCACCCCCGTAGAAGATGACAAGCGGGCAGCGGCATGATAAAGTTGTGCATCATGGACGAACCCTCCCTGGAAAATATCAGGTTTGGCGAACGTATCAGAGAACGTCGGGCCGAATTGGACCTCAGCCTGCGCGACCTGGCCGAACTGACCGATCTCAGCACCACTTTCCTCAGCAACCTGGAGCGCGGTCTGGCCAATCCCACGCTGGCTTCGGCCCGTCGGATTGCGCTGGCGCTGCGGACGCCGCTGCACCGGCTGCTGGCCGATTCCTTGGATAGCGACCTGGTAGTGACGAAAGACAGGCGGCGGCACATGTTCTTTCCGGACAGCCATGTTACCTACGAGATCCTGACGCCGCAACTCACCCGCAAGATGGTGCTCTTCCTGGTGCGGGTACCGCCCGAGGCCGGCAACATCATGCAGCAGCCGCTGGCCGAGCCGACCGAGGAGTGCATTGTCGTCATGGAAGGGGAGATCGAGCTGCAAGTGGCCGGCCAGACCTACCAACTGCAGGCCGGGGATTCGATCTACTTCGAGAATCGCTTTTTGGAGAGCATCCGCGCCAGCGATGGCGGGCCGGCCGAGTATATTTCGGCGGTCGTGCGTCCTGGGCAGGGGTAGGGGCAGATCACGATCTGCCCTGAAATCGGCAACGATTATGCCAGACGATAGCGCAGCGGCTGGCCTGTCAGGGCGGCGACGATGTTGATGTAGTCGCCCTGGCGCAAGGCGCCGGTGATGGTGATGGCGCCGGCGGCCACATGGGGCGTGAGCACCAGGTTGCACAGGGGGTCGCGAGCCAGCGCCAGCAGTGGATTGTCCGGCTGCACCGGTTCCCAGGTGAAGCCATCCACCGCCGCCCCGCCCAGATGCCCCGAGCGCAGGGCCGCGGCCAGGGCATCCTCATCCACCGTGCCGCTGCCGCCGGACTGGATGAACAGCGCCCCCGGTTTGAGCGCGGCGAAGAAGGCCGTGCTCAGCCCCTGCTCGGTTTCAGGGCCAAACGGGAGGAGGGCGACGATCACATCGGCCACGGCGGCGATCTCAGCCTGCGTGGCAAAGCGGATGCCGTAATCGGCTTCGACCTGGGCGGGGTAGCGCTTCCGTTTCTGGTAGAGCACTGTGCACCCAAAGGGCTGCAGGCGGCGGGCCAGCTCGACGCCGATCTCGCCGAAGCCGAGGATGCCCACCGTCTTGCCGGCCAGCCCGCCGATATTCTGGCGTCGCGACCAGTTGTAGGCAAAATAATCTTCGTCGCAGCGGCGCGGGGGCCGCCCCCAATCGTCGCCCTCCCCGGCGACCTGCATCAGCTCGCGCACGCGTTTGATCAGGCACAGGGCCTGCATCATCACATGCTCGGCCACCAGCTCGCAGGTGTGCACCGGCAGATAACAGACGGGGATGCCGGCGGCCCGCGCCGCCGTCAGGTCGATATCCCAGGTCTGCACGCCCAGGCGCTGGATCAGCCTGAGCTGGCTGCCGGCGGCGATCATGTCGGCGTCGATCACGCCTGAGCGTTCGGAGATGAAAAACGTCATCTCGGGCAGCAGGGCGAGGATCTCCTCTTTGGGCGGACGGCGGCGCATGACGATGTCCAGGTCGGGCGGCGCGCCTTCCAGCGCCCATTGTTGCTGTTGGTGGCCGCGGTCGGTGACGAACAGGGTGCGGTGTTTGGTGGTCATGGCGCTTTTTCGGTGTGGTGGGGCGTGAAACGGCAGGGGCAGTTTGGGGGT
>CAYWPZ010000017.1:0-32112 GCA_964460135.1 uncultured Caldilineales bacterium | reverse complement strand
CATCGCGCACGAGTTCGGTCAGGCCCCGCGCCCGCGCCAGGTCGCCAATAAAAGCCAGCCGGGTGCGCGGGGCGGGTGGGCCGAGCACTTCATCCGGCTCGATCACACGGCCATCGGGCAAGATGACGATCTCGCCGTTGACCAACCGCCGGCGGACGGGGCCAAAGGGGACGCCCAAAGCCTCGGCTTCGGCGACCAGGAAGGGGCGTTTGGGGCGCTCGCTAAAGAGGAAGCCGAAGCAATCTGGGCCGCGGTGCTCGACCGGGAAGGCCTCGACCTGGAGATGCTCATCTTCGAAGAGGATGTCCGGCTCCAGGGTGTGCCAGTGGATGTGCATGGGGATTTCGCCGGGGCCAAAGACGACGCCGAACAGCCGCTGGATGCGGTCGAGGGCAAAGGCGCCGGCGTAGATGTCGATGTGCTCCATCAGTTCCCAACGGGCCATGGTGGAGATCAGCCCGCCCAGGCCGAGGATGTGATCGAGGTGGCCGTGGGTGATGAGGATTTTGTCCAGCCGTTTGAAGCCCAGCCCGGCCGTCAGCAGCTGCCGTTGCGTGCCTTCGCCGCAGTCGACCATGAAGCGATGTTCGCGAAAGCTGACGATGGCGCTGGAAAGCCCGCGGTGGACCGAGGGCGCCGAGGCCGAGGTGCCGAGGAAGGTGAGGGAGAACATAGGGACCTTAATCGTACAGGCGGCGAGCGCCAACGCCAAACTGATTGGTCTTTCAATCCAGGCTGTGTACGATCTGGCCGCCGACGATGGTCATCTCGACCTTTGTTTCGGCGATGGCGGCAGGGTCGCAGCTGAAGATGTCGCGGTCGAGGATGATGAGATCGGCCAGGTAACCGGCGGCAATGCGACCCTGTTGGTGGGTCTGGCCGATGGCGGCAGCGGGGCCGAGTGTGTAGGCATGGACGGCCTCGGCCACGCTCAGGCGTTGGGCCGGATACCAGCCGCCCGCCGGCGAGCCATCGCGCCGCTGCCGGGTGACGGCGGCGTGGATGCCCCACCAGGGGTTGGGGCTGGCGACCGGCGCATCCGAGCCGAAGGCCAGGGTGGTCCCGGCCTGTAGCAAGGAGCGGAAGGCGTAGGTGTTGGCCCCGCGTTTGGCCCACAAGCGGTCGGCGGCGGCGATGTCGTCGGTGCAGTGGATGGGCTGTACCGAGGCGATGAGGCCCATCTCGGCCAGGCGGGGCAGGTCGGCCGGGTGGATAGTCTGGACGTGTTCGATGCGGTGCGGCAGGGCGGGCGGGTTGGGGCTGCCCCCGGTCAGGACTTCGGCGAAGATGTCGAGCACTTCGCGGTTGGCGCGATCGCCGATGGCGTGGATGGAGATGGCGCAGCTGTGGCGGTGGGCGCGCTGGATGGTTTTGAGCATCTGGTCGGGCGAGGTCAAAACCATGCCGGTGTTGGCCGCTTCGCCCGCGTAGGGTTCCAGCATCCAGGCGGTGCGCGTGCCCAACGAGCCATCGGCAAAGAGTTTGACATGTCCCAGCCGCAGCCATTCGTCGCCGAAGCCGCTGCCGAGGCCGAGGGCGATGAGGTGGTCGAGATTGGCGGCCTCGATGTTGCAGGCGATGCGCAGGTTCAGGCGGTTTTCGCTGCGCAGGCGGCTGTAGCGGCGCAGGGCCAGGCGGCCTTCTTCGGCGTTGTCCTTCATGCGCTGGTCGTGGACGGCGACGATGCCGAGGCGGTGGAGGTCGGCGGCGACGGCCTGCAAGTTGTCGAGAAACTCGGTTTCGGTGGGTGGTGGAATGACGCGACGCACCAGATCGATGGCCAGCTCGCGCAGGATGCCGGTGGGGTGGCCCTGTGGTTCGCGATCGATGACGCCCGCGGGCGGGTTGGGGGTGTCGAGGCCGATGCCGGCGCGGGCGAGGGCGGCGGTGTTGGCCCAGGCCGCGTGCAGGTCCGCCCGCCAGAGTACGGCCGGCCGGCCGCTGGTGATTGGGTCAAGGTCATGCCGGTCGGGGAGGGGGAGGATCCGCGAAGGGGGCGAAGGGGTGCGAAGGGGATCGGGGTTGGGATGTTCGAGCGGCCAGTGGCTCTCGTTCCAGCCATAACCCAGCACCCAGGCGTCTTCGGGAAGGCGGGCGGCATGGGCGGCGATGCGGGCGAGGGCATCCTCCAGGCTGGTCGCAGCCGAGAGGTCTACCTGGCTGCGGCGACGGGCCAGATCGTGGAAGTGGATGTGGGCGTCGGTGAAGCCGGGGAGGACGAGGGCGTCGCCGAGGTCGATGACGGGCGCGCCGCCGCCTAGCTGGTGGATTCTGGCGGAAGGGCCTATGGCCTGGATGCGACCATCTTCGATGGCAACACCCCCTTTGCGGTGCAGACCTGATTGGGTGTAGAGGGTGGCGTTGAGGAGGATGAGGTCGGGCATGGGAGGTGGGATGCTTGGAAAGGGCGGAGGTGTGGTACAATTGGGTCATGTCCTACGACATCGCTGCCAAAGTGCTGATCGACCGCTGTCGGAGCGAAATCCTGCGGCGGTTTCTCGGTATTCCTGTCACGGAAAGCACCTTGCTCGAAGAAGTATCTCAGGAAACGACCACCCTGCGTCGAAGCGACTTTCCGCTACTGGTTACGGAAGAAAGCGGGCGGCGTCGGCTGGTGATCATCGAAGTGCAAAGCCAGTGGGAGGGCGATTTGCCGTTGCGCTTGCTAGAATATCGTTGTCGACACATGCTGCGGCACAGGGTGCATGAGGCAACGAGTTGTATTCTGTTGCTGACGTCCTCAGCGCTTGCCACCGATCACTTTGCGGACAACGAGGTCGCTTTTGGCTATCCCCTCATCCGCGTGTATGAATTGGATGCATCTGAGATTCTCAGTGAAGGTGCGTTGTGCCTGTTGCCGTTGGTGCCGTTGATGCGTGGCGGTATTGAGTTGACCGAATCGGCCGATCGTCTGATTTATGGTAGCTCACTGCCGCCTGCAGAGAAAGCCGATATGTTGGCCGGCATGGCCATTCTTTCGGGTCTGGTTTCGAGGGAATTGGCCGCCACGCTGATTACGAAAAGGAGAGATCTGATGATCGAGTCGTATGCTTATGAGCTGATCAAACAAGAAGGTGTCCGAGAAGGCCTGGAGCAAGGTCTGACGCGGGGCCTGAAGGCGGGTCGCAAAGAGGGCCTTGAACAGGGCCTTGAACAGGGTCTTGAGCAGGGCCTTGAACAGGGCAAGGACACCGGTCTGCGCGAAGGGCTGCTGGACTCGATTTCGTTCGCTTTGGGTTTGCGCTTTGGCACACCCGGCGACGAACTGCTGCCTGAGATCAGCCACTTGCCCGATACCGAGCAGTTGCGGGCTGTTGCCCACGCCCTGTGGACGGTAGAGACGCTGGAAGAGCTTCAGGCCGTCTATCGGTCGAACTGAAATCCACCCGCGCCAGAGAGCCTTCGTTCATCCGAGCAACCAGAGGTCCGACGGCCAGTCGACATCGCGCGCCAGGTGGGGGTGGTGATGGATGGCCGGTTCGATGCCCCGACTGCGGGCCAAGGCCAGATGGCGGCGGAAGCTGTCCGGCCCAAAGCTAGGGGGGAGGAGGTCGGGCGGACGCAGGAGGAGGGCATTGGTGCCGGCTGCGGCGGCGTCGGGCGCGAGGACAACGGCGGCAGGGGCGTCAGCGGCCAGCCGGACAAGGTCGCTCACGTCAGCGGGCGCAAGGTGGGGCAGGTCGGCGGGCAGAATCAGGGCGGTCGTCGCCTGCCGATTCTGCGCCCAGGCAAGCGCCTGCGTCACGGCGCCGTTGTAGCCGGTGGTTTTTTCAGTCAGAGGGCTAAAGTCAAAGGCAGGGGCCAGAGCCAACACCTCAGGATCGGCGCTGATAAGAATGTGGAGATCGCCGACGCCGCTTGTGTGGACAGCGGTAAGGACATGGATGAGCATGGATCGGGCCAGGGCCAGGCGTTCACCGTTGGCCACGGCCGGGCGTAGGCGTTGTTTGGCCTGGGCGAAGGGCTTCATCGGCACAATCACGGCCAGTTTGTCGTCGATCACGCCGTGGCTCCCAGCAAGCAGTGGGCGAAGGCCAGCGTTTCAGCGGCCAGGCGGGTGCGCCCGGCTTTGTCGGCCATTAGCGCATCGGTCGCGAGCACTTGCATCCCCAGGTCGCGGATGGCCGGGGCGAGGTCGGCGTCGGCGTGGTCGATGACGAAGCCGGTGAGCAGGCCGGCAAAGTGGCGGGCCACACCCAGGGCGCTGACTTCGCCGCCCATCTCGGCCATCATCTTGGCGGCCGGGCCTTTGAGCGCCTGCCCAGCGATGATGGGGCTAACGGCGACAATGGGTTTGGTTGCCACCAGCTGGCGCAGGCCGGGCAGGGCGAGGATGGGGCCAAGGCTGACGTAGGGGTTGGAGGGGCAGAGGATGACGACGTCAGCGGCGCTGAGGGCCGCAACGACGGCGGGCGCTGGTCGGGCCTGGTCGAGGCCATCGAATCGCATCCCCAGCATGGTGGGTTGGCAACGGCGGTGGACGAAGTATTCCTGGAAGGGCAGTTCGCCGTCGGGGGTGAGGATGATGGTGCGCACCGGCTGATCGGACATGGGCAGCACCGGGTGGGCCAGGCCCAGGTTCTGGCCCAGAGCGGCGGCGATGGCGGTCAGGCTGTGGCCGGCATCCAGCAACTGGCGGCGGCGGAGATGAAGGGCGATGTCTTTGTCGCCGAGGAGGAACCAGGCATCGTGACCCAAGCGCTTGAGTTCGTCCAGCACGCCAAAGCTTTCGGCCTCTCGGCCCCAGCCCTGGCCCCGATGGTTGACCTCGGCCAGGTTGTAGAGCACGGTGTCGAGGTCAGGGCAGATGAGAAGGCCCAAGTGCTCGAAGTCATCGCCGGTGTTGACGATTATCGCCAGATGGTCGGGGTCGAGGTGCTGGCTAAGTCCGTGCGCCAGCTTGGCCCCGCCGACGCCGCCGGCCAGGGCGACGATGTGGGGAAGGGCGGATGGCTGAGGGCGGATGGTGGAATGGGGATCATACATGGCAGGGTCAGCGCCAGATAACAACGTCATCCAGGGGCAGGCGGGCTGAGGTGCGGGTTTCGGCGGGGTAGCCGAGGGTGATCAGGGCCTGCGGCTCCCAGTCAGGGGGGAGGTCGAGGGTTTGGCGGACGAGTTCGGGGACGAAAAGGGGGGCGCACATCCAGCAGCCGGCCAGGCCCTCGTGGTGGGCGGCCAACAGCAACTGGCCCAGGGCCAGAGCCAGGCTTTGGGCGGCCATCAGCCCTTCCAGCCGCTGACGTTCGCGGTCGGGGTAGTGATCCATGACGGTCATGGTCAGGCAGCCAAGCACCACGGCGCCGGCCTCGCCGATGCGCTGGCGCGAAATGGCGGCGCGGCGCCCGGCAAAGACAGGATCGGCGCCGTCGGCCAGCAAATCGTGTTGCCATCGGTCGGCCATGGCCTCGGCCAGCCGGCGTTGCGTCTCGACCTGAGTAACGACGGCGAAGCGCCAGGGCTGGCGATTGTGGGCGTTGGGCGCCCAGATGGCGGCCGTGAGCAGGCGTTCGAGCAGGGCGCGGGGCACAGGCTGATCGCTGTAGCGGCGGACAGAGCGGCGGTCGAAGACGGTGCGCCAAAAGGGATCGGAAGCGGACATGAAGCGATTATAGCCCATCTCGATCTGACTTCGGTTTCGAGCGAGCGCGATGATATGATTCCAGCACTTCCGACCCTCAGGAGTCAGCCATGTACCGCCTCAAACTCTATGCCACCCTGCGCCCCATTGTCGGCGGCGCTGTCGTCTCGGCCTCGACGCCCGCCGGGGCCACCGTCCAAGAACTGGTGGAGGAATTGCTGGCCCGTTGGCCCGACCTGCGCCCGGAGATGGTGGACACCGAAGGCAGATTGTTGCCGCGTATCCATATCTTCGTCAACGGCAAGGACATCACCTTCCTGAACGGCGTCGCCACCACCCTCCCCGAAGGCGGCAATGTGGACATCTTCCCGCCGGTGGGCGGAGGGTGAGCGATGATCATACGCGTCCATAGCACCCTGCGCGATGCGGCCGGTCTGCGACAGATCGAAGCAACGTTGCCTGCTCCGTCCACGGTGATGGCGGCGCTTCGCTATCTGGCCGAGCGCGCCCCCGGTCTTGCTTCCAAGCTATTCGATCAGTCCGGCAGCCTCAGCCACCACGTCACCATCTTCTGCAACGGCCGCCAAATTGTCTTTCTGCAGGGTCTGGCCACGCCCCTCTTGCCCACCGACACCCTCGATCTCTTCCCTACCAGTCATTTGCAGCGGGTTTTTGCGCCAATCGGGACGGAATGACGGGCGTTGCGTATTGCGCATCACGTAGGAGAACCCTAGGTAACACGCAATACGCAACACGTACGTTCTGATATTAGAGGATCTCTAGCTCGCGCAACTTGCTCTCTGGCACGACGCCGTTGACCCAACCGCGGGCCTCGTAATACTCGGCCAGCATCGCATCCAGCTCGGTCACGCTGCCCACCGAGCCTTGCCCATCGGCCGGCAGTTCCAGGAAACGCTTGGGCAGATAGTCGCTGCCCTCGCCGAACCCGGCCAGGTTGTTGTAGTAGCGCTCCAGGTTATAGACACGTTCACCCAGGTTCAGCAGATCGCCGGCCGTGGTCTTGACGCCGGTGAAAGCGGTGAACTGCTCGGCGAAGTTGTCCAGGCTTTCGGCGAAAGTGGAGAACTTGCACACATCCAGACAGTCGGTCATGGTGTGGACATTCTGGAAGATGACAGTGAGCTTGCCCTTGCCTTCCCAGGCCAGACGGTCGGTCAGTTCGGCCGGCCCCAGGACATTGCCGATGACTTCGGCGGCGGGGGTGTAGGCGCGCAGGTGGCAGGCGCCGCGGTTGCTGGTGGCATAGCCGATGCCCATGCCCTTGATGCCGCGCGGGTCATAGGCGGGGATGGCCTGGCCTTTGACCGTCATGGCGATGTCGGGGTCGCCCAGCTTCTCGGCCGCCCGATAGGTTCCCTCGGCCAGCATGTCGGCCACGGCGTCCTTGCGGCGAGCAATGCGCTCGATCAGCAGAATGGCATCATCGGCATCGCCCCAGGCCAGGCCACCGCCGTTGGTCAGGCCCTTTTCGGTGGCTTCCATGTACATCGAGAGCACGTTGCCCATCTCGATCGTGTCCATGCCATAGCGATTGCACTGGATGATCAGATAGCCCACGGCCTCGGTGTTGCCGATATCGCAGTTGGCGCCCAAAGCCCAAGCCGATTCGTACTCGTAGCTCTCGCCTTTGACTTTGTATTTGCCCTCATGCACCTCGAACGCCTTCTTGCACGCCACCGGGCAGGCATGGCAAGTGGGGTCTTCGAAGAGGATGGTCTCGCGCACGTGCTCGCCCGAGATCTCTTCGCCCAGCTCGAACGAGGTGCTGAGTGAGTTCTTGGTGGGCAGAGCGCCGATGACGTTGACCATGTTCATCAGCACATTGGTGCCATAAACCGAGAGGCCGCCCTTGCGCGGGGCCGTGACGACCGCCTCGTTCATGATGGCCTCCAAAGCCCGCTTGTCGGCCGCCTTGAAAGCCGCCCGATCGACCGGTTTGGGCTGATTGCGCTTGTCGCCCTTGATGACGATGGCCTTGAGGTTCTTCGAACCGCCGACCGCGCCCGTGCCGCCGCGCCCGGACGCGCGTTCATGTTCGTTCATCCAGTTGGCGTAGCGCACCAGGTTCTCGCCGGCCGGCCCAATGCACATCACCGAACAGTCATCGCCATGCTCGGACTGTAGATAGCGCACGGTGTCGTGCGTGTCCATCCCCCAGGCGGTATCGGCATCGAACAGAGTTACGGCCCCGTCCTCGACATAGGCATAGACGGGTGCATCCGACTTGCCCATGAAGATCAGCCCGTCCAGCCCCGCCCACTTCAGCTTGGCGGCAGTCCAGCCACCCATGTGGCTGTCGGTGACGGTTCCGGTCAAAGGCGACTTGGTCACGACGGCCAGACGACCACTCATCTTGACTTCAGTGCCGCTGAGCGGCCCGGTCATGACACAGAGGATGTTTTCTGGCGAGAAGGGGTCCACGTGGGGACCGTTGTCAAATACGTACTTCACGCCCAGCCCGCGCGCGCCGCCGAACTTACGGACGTGCTCGGGATTGAGCCTTTCGTAATGCACTTTGCCGCTGCTGAGGTCGATACGTGCAATACGATCATTGAATCCGGTGATGGCCATTGTCGATTTCTCCTTTGTTGTGGTTGGCGTCCTCCGCGGCGCTGGACTGTGGGGGACGAAGGCGGGGTGGCGGAAAAGGGCGGCAGAAAACAAAAACGCTATGTCAAGATGACATAGCGTTTACGCTAAGGAAACCGACCCAATCAGGGTCGCACAAAGGGCGGCGTTGCGACGATGCGCTCGCCAACAGCGGCGAGACCGGCGGACTATGGTTTTGCTCCTGTAGATGCTGCGGACTGGATGGGCAGGCTTATAGCACAAAAGCACAGACGCTGTCAAAGGGTGGGTGCCGAGCGGGTGTGGGTTGCAGGGCGTGGCGCGAGGGAGAGGAATGGCCGCCTCATGTCATCTTGACCACCACTTCGCCGATCACATTGGCGGCCTGGTCGGCCTGGTCGGCGGCGTTGCTGATATGCCGGTAGACTTCGCGCTTGCGCAGCATCTCCATCAGATGGTGGATGTCTTCGGGGCCAGCGAAGATCTCAGCCAGGGCCTGGCGATATTCGCGTTCGATCTGATTCTCGCGACCTTTGGTGCGACGGGCGTGATCCAGCGCCACCATGGGGTTGTCGGTCAGCCGTTCCATGGCCAGCATCAACTCGTCGGCGGCCTCGTTCAGCCGGCGCACCATCTCGACCAGGTGCTCGTCGGGCTGCACCCTCAGCACGTGCATTTCTTCGACCGTGGTGTAGGTGTAGTCCAGCACATCGTCCAGATAGAGCGAAAGCTGGTAGATGTCCTCGCGGTCGAAGGGCGTGACGAAGGTCTTGTGCAGTTCATCGATGAGGACGCGACGCACCTCGTCGCCCTCCTTCTCGCACCGCTCTACCGTGGCCGCTCCCGCTTCGTCGCCCTCGCTTACATAGCGCATGAGGCCCAGCACGCCTTCTTGCAGGTAGCGGGCCTGCTGTTTTAGCAGGTGGATGAAGATGTTCTCGCGTTTTTGTGCGCCGGGTAGTTTCATGGCAATGGTTCCTCTCACGATCCGATGATCGAGCGCAGAATGAGGTAGAGACAGGCAGCCACAACCGACGTGGCAGGAATGGTGATCAGCCAGGCAATGCCAATGTCCGCGAGATTGGCCCACCGCACCATGTTGCGGCGGTCGGAGGCGCCTGCGCCCACCACCGCCGAACTGACTACCTGCGTGGTGCTCACCGGCCCACCCACCAGCGAAGCGCCCAGGATCACCGCAGCCGATGCCGTCTGTGAAGTGAGGCTGTGAATGGGCCGGATGCGATAGAACTTGCCGCCCAGGGTGTGGATGATCCGCCAACCGCCAAAATACGTGCCCAAGCCGATGGCGATGGCATTGACAACCACGACCCAGAGCGGTACATAGAAGGTGTTCTGGAAGCCGAGCGTCACCAGACCCATGACGATCACGCCCATGGTCTTCTGGGCGTCGTTGGCGCCATGTGATAGCGCCAGCGACGACGAGGTAACCAGTTGCAAACGATTGAAGGTGCGGTTGACCCTGGGGGTGGCGCCGCTTGCCAGCCAGAGGATGATCCGCAGCAAGAGCCAGGCGAAAACAAAGCCGATGATCGGAGAAGCGAACAATGCGATCACGACCGTAGAGAGTCCTTTGCTCTCGATCACGGCCGTCCCCCCGAACACGGTTGCTGCGCCCACCAGCCCCCCCACCAGAGCGTGCGACGAGCTGGAAGGAATGCCGTACCACCAGGTGATCAGACTCCAGATCGAGGCAGCCAGCAGGGCGGCGATGACGACCGTAATCGTGATGCTGCTGGGGTCGACAATATCCTTGCCGACGGTTTTGGCAACAGCCACGCCAAAAATCAAGGGACCGACCAGGTTGCCGGTTGCAGCCAGCAGCAGGGCTGCGCGTGGCGAAAGAGCCCGCGAGGCGATCATCGTCGCCACGACATTGGCTGAGTCGTGAAAGCCGTTCAGAAAGGCGAAGGCCAGGGCGAGGACGAGCAGAATGGCAAAAATGATGTACTCATTCATCGACGGCGCCCACCTGTGGGATGCGTGCGTAAGCTAGGCCCCATGCGGCCCCTCCACCCAATAGCTGCCATCCGGCCCCACCTCTTTCTTCCAGATGGGGACAACCTGCTTCAACCGTTCGATGGCATGGGCGCAGGCATCGAACAGCCCCTGCCGGTGCGCGCCGGCCACGGCCACCATCACACTCGACTCGCCGATGTCCAGCCGGCCGGTGCGGTGGACAATGGCGATATCGAGCACCTGCGGCCACTTCTCCTGCACTTCGGCCCCGATTTGGGCCAACACTGCCTCGGCCATCTCGGCATAGGCCTCGTATTCCAGGTAATCGGTGTTCTGCGGCCCTGTGATCCCGCGCACCGTGCCGGAGAAGAGGACGATGCCCCCGCGCTCCGGCGCCGTCACCAGCCCGGCCAGCGCATCGAGCGAGAGCGGCTCGGCGCTCAGCCAGAATCGCTTGCCCCCTGCGCCCCCGCTGACGGGCGGAAACACCGCCGCCTCATCGCCCGGCCGCAGGACGGTGTTCGGCCCGGCGTAACGCTTATCGATAGCCACGTGCAGATAGCCCGGCGCCACCTTGCCGTTGGTTTCTTGCCGCAATAGCTCGAGCAGATCGCCGACGGTGGCGCCATCGGGCAGGTCGCGCTCGATCGTCGAGGCGCCGAACAGCTCACGGGTCGAGGCGAAAAGTTTGACTGTGATTTTCATTGGCTGATGATGGATTGGGTCGTGAAGATTGGTTATTGGTTATTGTTTTTTCTACCCATTCACGTTGCGTCATTGCGATTAACACATGCCGCCGCGAGGAATGCGGTGCCAAAAAAAGCAGAAAAGGCAAAAAATTAGCGGAAGGAACAATAACCAGTAACTAATACCAACTGCCTCAGGCCTCAAAGATGCCACTTTTCCCGCCTTCCTTGTACAAAAGGCGCAGGTTTTCGATGCGCATGGTCTTTTCGAGAGCCTTGGCCATATCGTAGATGGTCAGGGCGGCGACGGCGGCGGCGGTGAGCGCCTCCATCTCCACCCCCGTCTGGCCCTGGCAGCGGACGGCGGCCCGCACCTCGACGCCATCCTCGACAAACTCGAAATCGACGGCGATCTTGGTCAGCAAGAGCGGATGGCAAAGCGGGATCAGTTCATGCGTGCGCTTGGCAGCCATGATCCCGGCCACGCGGGCGACGCTGAGCACATCGCCCTTCTTCACATCGCCGGCGCGGATGGCAGCCAGGGTGTCGGGCTGCATGACCACGCGAGCGCCAGCAATGGCCGTGCGCGTGGTTGTGTTCTTGTCCGAGACATCGACCATCGCCGCCTGGCCCTGAGAATCGAGATGGGTGAGCATAGAGAGTGGATGACACATTCGTGTCATCAAAACACGGCCTCGCCGCGGAGGAACGCGCGCGTTTGCGGATGTTCGGGATGATCGAAGAAGCGTTCGGCGGGAGCAATTTCGAGCAGCTCGCCATCGTAGAGCAAACCGACGCGGTGGGCAAGCCGTCGCGCCTGCCAGACATTGTGCGTGACCAGGACGACCGTTGTGCCCATGTCGGTGTTGATTTTGGCGATGATCTGCTCGATCAGGCGGACGTTGGCCGGGTCGAGGTTGGCGGTAGGTTCATCCAGCAGCAGGATTTCGGGGCGGAGGATGAGGGCGCGAGCCAGGGCCACGCGCTGGGCTTCGCCGCCGCTGAGCGTGCGCGAGCGAGCGCGGGCCAGGTGTTGCAAGCCGACCGCGGCCAGCGCCTCATCTTCTTGCTTGCGGCCATCAGCGCGGCCGCGCAGCCGCAGCCCATAGGCGACATTGCCGCGCACCGAGGCGTCGAGCAGGAGCGGTCGCTGGAAAACGGTGGTGATGCGCCGGCGGATGTCAAGGGGTAGCATCTCGGGGGCAAAGGGCTGGCCGTGGTA
Source organism: uncultured Caldilineales bacterium (assembly GCA_964460135.1). Lineage (GTDB taxonomy): Bacteria > Chloroflexota > Anaerolineae > J102 > J102 > SSF26. The sequence goes on along the minus strand of CAYWPZ010000017.1, from coordinate 20,057 downwards.
GCAAATCTGGCCCTGGGTGGGGCATTCCAGGAAGTTGAGGAGGCGCAACAAGGTGCTCTTGCCGGCGCCGCTGGGGCCAACCAGGGCCAGCAATTCGCCTGCGGCAACCTCCAGGCGGGGGATGCGCAACACGGTGCGGGCGCCGTAGTTCTGGGCCAGGTCGCTCACGGCCAGGATCGGGACTTCCATCGACTGGGCAGGTCAGGGCCGCGGCTCCAGGCGGCCCTGCAACAGGAGGACAAGCCAGTTGGCGCCAAAGGCCAGGATCAGCAGAATGATGCCGAGGGCGATGGCCAGGTCGAAGTTGCCTTTGCCGGTCTCGAGCACGATGGCGGTGGTGAGGACGCGGGTCTTGTGGGCGATGTTGCCGCCGACGATCATCACCGAACCGACCTCGGAGATGATGGCGCCGAAGCCGGCGACGATGGCGGCCAACACCCCAGCGCGGGCCTCGAACAGCAGGGTGAGATGGGTTTGCAGCGGGGTGGCGCCCAACGAGCGGATCTGCAGGGCCATTTCGGGCGGGATGGCGGCCAGGGCCGTCATCGTGAACCCGGCCACCAGCGGCAGGGCCAGCACCACCTGGGCGATGATCATCGCTCGCGGGGTGAACAGCCACCCCAGCCCGCCCAGCGGCCCCTGCCGCGAGAGCAGCAAGTAGACGCTCAGACCGACGACGACCGGGGGCAGGCCCATGCCGGTGTAGAGCAGAGCCACGGCCAGGCGGCGACCCCGAAAGCGCCGCCATCCTAGCCAGGCCCCCAACGGCAGGCCGAGGGCCACACTGATGGCCAGAGCGAGACCGCTGACGCGCAGCGAGAGGCCGATGATCTCGAACAGGTCGGGGTCGAGGTCGAGCAGGAGACGAAGGGCCTGGAGCAAGCCCTCGCTGAAGGTGGTCATGCGCCGATGGGTTGCAGCAACAGGGCGGTCGTCATCGCGCCGGCAGGGAGGAAGCCGTCGCCGGGCGTCAGTTCGAGCAAGGCATTGGCGCCGACAAGCGACAGCAGCCGCCCAGAGCCCTGGTGGCCGGTGGTGCGGGCCAGAAAGTGGCCATCCGCCACAAAGACCTGGGCGCGCTGGTATTCGGTGCGATGGGCGTCGTGGTGGATCTCGTGCGCCAACGCCACCCGCAGCCGCGGGCGCGGCCAGGCCGCGTCGCCTTGCATCTGGCGCAGGGCCGGACGCACGAAAAGCTCGAACGAGACCAGGGCCGAGACCGGGAAGCCGGGCAACGAGAAGACCGCTTTGCCGGCGATGGTGGCGAAGGTGACGGGTTTGCCGGGTTTCATGATCACACGGCCAAAGTGGACGGTTCCACGTTCTTCCAGCAGGGGTTTGAGCAGATCGAGCTTGCCCATGCTGACGCCGCCGCTGGTGAGGAGGACATCGTTTTCGCTCAGGGCCGACTCGAAGAACGCGGCCAGGGCGGCGGGCGTGTCGATGGCGATGCCGTAGGTTCGCGCTATCCCGCCCGCCTGTATCGCGGCGGCGGCCAGGCTGAAGCGGTTGGAGTCGTAGATCTGGCCGGGGGCGAGCGTCGCGCCCGGCTCGACCAGTTCGTCGCCGGTAGAGAGGACGCCGACGCGCGGGCGCCGGAACACAGGGGCATCTGCCAAACCCACCGCCGCCAGCAGCCCAATTTCGGCCGGGCCGAGCACCGCGCCCTGGCTCAGCACCTTGTCGCCGGCGGCGATGTCCTGGCCGGGCGGGCGGATGTCGGCGCCGGGGGCAACGGCGGTCTCGATCTCGACCCAGCCATCGGCCTCGCTGGTGTGCTCGACCATGACTACGGCATCGGCCCCCGCTGGGATGGCGGCCCCGGTGGTGATGCGGACGACCGTCCCCGGCTCGACCCGCAGATCGCCGACGCGCCCTGCCATCTGTTCTCCTGCCAGCCTGCGCACGCGCGCAGCATCGGCGGCGATGACGGCAAAACCATCTTTGGCCGCGGCTGAGAAGGGCGGCATGGGGGCGGGGGCGCTCACATCTGCGGCCAAGACGCGGCCGAGGGCGTCGATCAAGGGCACGCGCTCGCTGCCCAGGGTGGGGCTATGACGCAGGATGGCGGCCAGGGCGTGGTCGATGCTGACGAGAGGGTAGGGTGAGCTGACGGGCACGGCGAAGCAGGAAGGGGGTGAGCGATGTTATGAAGGCAGAGGAGATATTCTACTTCGCCGGGTCGATTTGTCATATTGGGGGCGCGAGGGGTGAAGTGTGAGGCTCGGCCGGCGGTGGGAAGACGCCGACGTGCGAAGGGGGCAAGTCCAGTGCCTGATTCTGGCAGCCGCAGGGCCGGAACTCAGTCGGCTGCGCTGGGGATGAAGAGCGACTGGCCGAAGGCATCGACGCCGAAGTCGCCGATCATCTTCTGCGTTGCCGGGCTGGTGATCCACTCGACGAAGGCTGTGGCGCCTTCGAAATCGGCGGCCGGGTGTTTCTCCTGGCTGATGGGAAGGACGCCGTAGGGGTTGAAGAGGGTGTTGTCGCCCTCCACCAGGATGTCCAATTCCAGGCCATTGGCTTTGCGGGCCAGATAGGTGGCGCGGTCGCTGAGCGTGTAGGCCTGTTGCTCGTTGGCCATGGTGAGGACGGCTCCCATTCCCTGGCCCGCGCTCTGATACCACCCCCCCGCCGGTTCGATCGCAGCTGCCTTCCAGATGGCTTGTTCTTTGCTGTGTGTGCCCGAATCGTCGCCGCGCGAGAGGAAGGGCGACTGATGGGCGGCGATGGCGGCGAAAGCCTCGGCCGCTGAAGCAAGTTCCTTGATGCCGGCTGGGTCGGAGGGGGGGCCGACGATGACAAAATCGTTAACCATGACATCGTAACGGGCGGGGGCGTCGCCGTTGGCAACGAGTTCATCCTCTCTGGCCCGCGCATGGACGAGCAAAACGTCGGCATCGCCGCGAGCGCCGATTTCCATGGCCTGGCCGCTACCGACAGCAATGACATCGACGCCGATGCCGGTGGCGGCGGTGAAGTCGGGGAGGATGGCGTCGAGCAGGCCGCTATCTTGGGTGCTGGTGGTGGTGGCCAGGATGATGGTCTTGGCTTTGCGGGCGATGGGGGCGGCGACTGGCTCGGCTGGGGCGGCAGTTGGCGGCGCCGGCGCTGCGCACGCTGCCAGCAGGATCAGGATGGCGAGGTCGAGGCCGATATGTCGAACCAACATAACGATGGGTGAAAAGAAGGAAGATTGGGCGCAACGTCGTCGATGACTCATGTACGGATGCTCCTGGCTGGGTGGGGAAGGGCTGGAGCGACGACGATTGACATCATAACAAGAGAAGAGCGATATGTCCAATGAACATATCGCTCTTGGGTGGCTATGTGGTTTGTTTTCGAGCCAAGGTTGGCCGATTGCGCGGACTGACCGGCGTTGGTGTGGCTATTGTGCAAAAAAGCGCTGCGCCTGCTGCGCTGTAAAGTCGTTTACGGCATCAGCCAGGGCCAGGAAGCGATCGATGAGGTCGCGGGCCGTGGGGGTTAGGGTGGCGCCGCCGCCGCCGGCGCCGCCAGTGGTGGTGTGGACGAGCGAGAGGCCCAGGCGTTCTTCCATCTCGTGGACGCGTTGCCAGGCCAGGCGATATTGGATGTTCATGATCTCGGCGGCGGCGCTGATCGACCCCGAACGGTCGATGGCCTGGAGGAGTTCGACCCGCCAGCGGCTGAGCGCCACCTCGCCGTCGGTCTCCAACCAGACATTTGTGCGCGGGGTGAGTGGAGCGAGCGCGGGCGACATCGGCTCAAGCTGCCTCGGCGACCTGGTCGATCTTCCAGCTCACCGGCCGGCCCTGGGCATTCAGGAGCAAAGGTCGGGCGCCGCTGCGGATATTGTCGGCGCTGATTACGCATCTGGCGACGTCGGTGCGGCCCGGCGTCTCGTACATCACGTCCAGGAGGACGCGTTCGACGATGGTGCGCAGGCCGCGGGCGCCGGTGTTGTGGCGCATGGCTTCGACGGCCACGGCTTCGAGGGCGTCGGGCGTGAACTGGATGTCCACGCCATCCAGATCGAGCAGGCGCTGGAATTGGCGGATGATGGCGTTTTTCGGCTCGGTGAGGATGCGGACGAGGGCGGCCTTGTCGAGCGGTTCGACGCTGACGGCCACCGGCAGCCGGCCGATGAATTCGGGGATGAGGCCGAATTGAAGCAGGTCGTCGGATGTGACCTGGGCCAACAACTCGGAGCGTCGCTTTTCCAGGGCGGCCGGCGCTACCCCCCCGCCGGCAAAGCCCAGCCGGCCTTTGGCGCCGATCCGCCGGGCCACGTCTTCCTCGATGCCGCCGAAGGCGCCGCCGCAGATGAAGAGGATGTTGGAGGTGTCCAACGGCACGAATTCTTGCTGCGGGTGTTTGCGGCCCAGGTTGGGCGGGACATTGGCCACCGTGCCCTCGATCAGCTTGAGCAGGGCCTGCTGGACGCCCTCGCCCGAAACATCGCGGGTGATGGAGGGGTTGTCGCCGGCCTTGCGCGCAATTTTGTCGATCTCATCGATGTAGATGATGCCCATCGCCGCCTTGGTGGCGTCCCAGTCGGCCACTTGCAACAGCCGGGTGAGGATGGTCTCGACATCCTCGCCTACATAGCCGGCCTCGGTGAGGCTGGTGGCGTCGGCGATGGTGAAGGGAACCTGGAGGATTTTGGCCAGGGTCTGGGCGAGGAGGGTTTTGCCGCAGCCGGTGGGGCCGAGGAGGAGGATGTTGCTTTTTTGCAGTTCGACGTCGTCGCTCTGGGCCGAGTTGATGCGTTTGTAGTGGTTGTAGACCGCCACCGAAAGCACTTTCTTGGCCCGCTCCTGGCCGATGACGTAGTCATCCAAGCGGGCGACGATCTCGCGCGGGGCGGGAAGGCGGTCGAAGACGGGCGGGTGGGGCGTCGCCTCCTTGGGCGGCTGCTCCACGCCTTCCTCGCGCAGGATCTCGTAGGAGAGGGTCACGCAGAGGTCGCAGATGTTGGCGCCGTCGGGGCCGGCGATGAGGCGGTCGACCTCATCTTGTCCGCGATGACAGAAGGAGCAGTATTGGGGAGGCATGGGCGGTCTTAGGAAGGCTCGGAGGAGACGAGGGTGGGGTCGGGCGTGCCGAAGACTTTGTCCACAAAGCCGTATTCCACGGCCTCTTGAGCGTACATCCAACGGTCGCGCTCGAAGTCGTGCTCGATCTGCTCGATCGATTGGCCGGTGTGTTCGGCGAGGATGTGGAAGATGCTGTTCTGAACGCGTTCGAGTTCTTTGAATTGGATGCGGACGTCGGGGGTGTAGCCCTGGGCGCCGCCGCCGGCGGGGTGCATGTGGACGGTGGCGTGAGGCAGGGCGTAGCGCTTGCCTTTGGCCCCGGCCGCCAGCAGGACGGTGGCCATGCTGGCCGTAACGCCTACAGCCCAGGTGGCCACGGGGGCGCTGATCATCTGCATGGTGTCGTAGATGGCCAACCCAGCATAGACGCTGCCGCCCGGCGAGTTGATGTAGAGCTGGATGTCGCGCTCGGGGTCGTCTTGTTGCAGGAACAACAGTTGGGCGACGATGAGGTTGGCGATCTGGTCGTTGATGGGGGTGCCCAGAAAGACGATGCGCTCCTTGAGCAGGAGCGAGTAGATGTCCATGGCGCGCTCACCCCGGCCGGTCTGTTCGATGACCATGGGGATGAGGGAGGAAGGGGTGATGAGGGAGGTCATGGTGGGAGGGTGGAGGGTTGAGGATGGAGGGCGGAGGGGCAGTTGATCCTGCTACTTTGTCAAGAGTCGAGTGCTGGGGTTACTGTAGCGTCTGTTTCGTCAGCAGGCTGTGACGCAGCTTCGATTTCGGCGGCGGATTCGACCTCCGCCCCTTGCTCGTCGGCCGGCGGGGCTTCTGCGGCCAGGTGTTGGCCGGGCGCCGGGATGTCTTCGCCGCGGGCGCTGGCGACGATGAGATTGAGGGCCTTCTGGCGTTGGATGCGGTTGGTCAGCCAGAGGCGGTAGTCGCTGTCCGTGGCCAGGACTTGGCGCATTCTTGCCAGTTCGGCGGCCTCGCTCCCCAGGTCATCGACCAATGCTTTGTCGAGTTCGTAGTCGCTGACAGGGAACTGCTCGCGTTTAGCAATGGCATCCAGCAGCAGAGCACGGCGCAGCCGTCGTTCGGCTGGCGGGCGCAGTTCCTCGAGATACTCCTCTTCGCTGCGCTTCTGCAAGCGTAAGAGTTCGGCGGTGGATTCGAAGCCGTAGCCGTGGAAGACAGCTTCTTGCTCGGCTGCCAGCAGCGCCACCATCTTGTCGATGGCTGCGGCAGGATAGTCGATGTCGGCCCCTTCCAGCAGTGCAGCCAGCACACGGCTGCCATATTCGGTCTCGCTTTCGGCCTGGACATGGGCGATGGCGTGGTCGCGCAGTTGCTGGAACATGGCTTCGGCCGTCTCGAAACCATGTTCGGCGGCGAAGGTGTCATCGTAGACCGGCTCGGTTTTGCCCTTGACTGCCGTGACCGTGATCTCGAACTGTCCTTCTTTGCCTGCCCAGGCGCTGTCGCTCTCGGCCGGAAAGTCGGCGCGGAAGGACTTACTTTCACCGCTGCTCATGCCGATGAAGGCGGCGTCGAAGGCGGGGAGGAGGGTGTAATCGGTCTCGCTAGGCGAGAAATCCCAGTCTTCTTGCTCCAGCACAACTTCGTCTGCAACCGTCAGCTTCAGGTTGATGGTGGCCAGATCGCCGTATTGGATGGGGCGATCGACGGGCGCCCACTGCGTGTGGCCTTGGCTCATCTCTTGCAGGTCGGCCTGCATGTGTTCTTCGACTTCTGCTTCGTCCGCGAGCGAGGCGTCGAGGCGCAGGCTGCGGTAGTCGCCGGGGTCGGCGATGGGCGGCAGGGGCACTTCGAAGGTGAGGGTGAGGGGGTCGAGGGCAACGTCGGTCAGTTGGCCGGGTGCATACGCATCTAGCGCGGTCGCTGCCACGGCCTCGGCATAGTAGATGCTGGCGAGTTCCTTGAGCGATTCTTCGACGAGGGCGGCGCGGCCCACGCGTTGGGCGATGACGTGATAGGGGGCTTTGCCAGGGCGGAAGCCGGGAAAACGGTAGTTCTTGGCCAGGCGCCGGGCGGCATCGCGCAGCGCCTGTTCGGTGCGGTCATCGGGGACGACGACGATCAGGCGCATCTGGCGGTTGTCTAGCGCCTGTTGGGTGATGGTGAGGTCGGTCATTGCGGAGATAGGAAAAACGTTGATGGGGAAGTGAAGGCTGAAAAACGCATCATTTTAGCACAAGAAGATCGCCGTAGCGTAAACCTTAGCCCATCGTTACAGCAACCGTTCGATGGCGAAATTGAGGACGTTGTCGTAGGCGCGGCGCAGGAAGGCAGGCCAGCCGCTGCCCGGCAACACCGGCGGGAAGGCGGAAGCGCCAGACTCGTCGAAGCGATTGCCGCTGCCCGACCCATCCCACAGCACATCCGCGCCCGGTACGCCCAGGTCATCAACCGAGGGATCGGGGTCATAGCCGTTGTGCGCGTAGCTGTTGCTATGCACCCAGTTGTCTTCGGGCAGGGGGCCGATGTCGATCTCGTTGGCGTCGAACACGCCGCTGCGAGTCAGACTATAGACGGCCACCCCGGCCGTCTTGTTGTCCTTGATCGTGTTGCCACTGACCTCGGCCCGATCGGTGCCCAAGAGCAACATGCCCACGCCCGGCGGCGCAAAGCGGGCCACCCCGCGCTCGGCGAAGTTCTCGTGGTTGTTGGCCTCGACCAGGTTGGCGTAGATTTTGGTGTCGGAGGAGATCTTCGAGGTCAGCTGCGGCAAGATGACGATGAGCATGCCGACGGTGTTATCGTAGACGTGATTGTTGTAGACTTCGCCGCCAAGCGTGTTCTCCAGTTCGATGCCCAGGACATTGCCGTAGACCTCGCTATCGCGCACGATCACGTTCTCGGACTGGCCGGCGTAGACGCCGGCGTCGTTGGCGCCCGTCACCTTTACCCGCTCGATGATGACGTTGGTGCTGCGCACCGGATAGACGCCGTATACGCCCGTGCGCTCGGCAAAGATGTCATGGAAGACGACGTTCGTCGCGCCCTCGACCAACACGCCGTTGTCTGTGCAATCCCGCACGTGCAGATTCCCGACCGCAAAATCGCTGCCCGAGGCGATCACAGCCTCGGAGAGTTGGTTCTGGCAGTCGATCAGGGGCAGGTCGCCGTCGGCATTGGCGATGCCCTGGAGGGTGATGCCGTTGATGTCGATGGCGACGCGTTCATGATAGACGCCGTAGGGGATCTGGATGGTGTCGCCGGGCTGGGCCATATCGACGACGGCCTGGATGGTCTGGCCGGGCTGGACGACGAGGGTGCTCGGCCCGCGGCTGGTCTTCTGGGCCGCGAGCGAGCGGCCGCTGTTGGCGGCAGCGACCTGGTCGCGGGCGGGGTTGGGCTGGGGCGGCGTCACAGGCAGGCCGGAAGGCACGGCGGCGGGGGTTTGCGGCCGATTGCTCTCGTCGGTCAGGGCATAGAGGAAGGCGAGCAGGTCGGCCTTCTCGCTTTCGCTCATCTCGAAGCCGTTGACCAGGGCATCGACATTTTCTATACCATGCGCCCGGCCGGCGCCCTCGGCATAGAAATCGAGCACGTCTGCGAGCGTGGCCAGCGAGCCATCGTGCATGTAGGGGGCCGAAAGGGCGATGTTGCGGAGGGTGGGTGTTTTGAAGGCGCCGGGCAGGGCGTCGGCGGCGACGCCAGCGCGACCGGGGTCATCATCGGGTACGCCGATCACCCGGAAACCCTCGCTGGCGAAGGTGGGCGCGGCGTGGCACTCGAAACAACGCGTGGCCCCGGAGCGAAAAAGGGCCAGACCGCGGCGTTGTTGCGGGCTGAGGGCGTCGAAATCGCCGGCGGCGTAGCGGTCGAAGGGGCTGTTCTGGCTGAGCAGGCTACGCTCGAAGGCCGCCAGCGCCGCCGTCATCTTCTCCAGGCTGACGGGCTGCTCGCCGCCAAAGGCCGCCTGGAAGCGCTGGACGTAGGCGGGGATGGCGGCCAGTTCGGCGACCAGCGCCGCCGTATCGGTCACCCCCATTTCGTCAGGATTGGTGAGCGGAATCTCGGCCTGTTTCTCCAGCGAGGTCTCGCGACCATCCCAGAACAGGTTCTGAACGAAGCCGACATTCCACAACGAAGGGGCGCTGCGCTGGACGGGGACGCCGCTGGTCCCGACCGAAGTTGGGCGGCCATCGCTAAAGCCCAGGTCGGGTTGGTGGCAGCTGGCGCAGGCAATGTCGTTGTTTTGTGAGAGGACGGGGTCGAAGAAGAGCAACCGGCCTAGTTCGATCTGTTCGGCTGTGCCGGCGGGGCCATTGAGAGACGGGAATTGGCGTTGCAGGCCGCTGTAGGATGGCTCGACGCTGCTGGCGCCAGCGCCGTGATTGGTCATGTCGATGGCGGGGTCGGCCGCTTCGGGTGTAACAGCGGCGGCGGCCAGGGCGATGAGGGGGAGGGCAAGGATCATGAGCAGTATGATGCCGATCCATTGGCGGGCTTTGCGCATCAGAACGTCTCCTTTGGTCAGGATTGGGCGAGAAGATAGGCGATGACGGCGTCGATTTCTTCGCCGCTGAGAGATTTGCCCAGGTCTTTGGGCATCAGGTCCTGGAAGCCCTCGACCAGGTAATCGCCAGGGCGCATGATCGAGTTCATGAGGTAGCTGCGCGCATCCTGGCCCGGCTGGCGAGTGGCAGCGACCGTCGCGATGCTTGCCAGCGACGGACCGACGATGATGGTGTCGGGACCGAAGCTGTGACAGGCGGCGCAGGAGGTCTCGAAGACCTGTTTGCCCTGGAACTGTTGGGGGGTGAGGGTGGGGGTGGGGGGCGGGGTGGGAGCGCTGCCGCAGGCGGCCAACAGGCAGGCAACGAGCAAGAGGAGGGCGCCAGGACGGGCGGCGCGGAGGTCGAGGTTGAATTTGAACACAGGCAATGCTCAGCGAAGGAAATGGGGCCGTAGTATAGATACAGCGTTCGATTAAGCCAAATGATTTCTCGGCCAGGTGGCTTCATCGCCGCGTGGGTGTGCATCCACAGGTCATCGCTGTTATCGGTGGTGATGGTCTTGACACAACGAGGAGTATGAATTATTATTCGGAAATAGAATGAAGATTCGATTCTTTCTCCATACAGCCCAACTATGGATTCATCCACCCGTCCCGAACGCCGTCGCCAACGCCGCCGCCAGGAGATCATCGACGCCGCCCGCGCTGTCATCGCCCAGAAGGGCGTGGCCGATCTCACCATCGCCGATGTGACCGAGGCTGCCGATGTGGCCGTGGGCAGTTTCTACACCTATTTCGAGGGCAAACAGGAGCTGCTAGAGGCAGCGGTGTGGGCGGAGATCGATCAGCTGGGGAGTCCGCGCAGCCCGGAACTGCTGGCCTTGCCCGGGCGCGAGCAGGCGCGACTGCTGCTGCTGCAAGTCTATGCCTTTGTCGAAAGCCATCGCGACCTGATGAACGCCGTCTTCGGCGCCAACCACAACCCCGCCCATTTCGAGCGCGGGCTGCACCTGGTGGAAGCGCGCCTGATCGTTCACCTGGCGCAGCAAGATTTCATCCCTCCTGTCGCCATTCCCTGGCTGGCGGCCTTGATCGGCGGCGCCATCGCCGGCGGCATCCGCTTTGCCCTCCTCCACCCCGAAGCCACCGCTGCCGAGATGAGCGAACGCACCTTGCGCATCCTACGGCCGCTGACGGAGGTGTTTGAGTAGGGGGTGGCAGGTCGCAGGTGGCAGGTCCATTTCGCAATTCGCAATGTCTCTCCGTCGCCTCTGGGCCGTGGCCCATAAGGAATTCCGGCATGTGCAGCGTGACCGCCGTCTGCTGTTCTTGGTGACAGTCTCGCCGGCGATCATGCTGGTGACATTCGCCTACCTGTTCTCGTTCGATTCGAGTTCGGCGCAGCTGGCGATCTTCGACCGCGACCGCTCGCCGCAGTCGCGCGGGCTGCTCCTGGCCATCGGCGCCGATAGCGATCTGGTGGTGGTGGGCGAGGCGCGGGCCTATGACGAGCTGCGGGCGGCCATGCAGGCGGGCAAGATCAAGGTGGGGGTGGTCATCCCGCCCGGCTTCGGCCAGAAGCTGGCGGCCGGTGAGATGGTTGCGGTGCAGATAGTGGGCGATGGCAGCGACCCGATCAACTCTTCGGTGCAGATGGCGCGGCTTTCGAGCCGGATCGGCGATTGGGCGGCGCCGTACCGAGGGGTCGATGCCCGCCTGCCCATCGAGGTGCGCGACCTGGCCTGGTTCAACCCCGACCTCAAGTCCAGCCATAGCATGGTGCCGGCCCTGCTGGCCATCGTCCTCATCCTCCCCGGCATGGCTGTGGCCCTGGCCCTGACGCGCGAGAAAGAACTGGGCAGCTTCGAGGGTCTGGCCGCCACGCCCGTGCAAGCCGGCGAGTACATCTTGGGCAAACTCGTGCCCTACATCGTCTACGGGCTGGTTGGCGCGGCGGGGGCGGTGGCCGTGGCCTTGCTATGGTTTCAGACGCCGTTCCGCGGCAGCGCCTTCGACCTGGTCGCCATGATCGGCATCTATCTGTGGGCCACGCTGGGGATCAGCATCCTGCTGGCCGGCTTCATGGCCACGCAGAGCACTGCCCTGCGCGCAGTGCTGCTGATCTTCCTGGTCCCCAGCCTCTTTCTCAGCGGCATCCTGTTGCCGGTGGATCCCAGCGCCCGCCTGACCGCCAACAGCCTGCCCGCCACCCATTTCGTGACGATCAGCCGCGGGCTGTTTCTCAAGGGGTTGGGCTGGCAGGCGCTGGGACCGTCCATCTTTACGCTGCTGATGATGGGGCTGGGTGCGATCGCTCTGGCTATCGTCACGTTTCGGAAGCGGGTAGGCTAGACAATGATCGGACAGATTCTCAATCTGACCTGGAAAGAGCTGATCCAGATCCGGCGCGACCGCTTTTTGGTGGTTTTTTTGATCCTGGCTCCGGCCTTGCAGCTGGTGCTGCTTTCGCGCAACACCTCGCGCGGGATCATCGATCTGCCCCTGGCCGTGCTCGACCTCGACCAAAGCCCGCTCAGCCGCGAACTGGCGGCCATGCTCGACAACACCCGCGAGATGCAGGTGATCAGCTATCCCGCCGACCGCGCCGCCCTGGCGCAGGCGATGGAGGAGGGAACGGCCCAGGTGGGGATCGTCATCCCGCCCGGTTTCGAGACGGCCTTCTACCGCCAGGGTCTGCAGACGGCGCAGGTGCAGGCGCTGCTGGACGGGAGCAATATCCTGGTGGGGCGCAACGGTGGGGCGGTGATCGAAGGCGTGGTCACCCGGCTGGCGTTACGTCACATGCAGGCAGCGCCGGCGGTCGCTGTGGGCGGTGTGCGGGTCGAGACCAGCGCCGTCTTCAATCCGGCCTTCGACTATCGCTGGTTCAGCCTGCCGTCGATGCTCGCTTTTATTACCTACCAGGTGGCGTTGGTCGTGGCAGCCACCGGCTTCGTGCGTGAGAAAGAGCTGGGGACGCTGGAACAACTGGTCATCACCCCCATCACGCGCTTCCAACTCATCGCCGGCAAGGCCCTGCCGGCCGTGATCGTGGCCCTGTTCAACTTCTTGCTTTTGCTGGCTGTCATTCATTTCGGTTACGACGTGCCGATGCGCGGGAGTCTGGGTCTGCTGGTGGGGCTGGCAGCGCTGTTCGTCGTCGCCGTCGTCGGTCAGGGCACCGTCATCTCGGTGCTGACGCACACTCAACAACAGGCCGTCCTGCTCGTCTTTCTCGTCGCCATCCTCGAAGTCACCTTTAGCGGCTATCTGCTGCCGGTAGAGAACATGCCGGCGGTGATGCGCTGGCTGGCGCAAGGCTCGGCGCTTCAGCATTTCATGACCATCTGTCGCGGCGTCATCTTGCGCGGGGCTACGCTGCCGATGGTGTCGCCACATGTCGCCGCCACCTTGATCTTCGGCCTCGTTGCCTACGCCATCGCCTGGCGCACCTTCACCCGCTCGCTCTGAGTCATGGCCAACATCTACTGCACCCAACTCTGCCGTCGCTTTGGCAAGACCGTGGCCGTGGCCGGCGTCGATCTCGCCATCGAGTCGGGCGCCATCTACGGGCTGATCGGCCCCGATGGCGCCGGCAAGACCACCACCCTGCGCATGTTGGCCGGGGTGCTGAAGCCAAGCGGCGGCCGGGCCTTGATCGCCGGCATCGATGTCAACCGCCGGCCCGAGCGGGTGCGCCCCCTGCTGGGCTACATGGCCCAACGCTTCAGCCTCTACCCCGATCTTTCGGTGCTGGAGAATATCCAGTTCTACGCCGACATTTTCGGCGTGCGCGGCCCGGAACGCCGCCAACGCATCGAACGGCTGTTGGCCTTCGCCCGCCTGGAAGCATTCAGCGACCGTCCGGCGGGTTTTCTGTCGGGCGGGATGAAGAAGAAACTGGGCTTGGCTTGCGCCCTTGTCCATCGCCCGGCCGTGCTCTTGCTGGACGAACCCACCAACGGCGTCGATCCGATCAGCCGGCGCGAGTTCTGGAACATCCTCGGCGACCTGCACCTGGAGGGTGTGACCATCCTGGTCAGCACACCCTACATGGACGAAGCCGAGCGCTGCCAGCAGGTAGGGCTGATGCACCAGGGCCGGCTCATCCGCCAGGGCGCCCCGGCCCAACTGCGCACCCTCGTCCCCGGCCAGATGCTGGCCCTCTACACGCCCGACCTGCTGGCTGCAGCCTCAGCCGTGGCCGATTTCCCCGACCACCGCGGCCACCAGGTCTACGGCGACCGGCTGCACATCTTCGTCCCCAATGCCGAGGCCGCCCTTGCCCCACTTAGCGCCCACTTGCAGGCCCGCCAGGTGGTCAGCGACCGCCTGTTCCCCGACGAGCCGCGCCTGGAAGAAGCGTTCATCCATCTGCTGAGCGGGCAGGAGGAGAAGTAGACAGGTAGACAAGTAGACAGGTAAATCGGGAGACCGGGAAGCCGGGAGACCGGGAGGCCACCTGCCACTTGACACTTGACACCTGACACCTACGACCTGCCACCCGTGACCTGTCACTTGCCCCCTGCCCCCTGCCCCCTGCCACTCCCATGCCCGCCGTCACCGTATCCCATCTGAGCAAACGCTTTGGCGATTTCACCGCCGTCGATAACATCAGCTTCGAGGTGGAGGCCGGAGAGATCTTCGGCTTCCTGGGGCCGAATGGCTCCGGGAAGACGACCACCATCCGTATCCTCCTCGGCCTGCTGCACCCCAGCGGCGGCCAGGCGGCGGTGTTGGGCTACGACGTCATCCACCACCCCGAACAAATCGCCCGTCGCGTCGGCTACATGAGCCAGAGATTCAGCCTCTACCCCGACCTGAGCGTAGACGAAAACCTGAACTTCTATGGCCGCACCTATGGTCTGCGCGGGCGAATGCTGGCCCAACGCAAGAGCGAAGTCCTCGACCTGATCGGACTCGATCGACAGCGCAACCAGATCACCGGCCGACTGGCGGGCGGCTGGAAACAGCGGCTTGCCCTGGGCGCCGCCCTCCTCCACCGGCCCGACATCCTTTTTCTCGATGAACCCACCGCCGGCGTCGATCCGATCAGCCGACGTGAATTCTGGCGTCTGCTCTATCATCTGGCCGGCGACGGCGCCACGATCTTCGTCACCACCCACTACATGGACGAGGCCGAGCAATGCCATCGCTTGGCCCTTATCCACAACGGCCATCTCCTGGCCGACGGCTCGCCGGCTGCGATCAAAGCCGTGCACATGCCGGGTCAGGTGGTCGAGATCATCTGCGACCAACCTCAACTGGCCCTCCGCACCCTCCGCCAGAGCGGCCTGCCCGAGATCGCCCTCTATGGCGAGCGCCTCCACGCCGCCGGCCCCGAGCTCGAAAGCCAGATCGACACCCTGCGCACCCTCCTGCACGAGGCCGGCGCCTGTCCCCAAACCCTCAAACTCATCCCACCCTCACTTGAAGATGTCTTCATCGCCGCCACCAAAACCTGAGCGCCGTCAAGACGGCGGCCAGACGCCAACCGCCAGGGGCCGCCTGCTCCTGCTCATCGTTGCCGCCTCCCTCCTCCTCGCCGCCTGCGCCCAAGCCCCTTCCCTCGCCTCCGAGCGTCTGGCGGGCATCATCGAGGCCGGCGCCGTGGCCGTTGCCCCTGAGGTCGGGGGCAGACTGGTCGAGATCTTGGTCGAAGAAGGAGATCGGGTCGAGGCAGGGCAGACGGTTGCCCGCTTGGACGACAGCCTCCTGCGCCTGCAACTTGCCCAGGCCGAGGCCGACATTGCCCAGGCCCAGGCCCGACTGGCGCAACTGCGGGCAGCGGTGCGCCCGGTCGATGTAGCCGTGGCCCAGGCGCGGGTGAAACAGGCCGAGATGGCCTTGGCCGCGGCCGAAAGCACCCTCGCTGACGCCCAACTCCTGCGCGACACACCACAGCAGGCCGATGTCGAAGTCGCCGCCACCGAAGCCCGCCTGGCTGAGGCCGAGGCCGTCGCCGTCGCCGCCCGCGCGCAGGCCGAGGCCGCCGACCTGAAAGTACAAATGTGGGGCGCCATCACTGCCGACCTGCGCCACGGCGCCGATGCGCCCCTGCCCGGCGGCGGCGCCATCCACATCGACGCCCCCGCCGAAAAGCTGGCCTACGCCAACGAGCAATGGAACCTGGCCAGCCAGGATGCCTGGGCCGCCTGGCAGCAGAGCGCCATCGCCGACGCCGCCATCGGCCAAGTCCGCACCACCCTGGCCAACCAGAAACGCCTGCGCGCGGCCTCGCAGACGGCCGCCGACCGGGTGGTGGCCGCCGCCAACGCCCGCGACCAGGCGGCGGCCAGTCTGGAGCAGGCTCAGGCTGCTCTGGCCGCCGTTCGCAGCGGTCCTGGCCCCGAACGAGTGGCCGCCGCCGAGGCCGCCGTGCTGCAAAGCCAGGCTGTGCGCGACGCCCTGGCCGTCCATCTCGACCGCGCCATCCTGCGCGCCCCGGCGGCCGGCGTCGTCGCCGCCCGCTATCGCCAGCCCGGCGAGATCATCGGCTCGGGTCAGCGCCTGCTGACCATCAGCGACGCCGACCGCCTGACCCTCACCGTCTATGCGCCCGTGCGCCTGTTGCCCCGGCTAGAGCCGGGCCAGCGCCTCTCGCTCACCTCACCCACGGCGCCCGGCCGCAGCTTTCAGGCCGTCGTCCGCGCCGTCAGCGATGAACCGGAGTTCACCCTCCGCCAGGCGCAGAACACTGCCGAACGCGCTGACGCTGTCTATGCCGTGGAGTTGGAACTCCTCGCCCCCAACCCCCTCCTCCGCCCCGGCGCCCCAGCCGATGTCATCGTCAGCGAGAACTGATTCACGTCGATGCCTGTAACTACCACACCATAGGCACGGAACCCGAAACCCCTTTCCTCCCATGCGCCGCATCCTCTCCCTTTTCTCCCTCCTTCTGTTCGTCATCGTTCTCACCGCCGTCGCCGGCTTCTTCCTGCTGCCCGAGTCATTCGACGCCATCTGGCAGCAGAGCGGGCTGCCGGCGGCGCCGCTGACGAGCGCCCGCGCCCTGGTCAACCCGCAAGACAGTCCGGCAGACGGCGCCACCCGGCTGTACGGCGTCTTGGAAGCCGGCCAGACCTACGCCATGAGCGAGTTGGCAGGCCGGGCGAAGGTGGTGCTGGTGACAGAAGGCCAGCAAATTGCGGCCGGCCAGCCTCTACTCGAACTCGACCCTTCGGCTGTCGAGGCCGAGGTTGCTGCCGCCGAGCAGGGCTTGCGCACGGCGCAGGCCACCCGCGCCGCCGCCGCCGCCCCGCCTGCCCAAGCGCTTGTTGCCCTGGCCGCAAGCGCCGTCGCTGCCGCCCAGACGCAGTTGGCGAGCGCCCGCCGCTCGCTGGCTCAGGCCGAGGGCAATCTCCAGCAGCCGCTCGAACTCCAGGCCGAGATCAACCGCGCCCGCAGCCAGATGCCTGTGGCCGAGGCGGCGGTGAAGCAAGCCGAAGCCGGCGTGGCCCGTGTGAATGTCCTGCTGGAAAATGCCGGCGGCGACGGCTCGCGCGAGGGCCAATTTACCCGGCAGATGCTCGAACGCCAGGCGGCGGCGGCCCGGGCCAATGTCGAAGCCGCCCAGGCGCAACTGGACGGTTTGCGGCGCGCCGTCGCCTTGTTGCAGCAATTGCGCGCCAACCCTCTGGCGCTGCAGGCCCAGGTTCATGCCGCCGAACACCAGGTGCGCCTGGCCGAAGCAGCGCTGGCCCTGGCCGAGGCCGAGGCGAAGGCCGCCGCCGAACCGCCCTCGCCCGAGGCCGTCGCCGTGGCCGAGGCCCAGGTCGAGGCGGCGGCGGCGGCGCTGGCCCTGGCCCGCTGGCAGGCCGACCGGCTGACGGTGGTCGCTCCGACGGCTGGTCGGGTGGAGCAGCGGCTGGTGGAGCCAGGAGAGACGGTGGAGGCCGGTCGCCCGCTGATCAGCATCGCCGACACGGCGGCGCTGAAAGCCAGGGTGTATGTGGCCCTGGCCGATCTTGGTCGCGTGCAGGTCGGTCAAAGCCTGGCGGTCGAGGTCATCCTGGCGGCCGAGGAGCGCCGCCGCGCCGATGCAACCGTCACCTACATCGCCCCCGAAGCTCAGTTCCGCCCCGCCAACATCCTCAACCCCGATGACCGCGGGGATATGGTTTTCCTGGTCGAGTTGAGCATCCCCAACCCCGACGGGGCGCTGAAGGCCGGGATGCCGGTGGATGTGATCCTGCCGTAGGGGCGTGGTCTTCACGCCCTCTCCAAGCCCTGATTTCATCCCCCCATCCAATTCACGGTGTGGCAAGGAGCTTCGCCGGCCTCGGCCTGCAAGTGGTTGACCACCACCGCTGGGCTGAGTGGGTTGCCAGCATCATCGACTACGATCAGGGTGTATTGGTTGGGGAAGAAGTTGATGGGGAAATCATAGCGGCCGAAATCGTTGGCCCCGCTCTTGCTGATGGCATCCGCCCGGTTGCCCCACTGGTCGACCAGGCTAATGTGGATGCCCGCCAGCGGCGCGCCCTCGCGATTGCTCACCTGGCCGACGATGTAGTTGCCGGGACAGTCGGCGTGATGGCCGATGGGCTGGGCCAGGGCAAAGCGACCAGGGCCGGCCGAAGCGAGGCCGGCTGCGGGCGCAGGCGGTGCCGTCGGGCTGGTCGGCAGCCCTGCCACTGCGTCCGCCACCGGCGCTGCATCGGGGTTCATCGCCGCCGCCCAATCAATCAGCGCCTGCGCCCCGGTCAGGTCAGGGTTGAGGGCGATGGCCTGGTTCAACAGGTCGGGTAGGGTCTGGCACGGCCCCAGGTTCACCGGGGCGGGATGGGTCAGCACCCAGGCGATAGCTTGCTGGCGCTGGCGTTGGATCGCTTCGGTCGGCGGCTGCGCCTCGGCGACCGGGAGGCCGAAAAAGGTGGGGAGTTTGAGCAAGGGCCGGGCGATGGCGGTTTCAGTCTGGCAATAGGCGGTCCAGACCGGCCCCTGACCGCGGTCGAGATAGACGGGCGCGCTGGTGACGGCTTCGATTTGGTCGGCAAAGGCCCCGCGCTCGGCGGCGCTGGCCAGCCAGAGGGCGCTGAAGTATTCGCCGCCCGCGCGACAGCCGCCCGCCACGGGGCAGCCAGGGCGCTGGAGGGCATCCGGCGGCGGGGTGAAGGCCCAGGCGGCGGGGTCGGCGGGCGCCTGGAGACGGGGCAGGAAGGAGGGTTGGGCCAGCACGGCCGCCATGAAATCGTGCCAGATGGGTGCAGCTCCGGTCAGGCCGCTGGTGTTGCGCATGGGGTGTCCGTCGCTGTTGCCCGCCCACACGCCTGTGACCAGAAAGCGGGTGTAGCCCAGGGTCCAGTTGTCGCGAAAATCGTTGGTGGTGCCGGTCTTGGCTGCGGCCGGGTGGCTGAGCCGGAGGGGGTTGTTGGCGCCAAAGGCCGGGGCGCGGGCGGCAGGGTCGCTGAGGATGTCGGTGATCTGGAAGGCGGCCGTGGGCGAGACGGCCTGGGTGGGGGCAGGGGGCTGGCCGAGGGCGAGGGGCCGGCCGAAGGCATCCACCGCCGCCAGGATGGCGCGCGGGGCAGTGGCAACGCCGCCGTTGGCCAGGGCGGCGTAGGCCGAAGTCAGTTCCAGCAGGCTGACTTCGCCGCTGCCCAGGGCCAGGCTGAGGCCGTATGGTTGCGGGTCGTTGCTCAGGCTGTCGATCCCCATGGCGTGGGCGGCGGCCAGCATCCGGGGCGCGCCGACGGCATCGAGCAGCTTGACGGCGGGGATGTTGTAGCTGTTGGCCAGGGCCATGCGCACGGTGACAGGGCCGTGGAATTTGCCATCGTAGTTGGCCGGGCGATAGCTCTGGCCGCCGGCCAGGGGCCAGGCGGCGGGGATGTCCCAGAGGATGGTGGCGGGGCTGATGAGGTTGTCGTCGAGGGCGGCGGCATAGAGCACGGGTTTGATGGCGCTGCCCGGCTGCCGCGGGCTGAAGGCGACGTTGACCTGGCCGGCAATGGCCTCGTTTTCGAAGTCGGCGCTGCCCACCAGGGCCAGGATGTCGCCGGTTTGGGGGTGGAGGGCGACGAGGGCGGCGTTGTTGAGGTCGAATTTGGGCTGGGCCTCGGCCACTTTCTGGCTGACGATGGTCTGGGCCAGGGTTTGCATCTCCAGGTCGAGGGTGGTGGTGATGCGTAGGCCGCCGCGCAGGGCGTCGGGGCCGAGCTGGGCCGTCAGTTGGTCGAAGACGTATTGGGCGAAGTGCGGGGCGGGGTTGGGCGTTTGGTCGGGGGCTGGGTTGAAGGGCAGCGCTTGGGCAAAGGCGGCGTCGGCCTCGGTCTGGCTCAGGCGGCCGTGGCGCACCATCAGGTCGAGGACAAGGCGCTGGCGGGCTTTGGCGGCCTCGAAGTTCAGCAGTGGGTCGAGATCGGCCGGGCGCTGGGGTATCCCGGCCAGCAGCGCCGCCTCGGCCAGGGTCAGGTCGGCGGCATCCTTGCCAAAGTAGACCTGCGCCGCCGCCTGGGGGCCGTAGGCCAGGTGGCCGTAGTTCAGCAGGTTGAGATAGGCTTCCAGGATCTCGTCCTTGCTGAAGAGGGTGTTGAGTTCCTGCGCCA
>CAYWPZ010000016.1:9060-32432 GCA_964460135.1 uncultured Caldilineales bacterium | reverse complement strand
CAACTGGCCGGGTTTCAGCCCAAGCTCCGCCGCCAACCCGCGCAGGGCCGTCTCGATGGCGCTCTCCTCCCACACCGGCAGCGCCTCCAGGACGTCGGCGGCCCCGCTCAGGACGCCCGGCGCCAGCTCCGACCGCTCGGCCAGGGCGACGGCGTCGGTGAAGAGAAAATCGACATACTCTGCCGCCTCGTTCAGCTTCTTCACCCGCTCCTGCACGAACGGCAGCAGCCGTCGCAGCCCGGCGTCCTCCCGCAGCCGCGCTTCCGGCAGCCCCAGGGCCTGGCCCAGGAAGGGCAGCAGGGCCTCCAGAAAGGCGTCGAGACTCAACTGGCGGATGTAAACGCCGTTCATCCACTCCAGCTTCTCGGCCGGGAAGGCGCCGGGGCTGGCCTGAACGTCGAGGAGGTCGAAGGCGTCGATGGCCGTCTCGCGGTCATAGATCTCGGTCGAGCCATCCAGCGCCCAGCCGATGCCGCAGAGAAAATTGACCATGGCGTCGGCTCGATAGCCCAGATCGCGGTACGAGTGCACGAAGACCGGGACGGTGGAGCCATCGGGCCGCAGAATCTCGCGCTTGGACATCTTGCCCTGGCCGTTGGGGTTGAGGATCACCGGCAGGTGCGCCCACACCGGCGGCTGCCAGCCAAAGGCATCGTACAAATGCCAGTGCAGCGGCACCGACGACAGCCACTCATCCCCTCGCATGATGTGCGTGATCGCCATCAGATGGTCATCGACGACATTGGCCAGATGATAGGTCGGCCAGCCATCGCTCTTCAACAGCACGGCATCGGTGATCTTGCTGTTCTCGAAGGTGATGTCCCCGCGGATGGCGTCGTGGAACGTCACCTGGCCGCTTTCGGGCACGGCCAGCCGCACCACCCACTCCCGCCCCTCGGCCTCGCGCTCCGCGCGCTGGTCGGCGGTCAGATAACGGCAGCGACGGTCATAGCCGGGATCCTGCCGGGCCGCCATCTGCGCCGCCCGCATCTGTTCCAGCTCCGCCGAGGTGCAGTAGCAGCGATAGGCCCGGCCCTCCTCCACCAGCCGATCCGCCCACCGCCGGTAGATATTCAGGCGCTCGGACTGGAAATAGGGGCCGCAGGGGCCGCCAACCTCGGGGCCTTCGTCCCATTGCAGCCCCAACCAACGCAAACTGGCGAAGATATCGGCGAGCGAGCCGGGCACAAGCCGGCTGCGGTCGGTGTCCTCGATGCGCAGGATGAACTGGCCGCCGGTGTGGCGGGCAAACAGCCAGTTGAACAGCGCCGTGCGGGCGCCGCCAATGTGAAGATAGCCGGTGGGACTGGGTGCAAAGCGAACGCGGGCGGGTGCAGGCATGGGAGGGAGGGGGGAGGGGGAGACGCAGGGAGGTGGGAGGGAGAGAGCATGTTACAGGGAAGGGGGCCGGGTCGCAAGTTCAGCGCCCCATCTCTGACGCCGGTTTGCGGGGCGCGCATTCTTGTGGGAAAATGACGCTTAACTTTTCCTATTCTTTCCCCTTCCCCGCTCTCTCGATCAGGAGGATCGCATGACACTTCGCATCAGTGAACTCTATGGCGTCGATGCCGGTCTGGCCGGCAAGCTCAAAGATGCCGGTCTGGACGACTCGGCCAAGCTGCTGGCGGCCGTTGCCCAACCCGACGATCGCAAAGCGCTGGCCGAGCGGCTGGGCCTCGACGAAAGCGCCCTGTTGGAACTCGGCAACCGCGCCGACTTGGCCCGCGTCAAGGGCATTGGCGCCGTCTACTCCGACTTGCTCGAATTTGCCGGCGTCGACACCGTGGCCGAGCTGGCCAAGCGCAACCCCGACAACCTCTACGCCAAAATCATGGAGGTCGCCTCACAGCACTCGGTCAGGCGGCCGCCGCAAGCCGCCGATGTGGCCGACTGGGTGGCTCAGGCCAAAGCTCTGGGCCGCGGCATCTTCTACTAAACCGTCCCTCTCCCCTGTGCCAAAACAGCGGCGCCGCCCACGCGTGCATGTCCGGCGACGCCGCTGTTCGCGTCCAGCTAACTCCGCTCCAGCCGCTCTTGCACCACGGCGCTGATGGCCTGCGGGCTGACCCGTCCTGCCGCCGCCTTGACGACCTGGCCGACGAAAAAGCCCAACAGCCCCGTCTTGCCGCCGCGATAGGCTGCCAACTTATCGGGATGGGCCGCCAGTACCTCATCGACCAGCGGCGCGATCTGCTCCCTCTCGGCGTCGGGTACGAGCAGGCTCGCCTCCGCCCTTTGCCCTCTGTCCTCTGCCCTCTGCCCTTCGCCTTCCTCCCTGCGTCTCTCCCTCCCTCCTCCCTGCGTCTCTCCCCCCCTCCGCCCCCCGACCTCCTTCCCCTCCACCTTCGCCCATGCATCGCGCAGCGCCACGATGCGATTGAACACCAACGCCCCCGGTCGCGAATCGACGATGTCGGTGGCGAAATAGCCCAGGCGCTCGAACTGATAGCGGCTGCCGGCCGGGTCGGCGGCCACGCTCGGCTCGACCAACGCGCCGCCAATCAGCCTGAGCGAGTCGGGGTTGAGGTAATCTTTGAAACTCTCCCCCTCGGCCACATCATCGGGGTTGGGCTTGGTGAACAAGCGATCATAGAGCCGCACCTCCACCGGCAGCGACTGGGCGGCCGCCACCCAGTGGATGGCGCTCGGCGCCTTGCGTCCGCCGGGGTTAGCGCCCAGGGAAGTGGGGTCGTAGGTGCAACGCAGTTCCATGATCTTGCCGCTGGCCGGGTCGGTCACGACCTCGTCGCAGCGGATGATATAGGCATGGCGTAGCCGCACCTCGCGGCCTGGGGCCAGGCGGTAGAAACCTTTGGGCGGGTCAAGGCGGAAATCATCGGCCTCGATGAACAACTCGCGCCCGAAAGGAAGCAGCCGCCAGCCTTGCCGGGGCACATCGTGCGGCCAGTAGGGCGCCTCTAGCATCTCGGTCTGGCCTTCGGGATAGTTGCTGATCACCACCTTGAGCGGCTGGAGGACGCACATCACGCGCGGGGCGCTGACGTTGAGTTCCTCGCGCAGGCAATGCTCCAGCAACTCGTACTCCACCCGGCTGTTGACGCGGGCCACGCCCACCCGCTCGGAAAACGCCCGGATCGCCGCTGGCGGCATCCCCCGGCGACGCATCCCGAAGATCGTCGGCAGGCGCGGGTCGTCCCAGCCGCTTACCAACCCCTCCTCCACCAGTTGCAGCAGCTTGCGCTTGCTCATCACCGTGTAGTCCAGGGCCAGGCGGGCGAATTCGTGCTGGTGGGGCCGAGGCTCATCCAGCAACTGATCGAGCAGCCAATCGTAGATGGCGCGGTTGTTCTCGAATTCCAGCGTGCAGATCGAATGCGTGATCCCCTCGATGGCGTCGGAGAGGGGGTGGGCGAAGTCGTACATCGGGTAGATGCACCAGCGGTCGCCGGTGCGGTAGTGGGAGACATGGCGGATGCGGTAGAGCAGGGGGTCGCGCAGCTTCATATTGGCCGCAGCCATGTCGATCTTGGCTCGTAGCACGTGGGCGCCATTGGCGAACTCGCCTGCCGCCATCCGCCGGAACAAATCCAGATTCTCGGCCACCGACCGATTCCGAAACGGACTCTCTCGCCCCGGCTGCATCACCGTGCCCCGATACTCGCGGATCTCCTCGTCGCTCAGGCTATCCACATAGGCCTTGCCGTCCTCGATCAGGCGGATGGCGAACTGGTAGAGCTGGTCGTAATAGTCGGAGGCAAAGTAGAGGTGTTCGCCCCAGTCGAAGCCCAGCCAGCGGATCGCTTCCATGATCGATTCGACATACTCCATATCCTCGGTTTCGGGGTTGGTGTCGTCGAAACGCAGGTGGCAGCGCCCGCCGAACTCCTGGGCCAGGCCGAAGTTCAGGCAGATCGACTTGGCATGGCCGATGTGCAGATAGCCGTTCGGTTCGGGCGGGAAGCGCGTGATCACGCGGCCGCCATACACACCCTTCGTCTGGTCGGCGCTGACGATCTCGCGCATGAAATCGCGCGGCGCGGCTTCAGTTGGGTTGGAAACCTCGTTAGAACTTGTCATTTTTTTTCTGGACTCTTTGCTTCATTGATTGCGTATTGGAGGTAGCTGTTCACGTTCTGTGATCCGGAACCCGGAACCCTAGAAATCGATCTTCTGCTTTCTCATCGCCACACTCTGCGCCAGACCGACCATCAGAAACAGCGACAGCATGGCATTGCCGCCATAGCTGACGAAAGGCAGCGGTAGGCCGGTGACGGGAACCAGGGCCATGTTCATGCCCACGTTGATCACCGTCTGGAAGAGGATGATCGCCGCCACACCCACCGCCAGCAAGCGACCAAAGGGGTCGCGGGCCTGGTCGGCAATGCGCCAGAGTCGAAGCAGGACGACGAAGAGCAGGAACAAGAGCACGACCGCGCCGACAAAACCGAGTTCCTCGGCCACCACCGAGAAGATGAAATCGGTGTGGCGTACGCGCAGGAAGTGGAGCTGGCTCTGCGTACCCGCGCCAAAGCCCTTGCCCAGCAAACCGCCCGACCCCACGCTCACCAGCGCCTGCTTGACATTGAAGTAGGAATCGGGGTTCGAAGTCGGGTCGATGAACATCAGCAGCCGCGTGCGTTGGTGATCCGCCAGCAGCCCCCAGAACATGGGGGCCAGGGCGCCAAGTCCGGCCAGCCCGACCAGCATGTGGCGGAGACGGATGCCGGCGGCAAAGAGCAAGAAGGCCATCTCCACCGCCAAAACGATGGCCGTGCCCAGGTCTGGTTCCAGAAAGACCAGCACCAGCAGCGGCGCAGCGATGAGCAGGGCGACGACGATGGTCGCGGCCGAGTCCATCTCATCGGCGCGCCTCGCCAGGTAGCTGCCCAACGCCAGCAGGAGGACGACCTTGGCCAGCTCGGAGGGCTGGATGGGGAAGAGACCAAAGAAATCGAGCCAGCTCTGGGCGCCGAACAAACGCTGGCCCAGCACACCCACCAGGGCCAGGAGCAGCACGATGATGACATACATGGGGATGGTGAGGCTGCCCAGGGTGTGATAATCGAGCAGCGACAACGAAACCAGCAGCGTCAGGCCGATGACGATGTAGATGGCCTGGCGCTGGGGATAAGCAGTCAGCTCGGGGTCGCCCTGCACGGCGCTGGTGATCATGACCACGCCGAACAGACTGAGCAGCACCGCCGCCGCCAGCAAGACCCAGTCGAAATGCCGCCAGTTGGCCCGTGTCATGGCGTGGGCGTCTCCTCAAGCTGGTCGAGGATGCTGTGGCTGCCGGTTTCGGCGTCGCGCTTTTGCAGGTCGAAATAGGTGCGCAGGATGGCGCGGGCGATGGGGACGGCCGTGGCCGACCCCTCGCCGCCGTTGTAGACGAATACAGTCACCACGATTTCGGGCGCCTCGTAGGGGGCGAAGGCCGTGAACCAGGCATGGGTGGGCAGGTTGCCTTTGCCATCGCGGGGGATGCGCGGGTCGAAGAACTCGGCCGTGCCGGTCTTGCCGGCGACGGTGACGTCGGCGAGGGCGGCGTTGGGCGCGGTGCCGAACGAGGCGTTGACCGTCATCCACATCCCCTCCCGCACCACGGCCAGATGTTTGGCCGAGACGGGAACCTGCCGGATGAGCTCGGGTTGGCTGCGCTGCACCAGGCGGCCTTCGGCGTCGGTGACGGCCGCCACCAGTTGCGGGCGATAGAGGGCGCCGCCGTTGGCCACGGCCATGGTCATCAGACCCACCTGCAACGGCGTGGCCAGCACATCGCCCTGGCCGATGGCCATGTTGTAGGTGTCGCCCGTCACCCAGCGTTCGCCTTTGGTCACGCGCTTCCACTTCGAGTCGGGGATGAGGCCGGGGTTTTCGCCGGGGAGGTCGATGCCGCTGGGTTGGCCGAAGCCGAACTGCCGGGCGTAGGCGGCCAGGGCGTCGATGCCCATGCCGTCGAAGTTGGTCAACGGCCAGCCGCCGCCCAATTTGTAGAAGAAAACATCGCACGATTCGCCCAACGCCTCGCGCACGGTGATGTCGCCGTGGGCGCCGCCCAGCTTGTAGATCCAGCAGACGAACGGCTGCGCCAGGTTCGGGTCGTCGGGCGCATAACGGTTGGGCAGGTAGATGATGCCGGGGTCGGAGAGGAGGGTGCGGGCGGTGATGACCTGGTCTTCGAGACCGCCTGCCGCCGGCACCAGCTTGAAGGTCGAACCGGGGGGATAGATGCCGGCGATGGCGTGGTTCACCAGCGGCCGCCCGCGCGCCTCGGCAATGCCTGTGTATTCCTGTTCGGTGATGCCATCGGCGAAGATATTGTTGTCGTAGGCGGGGAGGCTGACCATGCCCAGCACGAAGCCGTCGCGCGGGTCCAGCGCCACAGCCACGGCCCCTTCCGAGCGCTTGGGGTTGACGCCCGCCACCAGAGCCTGGCGCATGGCCGTTTGCAGTTCCATATCCAGGCTGAGGATGAGGTTGTTGCCCGGCCTGGGCGGGATCTCATCGCCCAGGGTCGCACGCTCGCGACCGTTGACATCCACCTCGATC
Organism: uncultured Caldilineales bacterium; assembly: GCA_964460135.1. GTDB lineage: Bacteria > Chloroflexota > Anaerolineae > J102 > J102 > SSF26. The sequence goes on along the minus strand of CAYWPZ010000016.1, from coordinate 25,922 downwards.
ACCCGCCGGCCCGATTGACCGCGCAGGCTTGCCTCGAAGCTGAATTCTAGCCCCGTCCAGCCCACCCAACTATCGGCCGGGTAGCCTTTTTCGGCGTAAAGCCCGCGCGTCTCCTCGGGGATCGGTCCCATGTAGCCGACGAGATGGGAAACATCGGCCCCAAACGGATATTCGCGGGTCGAGCGAAGCTGCAGCTCGACCCCTGGCAGCCGATAGCGCTGTTCTTCGATGCGCAAGGCGGCCTCGCGGGGCAGGTTGTCGGCCACCAACACCGGCTGAAAGGCGCTGCCGGCTTCGCGTTGGCTGACGATGGCATCGATCTCGTCGCTGCTCAGGGGCCGGGGTGCGGCCGGCAGGTTGGCGCCAGCAAAGTAGGCGGCGGGCAGGGGGCCAGAACCGGCGGGGGCGCCGCCCACCAGGGTGGCGGTGAGGGGGGCGGTCACGGCCAGCGATTCCTCGATCACCTGCAGCAGGTCGGCGTAGAGGGCGTGGCGCCTGGCCTGCGAGACGGTGTAATCCGGGTCATCGGGCAACTCGGCCGGCACCACCGCCACGCCAAAACGGGCCGTGTTGCGGGCCAGGATACGCCCATCGCGGTCATAGAGCACCCCGCGCTCGCCCTCGCTCAGCACCTCGCGCACCCGATTGAAGGTGGCCTCCGCCTGAAAACTCGCCCCGCGCACGAACTGCATCAGCGCCAGCTGGCCGACGAGGATGCCGAAGACGAGCAGCGTCGCCAGGCGGAGCAGCCAGAGGCGGACGGTGGCGTCGCTGCGGTGGGGAGAGTGGGGGCTCATGGGGCGGGCGGCGTTAGCGGCTGGCAGGAGCGGGGCGTTGGCGCAGGCTCTCGGCCGCCAGGTAGAGCGGAAGGATGCAAATGGCGTTGAGCAGGGCGCCGGGGAGGATCACCCGCAGGATGGTCTGATCCCAGGCGATGGTATGGCCAAAGAGCGCCATCTCGACCACGGTGATCAGCCCGGCGACGATGGCGGCGATGAAGGTGAGGAGGATGGGCCAGCCAAAACGCGCCCCAAATAGGGTGCGTTCGCCCATCCCGGCCAGATAGACGGCGACCAGAAACGGCAACACCGACGTCCCCACCGCCAACCCCGACATCAGGTCGTAGAACGGCGCCGCCGCCACGGCCGCCACGGTGGCCTGCGGCCGTCCGGCCAGCAAGGTGAAAAGGATCAGGCTGAGCAATACCAGGTCGGCGCGGCCGCCCGCCAGACCGATGCGACCGAAGATGGTTGTCTGCACGGCCACAAGCACGAGGCTGAAGGGCAGATAGACGAGGAGGACGCTCATGGCGCCGGTGGGGGTGAGGCAGTAGGTTCGGGGGCCGGCTGGGGCGGGAAGTTGGTGATGACCAGCGCCAGTTCCAGGCGGTCGAAATCAACGGTGGGGCGGATGATCGCCTGTTGGAAGGCCCTGTTGTCGTTGCGCAGCACCTCCACCACCTGGCCAACGACCAGGCCCTTTGGAAACGCCCCCCCCAGCCCAGAGGTGATGACGATCTCGCCGGCGGCGATGGCGACATCAGGGGGGATGAAGTCCATGATCGGGAATTGCCCTACCCGTCCATGCAGGCTGCCCGGCGCCCGCGAGGCTTGGGTCATGACATTGATCGAGCTGCTGGGGTCGCTGAGCAGGAGGAGTTCGGCGCTGCGGGGGAAGACATGGAGGATTCGCCCGACCAGACCGCGATCGGTGACGACGGGCATCCCGGCGGCGATGCCATGCGCCTGGCCGAGGTCGATTTGAACGATGTCGGCGTAGGGGCTGGCGCCGCTGCCGATGACGCGGGCGATGATCTGGCCGCCGCGAAAGTCGTAGGTGGGGTTGGTCTGCGCAAACTGGAAGAACGAGCGCAACTGCTCGTTTTCGGTCGCCACTTCTGAGAGCTGCAGGTTGTCCACCGTCAACCGCTCGATCAGCGCCTCCAGTTCGCTGTTGCGTTGGCGCAGGCTGCGCAGGTCGCGGGCGGTCTGGAGGATGTTGGCGGCGGTTGTGCGGGCTTCGGTCAGGGCGCTTGCCAGCGGCGCCAGGGCGCTTTGGGCGACGCCTTCGACCGGAGCCAGGGTCCCGGTGGTATCCAGGATCATGAGCACAAACGCCGCCGCTACCACCAGGACGAGGACGAAGGGGCGTAAGCGACGAAAACGTGTCAATGCAGAGTGCTGCCTCGGTCCATCGTTGCCAGAACTTTGCGCAGGACGTCGATCCGCTCCAGCACGGCCTCGGCGCCTTTGGCCACACAACTCATGGGGTCGTTGGCCACGTAGACCTTCATCCGGGTTTCATCGCTCAGGCGCTCGGCCAGCCCGCGCAACAGCGCCCCGCCTCCGGCCAGGGCGATGCCGTCGGCCATGAGGTCGGCCACCAGCTCGGGCGGTGTGTCGTCGAGGGCGCTCTTCACCGTATCGACAATGACATTGACCGAATTGCCCAGCGCCTCGCGGATCTCGACCGAACTGACCTCGACTTCTTCGGGCAGGCCGGTGATGAGGTTGCGCCCGCGCAGGGGGAAGAGGATCTCCTCGGCCTGGGGATAGGCCGAGCCGGCGGCGATCTTGGCCGATTCGGCCATGCGCTCGCCGATGAGCAGGTTGTATTTCTGCTTGGCGTAGTTGATGATGTCTTCGTCCATCTCGTCGCCGGCCACGCGCACCGAACGCGAGACGACGATGCCGCCCAACGAAATGACGGCCACCTCGGTGGTGCCGCCGCCGATGTCGACGACCATGCTGCCTTTGGCGCCGGTGACATCGAGCGAGGCGCCCAGGGCGGCGGCCATCGGTTCTTCGATCAGATAGGCCTCACGGGCGCCGGCGTTCATGGTGGCGTCGTAGACGGCGCGTTTTTCCACTTCGGTTACGCCCGAGGGCAGGCCGACCACCACCCGCGGCCGTGGCACGATCATAAAGACTTTGTCGTGCACTTTGCTGATGAAGTACTCCAGCATTTTCTCGGTCACGTCGAAGTCGGAGATGACGCCGTCGCGCAGGGGGCGGATGGCGATGATATTGGCCGGGGTTCGCCCCACCATTTCTTTGGCGTCGCTGCCGATGGCGAGGACTTTTTTGCTGCGGGCTTCGATGGCGACGACCGATGGTTCGTTGATGACGACGCCCCTGCCGCGCACGTTGACAAGCGTGTTGGCGGTGCCCAGGTCGATGCCGATGTCGAGTGAGAACAGGCCTAGAAGCCAGTCGAGGGGATTGATCACGAATGCTTGCTCCTGAAACTGTGCGGCGTTGGCTGCGCACGGCCTTCTAGTATAGCACGATGGCGGCGCGGAATTGGAATTGCGGCGGGCGTGCGATTGATGAGGGTCGCACGCTTCGCCCGGCTCGGGGAAGGCCATCGTCCCTCGTCAGATGTCTTCATGGCTCCCAGGTGAGTCCCAGCCCGAAGACGCCGTTGGCTGGGTCGCCGCCAAACGAACCGATGACGACCTCGTAGATGCCAGCGGGCGCAGCGGCGGCGGTGATCAGCGCCGGCACCGCTTCGCCTTTGTGGGCGATCAGGCCCTGGCCGCCGCTGAAGGGGCCATAGGCTTGCAGCCACCAGTGCCCATCGATGCCCTCATGTTCGGCGTAGCTGTCGCCGCTGGTGGCGCTGGCATCTTCGGCCTCGAAGCGGTAGCGGCTGCCATCCTGCGCCCGCAATTCGACATAATCGTAGGCGGCATCGTGGCCGGGCGCCGGCCCCACGTGCAGGCGGAAGTCGCCGTCTCTGACCTCTTTCTCGCCGAGGCTGATTTCCCACACCGAGCTGTCGGTGTTGCCGAGGAAGGTTTGTTCGGGGGAAAAGGCGGCGCCGGCGGCAGTGTAGGCGGGGAAGATGGGCGCGGCTGGGGCGCCAGGCTGGGGCTGGTCGAGCGGGAGCTGGTCGGGCGGCACCTGGGGCGGTTCACCGGGCGCAGGGGTGGCAGAGGGGAGGACTTCGCTGGCGGCGGCGCCTTCGAGCACGGTGTAGCTGGTGAAGGCGGGCGCGCCCGTGCCGTAGAAGTGATCTTGGATGCGACCGCTGGGCCAGCGCTGCTGAAGTAGGGGCAGGCGGCCGAGATGGTTGGGGGTGAGGATCCAGACGAAGGGCGGGCCGGGGCAGCGTTCGATCAGCCCATTGGCGGCGTCGGCAGGGAGATCGACCGTCTGCCGCGGCCAGGCCAGGAAGTAAGTTTCGCGCACTTGCAGGGCCATCGGGTCCGAGAACATGCAGGCGGCGATGTGGGTGGGCAGGGGGTAGAGGAAGCGGCCAACGAAGGCCTGCGAGCGGGCGTTGTTCTTGACCGCCTCGTAGTACTGGTTCCAGTTCTGGCGGCCGGCGAGGACGAGGAGGGCGACGGCGGCGGCAGTCAGGAGGAGTTCGGCGGCGCGACGGCGGCCTGGCGCGGGCAGCTGGCTCAGCGCCGTCCACAGCCGGTCGAGGGGGAGGGCGGCGACGAGGGCGGCGGCGGGGAGGACGCCTACCAGCCGGGGCCAGAAGGGGGCGTCGCCGGTGAGGATGCTACCGTTGACGACCATCACCAGCAACCAGACGAAGTTGAGGCCCAGGCCGGGGTGTCGCCACCGGCGCAGGCTGTAGCCGGCGCCCAACACCACCAGCGGCGAGAGCAGCGAGCTGAACATGGGATGGGGGAAGCCAAACTGGGTGCTGGAGTCGATGGCGCGGTTGAACATCAATAGCGACAGTTTGGTCTGCTGCCAGAGCACTTGCATTGGCGTTTGCAGGCCATATTTGCCCTTGAGATGGGTCATCACCGGCTCGAAGAAGAGCCACACGGCCCGGCTGCGCTCCAGGAAGGGTTCGGGGAAGCGGTAGTAGTAGATGAGGTTGGGGCCGAGGGTGAGGACGATGGCGGCGAGGGCCAGTCCTAGCCCCAGCCAGTTTTCTCGCAGCCACTGCCGGCGCACCAACAGCAGGTAGAGGAAGGCGCAGGCGAGGATGACAACGATCACGCGCCCGGAGTAGTACAATTGCAGACCCAGGCCCAGCAGCAGCCCCGCCAGCGCCAACGACTGCGGCCGGCGGGCGCGCAGGCCATCGAGCAGAAAGAAGGCCCCGAACAGAGCGAACGGCCAGGGGTCCATGTAGGCCGCCAGCCGCGAGAAGTGGATGTGGGGGATGTTGACGGCCAGGATGGCGAGGGCAAGGGCGGCCAGGCGGTGCGAGTCGAACAGACGCCAGGTCAACAGGTAGAGGCCGAGCAAGCTGAGCATCCCGGCCACGACGGCGCTCATGTTGAGGCCGAAGAGGTTGTCGCCGAATAGTCGCAGGCCGAAGGCAGCCGGCAGGAAGCCGAGGATGGGGATGTTGGCCCAGCCTTCGTGGAAGAGGCTGCGCTCGGATGAGGCCAGCCAATCGCGGGCTTGCAGGCCCATGGAGGCCATATCGCCGTGGAGGTCGTCGGGGATGGTCTCCAGGCGGTTGAAGCGGAGCCAGAAGGCAGCCAGAAGGATGAGGGTGAGGACGGCAACCTGCGGCCAGTGGAAGGCGGGGGAGTGTTCGGCCCGCGCATCGCCGGTGCGACGGAGGGCCGGCCAGATCACTTGCCCGACCAGAAAGATGCCGAGGCCGCCCAGCCACAGCCAGCGCACCAGGGCGTCTTCGCCCTGGCGGGCAAAACGCAGCATGGATAGGGCGTAGGGGAGGACGGCCAGGGCCAACAAGAGGAGTCGCCAGCGGAAGGCGATGGGGGCGGCGGGCTGGGCGGCCGGCCGACCGGTTGGCCGTTTGGTCTCGGCGGGGCGGCCGAGGGCGACGTGCGGGCGGATGATGCGGGCGTCGGGCGGAAGTTCGCCGGGGTAGGGGCGGCGGGGCGCAGGGTCGGGCGAGTCTCGCCTCAGGCCGGCCAGCGGCGGCAAGGCCGGGGCGGCCACCGCAAAGAGGATCATGGCCAGCGCGTAGGCGATGGTCCCGGCCATGAGCTGGCCGCGATCGGAGAGGAGCCGCGGGAAACGTTCGAGCAGAAAGATGAACAGCGGCCCCTCGAAGGCGGCGTCGTAGAAAAGCTGGGCGAAGTAGGCCAGCAGGAGGGCGGCAGTCATGCCGCCAAGCGCCAGGGTCAGGCGACGGCCCGCAAGCAGCGGCTGGCGGGGGGCGGCGGCCGGCGGGGCGGGGGGAGCGGGCGACCGGACGGCGGGGACAAGGGCGAGCGGGCGTGGAAGCGGCTGCGCGTCGGCGCTGAGGGTCGGGGTGGGGGGGAGCGAGGCGGGGGTGGGCGAGGGCGGCCGGCGGCGCAGGAGGAGGAGGCCGCAGGCGGTCGCCAGGCCCATCGCTGCCAGGGCCAGCAGCCAGACGAGCCTGGTGCGGGCGACGAGCGAGCGGGTGGGATCGGGCAAGTCAGCGGGCGGAGTGTAGCCGGGCGGGACGACCGTGAACGTGGTAAAGGTCGCCCAGCTCTCAGCCGCCAGGTGCTGGGTGGTTTCGCCGTCGGGGTATTGTTCCTGCAGGCGGGGCAGCAGGCCGGCATGGTTGGGGGTGAGGATGAAGACGGTGGGGCGGTCGGGCGCGGCCAGCCCGCCCGCCTCCGCCTCCACCGCGCTCACATCGATGCCTTCGCGCCCCTGGCCCAGGAACATCAGCTCGCGTTCGGCCCAGGCGATGGGGTCGCGCACGACCACCACGCGCTGGTCGGCCGGCAGCGCGGCGATGAAGCGGGCGGCGCGGATGCGGGCGTCGGCATTGTCCCCCACCGATTTGACATAAGCCTGCCAGCCGCTCCCGCCCGAGACGACGATGGCCGTCGCCAGCAGGGCGCCGAGGGCCAGATCGAGCCTCCGCCCCTCTCCCCGTCCGGGCGCGACTGCCAGCCCCTGCCACCCACGCTCGGCCGCCGCCGCCGCCATCAGCGCCACCGCCGGGAGGACGATGACGATGTGCGGCCAGAAGGGCGGGTCGTTGGTGATCACGCCGCCCAAGAGGAGGGTGCTGAGAAACCAGAGCAGGAGGGTGAAGAAGCGTTCGTCGCGCAGCCAGCGCAGGCTGTAGCCCAGACCCAGGATGAGGAAGATGGCGGTGAGAGCGCCGATCATGGGGCCGACAAAGCCGAAATGGGTGCTGGAATCGCCGTAGAGGAAGAAGGTGAGGAAGGTGCGGCGGAACTGCTCTTCCCACACCTGGCCGGCCGTGGCGGCGGCGTATTTGCCCATCAGGTGTTGCATGACGATGGGGTTGGCCAGGGTGACTTCGTTGCCGCGGCCCACGAAGTCGGAGAAATGGGTGAAGACAAAGGCCATCATCGGCCCGAAGCCCAGCAGCGATCCTACCCCGAAGCTGAACCACCCCCCCAGCTCGGCCAGCGCCGCCTTTCGCTTCCAGATCAGCAGCCAGACGACCAGGAGGATGACGATAATGACGCTGATGCGGATAGGGTAGTAGACCAGCAGCCCCAGCCCCAGGCAGATGCCCGCCACCCCGAACCAGAGGCCGCTGCGCAAACGCAGGGCGCGAAAGAGGGCGAAGAAGGTGAGGCAGATGATCAGGAGCGGCGAGGCGGTGGTGATGATGCGGCTGAAGTGAATGTGGGTGTAGCTGATGGCCAGCAGCCCGGCCGCCAGCGCGCCGGCGCGCCGCCCGAAGAGTTCGCGCCCCAGCAGGTAGATCGCCGGCAGGGTTAGCGTCCCCTGCAAGACGGCAGTCATCGACAGCCCGAACAGATCCTCCCCGAACAGGCGCATGCTCCAGGCCATCATTACGAAGTCGAGCAGGGGGATGTTGGACCAGCCGACGCCGAACCATTGCGGCGCCGGACTGCGGAGGATGTCCAGCGCCTGCAAACCCTGCGAGGCGATGTCGCCGTGGAGATAGGCGGGCAGGTCGGTCAGCCGCCAGAAGCGAAGGATGAAGCCAGCGGCGGTGATGGCGGCGACCACGAGCAAGTCCCAGCCCTCGGCCCGGCCCCAGGCCGGCCGCGGCCAGGATTGGAGGTGGGCGACGACGAACAGCGCCATCCCCGCCAGCCACAGCAGCCGGATGAGGGCGTTCTCGCCGGCGACCAGCCACAGCAGGAGCGAGAGGAGGTAGACGCCCACCGCAGCGCCAAAGACCCATCGCCGGACGCCAAACCAGGCGGCGGGGGCGGAAGCGGGGTGGGGTTGGCGCACAGGCGGCGGGGGGGCGGCCCAGGCAAAGAGGGCGGCCGCGGCGGCGATGAGGATGAGGCCGCCGGCGATGCCCTGTGTGAGCGGGATCGCCTGGCTGAGACCGCCGGGCAGGATGAAGACGGCGCCGCCGGCCAGGGCGAGCGCCAGCAGGATGGCGAGACGACGGACGAGGGGCGAAGCAGGGTTGAGAGCACGCCAGGCGGTGGAAGGCATAGTGGCAAGTATAGCCAAAGCGCGGGAGGGGCGGCAAAGCGTGGAGGGGGGATCGACAGTCAACAGTGCCGGTGTCCAGGGAGTGTACAGGATGCCCCGCCGCCGACCAAGCTGTATAATCCGGCCGTGAGCACTCTGTCTGATCTGCGTCGTTTCATCCAGCGCCAGGCGCTGCTGCCGGACGGCGCGCGCATCCTCGTCGGCGTCAGCGGCGGGCCGGATTCGTTGGCCCTGCTCCATGCCCTGCGGGCGCTGGGGCCAGCGTGCGGGTGGCATCTGCATGCGGCCTATCTGCATCACGGGCTGCGGCCCGAGGCCGAGGCCGAGGCTCGCTTCGTCGCCGAGGCGGCATCCGCCTGGGGCCTGGGGTGCACCATCGCTGGCGCCGATGTCGGGGCGGTTGCGGCGCAGCCGGGCGTTTCGGTGGAGGAGGCGGCCCGGCAGTTGCGCTATGCCTTTTTGGCCGAGACGGCCACGCGGCTGGGGGCGGGCTTTGTTGCCGTCGGGCATCACGCCGACGACCAGGCCGAGACCGTGCTCATGCATTTGCTGCGTGGCAGCGGCCTGGCGGGTCTGCGCGGGATGCTCCCCTCGGTTCCCCTTTCGTCGTTGCGGCTGAACGCCTTGCCGCCCGAGCGGCGACCCGACGCCGGGCAGGTGCGGCTTGTCCGACCCTGGCTGGAAACGCCGCGGGCGGAGATCATGGCCTATTGCCGGGCGAACGCTCTGGAGCCGCTGTTCGACGCCAGCAATGATGACCTGGGTTTGTTCCGCAACCGGCTCCGACATCAGGCGCTGCCGCTTCTGCGCCAGTTCAACCCCAATCTCACCGCGGTTCTGGCTCGCACCGCGGCGGCGTTGCAGGGGGATTTCGAGGCGCTGGACGAGCAGCGGCGAGGGCTGTGGCAGCAGTTGGCGCAGGTGCAGCCCGGTAGCGTCGCCTTCGACCTGGCGGCGTTTCGCCGCCTGGCGCGCGGCGATCAACGCGCCCTCCTGCGTCGCGCCATTGCCGTCCTGCAGCCGGATTGGCGCGACATCAACTGGGCGCACAGCGAAGGGCTGCTGGATGTGTTGGCGGCGGCTGCCGGCGCGGCCAGCGGCGGCCCCTATCCGCTGGTGGGCGGGCTTGCCGCCTGGCTGCATTACACCCGGCTGGAGATTGCCGCCGAGCCGGACACGGCCGCGTTTCCGCAGGTTGGCGAGCCGATTGTTTTGCCCTTGCCCGGCCAGGCGGCGCTGGCAGGCGGCTGGCAGCTGACGGCGCGGCGGGTGGAGTGGCCGCCGGAGGGCGCGCCGCCGTGGTCTGGCGCCCCGGATGCCAATACCCTCTGGTTGCCGGCCGATCTGAGCGGTCCCCTGTTGGTGCGCTCGCGCCGGCCCGGCGACCGCCTCCAAATCCTGGCTGCGGGTGGGAGCAAAGCCATCCCCGACCTGATGACCGAACTCAAGCTGCCGCGGGCGGTCCGGCCGCAGTGGCCGCTGGTGGTGGCTGACGGGGGCGAGGTTCTGTGGCTGGCCGGCGTGCGTGCGGGCCTGGGCAGCCGGGTGTCGGCGGCGGCGGGCGCGGCTTGGGAAGTGCGCTTGGCGGCGCACTCGGGCCTGGCCGTCTGAACCCCGTCTATCTCTCTTCCTCTTCCCACCAGTCAGAAGTCTGGTTCCAAAGCCGCAACTTGATGATGTGCTGGTAGGCTTCCTCGTTGATGTCCAACTCGTCGTTCACGGCCGCCACGGCCATATCCATGAGACCGCTGTCGTAAGGTCGCTGCCCCACCTGTTTCAGCTGCCGCTCGAATTGGGCGTGCGTCAGGTGCAAGGAGGTGCTGCGCGCGGTCTTGCCCTTGAGGACAGCCACAGCGCTCTGGGCCAGGCGAATGGCCAGTTCCTGCTGTTGGCTGGCGTTCATAAACGCCACCTGTTGGGGCTGATCCTGGAAGCCGCTGTAGATGGCATTCGAAAGTTCGTATTCGCACCAGGTCTGGAATGTGCGCCCGCTGCGTTCGGTGAAGCGGCTGGAAGGGATGGCGTCGTAGACTTCGTCTTCCTCGTCTTCGTCCGGGTCGGCATAGGTTGTCCCCCGTTGCGCCGGACGCCCGGAGCCGCGCGCCAGCAAGAGTGCGCCCTCGCCGATGATGCCAGCCACCAATGCCAGCAGCGCCCCCTCGAACAGGCTGAAGCCGAAAAGACGGCCGAGCAGCCAGCCGATGCCGACGCTGAAGCCCAGGATGATGGTGAGAGCGATGGCGCCGAGGACGAGGAAGAGCAGGATGATCAGGAGAAAGCCGACGAGATTGCCAACGATGCGCATGGGGAGTCGAGGGTGGAAAGGTGAGGAGAAGATGGGGCCAAGCCGTAAGCTCGAGGCATCATAGCAAGGGTGAAGGTAGACCGCAAACTGGCGTCTGGAAACGGGAAGCTCGCACCGGCTGCCGGCGCGCCGCGGCTGGGCCGAGAGCAGAAGGTGTTTGACCTATTCGGGCGGCGGGATTACAATGATGGCCTCTGCCTGTTCACGACCCAGGCAGAAGGTTGCGCCCCACGCCGGCAAGGATGCCGAACGATGACCACCCTCAGCCCTCTGCAACGCACTGTTGCCACAACTCCAACCGACTACTGGAACGACTCCTGCTCGATGGCTGAGCTGACCTATGCCATCGGGCACGGGGCGGTGGGCGCCACCACTAACCCCAACATCGTGCTCAATGTGCTCAACAAGGAGATGCACCTTTGGCGCCAGCGCATCGGCGAGATCATCGCCGAGAACCCAACCTGGTCGGAAGGGGAGGTGACGTGGAAGCTGATCGAGGAGATGGCCGTGCGCGGGGCCGGGTTGCTCCTGCCGATCTGAGAGCAACACGAGGGTCGCAAGGGGCGCCTGTCTATCCAGACCAACCCCATGTTCTACCGCGACTGGCAGGCCATCGTCGCCCAGGCCCGCCGCTTCCAGGCCCTGGCGCCCAACATGCAGGTCAAGATGCCGGTGACGAAGGCCGGGATACGCGCCATCGAGGAGTCCACCTATCACGGCGTCAGCGTCAACGCCACCGTCTGCTTTACGGCGCCGCAAGCCGTGGCCGTGGCCGAAGCGGTGGAGCGAGGGCTAGACCGCCGGTCGGCCGAAGGCAAAGACAGCAGCCACATGGCGCCGGTGTGCACGATCATGATTGGGCGCACCGATGATTGGATGAAGGTTCTGGCGAATCGCCACGGTTTCGCGCACGATCCTTCCTTTCTGGATTGGGCCGGCATCGCTGTTTTCAAGCACACCTATCGCCTCTGGCAGGAGCGGGGGTATCGCCTGCGCCTGCTGGCTGCAGCCTATCGCCACCTGGGGCATTGGTCGGAGCTGATCGGTGGGGATATCGTCCTCACCATCCCCTACGAATGGCAACTGAAGATCAACGCCTCCGATATCCCCGTCATCTCGCGCATCCACAACCCCGTCGCCGCACGCATTGTCGCCGCGCTCTACGACGACATCCCCGACTTCCGCCGCGCCTACGACGCCGACGGCATGAGCGTAGATGATTTCGACGGCTACGGCGCCACCGTGCGCACCCTGCGCTCCTTTATCGCCGCCGCTCACGATCTGATGGCCGTGGCGCGTGAGTTCATGTTGCCCAACCCTGATTCATAAGCGAAGGAATGGCATGTCGAGGCAATACACAGCCGAAAACCTGGTGGTGCATCCCGGCCAGTCCTCCGACCCGGATGTGATCGTGGAGGTGACGCCTGAAGCGGCGGGGTGGGAGACGATCAGCTTTCAGGCGCGGCGTCTGGCCGCGGGTCGGTCGTGGCGCTTTCAAACCGGGGGCAACGAGTTGGCGCTGGTGATGTTGGGCGGGGTGGTAGATGTGGTCTCGGACCGCGGGCGCTGGCCGGGCCTGGGACGGCGGCCGCATGTCTTCGCCGGCCTTCCGCATGCCCTCTATCTGCCGCCGCAGACAGCCTTCAGCCTGACGGCGAAAACCGACTGCGAATTCGCTGCGTCCTGGGTTGCAGCCGCCGAGCCGCACGAGCCGCGGCTGATCACCCCCGCCGAGGTGACGGTCGAGATCCGGGGCGGCGACCATGCCACCCGCCAGATCAACAACATCATCCCGCCCGGCTTTCCCTGCCAACGTTTGGTGGTGGTGGAGGTGGTGACGCCGGGCGGCAATTGGTCGAGTTATCCGCCGCACAAACACGACGTACATACGGTCGACGCCGATGGCAAGCTGATACAGGCCGACCTCGACGAGACCTACTACTACAAGTTCGACCGTCTCGAAGGCTTCGCCTGCCAGCGCATCTACACCGACGCCGATTCCCCCCTGCATCGGGCCGGTTTCGCCATCGATGCCGTGGCGGCGGCCGGCAACGACGATGTCGTGCTGATCCCGGAGGGCTACCACCCTGTATCCAGCCCCGTGGGCTACACCACCTACTATCTCAATGTCCTGGCCGGCAGCGCCCAGAGCCTGGCCGCCAAAGACGACCCCCGCTACGCCTGGATCAAGGGCAGCTATCGGGGCGTCGATCCACGGCTACCGATCTACGACACAACTACCCCCTGAAGCAAGCGCGCAAGCAATGATGACAAGCCTATGACTGCCCCCCTGACCGAGCGGCTGACGATGGCGCAGGCGCTCATCAAGTTCCTCAAACAGCAGGTCGTCGAACGCGACGGTCTCGAAATGCCTCTTTTTGCCGGCTGCTTTGGCATCTTCGGCCACGGCTGCGTCGCCGGCGTAGGCGAGGCACTGCTACAATTTCCCGATTTCCCCTACTATCAGGTACGCAACGAGCAAGGGGCGGTGCATGCAGCGGCGGCTTTTGCCAAGGTCAAGAATCGTCTGCAAACCTTCGCCTGTCTGTCTTCGATTGGCCCCGGCGCCACCAATATGATCACCGGCGCCGCCCTGGCCACCATCAACCGTCTGCCGGTGTTGCTGCTGCCGGGCGACATCTTTGCCCGACGCAACGTCGCGCCCGTGCTGCAACAGCTGGAATCGGCGTGGAGCCAGGATATCTCGGTCAACGATTGCTTCAAGCCGGTCAGCAAGTATTGGGATCGCCTCAACCGGCCCGACCAGTTGCTGGCAGCCCTGCCAGAGGCGATGCGCGTGCTCACCAGCCCGGCCGAGACCGGCGCCGTCACCCTGGCCCTGCCGCAGGATGTGCAGACCGAGGCCTTTGACTATCCGGCGGCCTTCTTCAGCCGGCGCGTCTGGCGCATCCCCCGCAACCGGCCCGACCGGGCGGCGCTCGTGCGCGCGGCCGAGATGATCCGGGCGAGCAAGCGGCCGCTGATCGTCGCCGGCGGCGGCGTCATCTACGCCGACGCCGCCGAGGGCTTGCGCCGTTTCGTGGACGCCGTCGGCATCCCGGTAGGCGAGACCATGGCCGGCAAGGGCAGTCTGCGTTGGGATCATCCCCTGAACCTGGGCGCCATCGGCGTCACCGGGACGCTGGCGGCCAACCGCATCGCTCATGATGCCGATCTGGTCATCGGCATCGGCACCCGCTACAGTGACTTTACCACGGCCTCGAAAACCGCCTGGCAGAACCCGGACGTGCGCTTCATCAACATCAATGTAGCCGAGTTCGACGCCGGTAAGCACAACGGCCTGGCGGTGGTCGGCGATGCGCAGGCGGCGCTGGCAGAGCTGGCCGAACTGCTGGCGGGCCATGCCGTGGCCGACGACTATCGGGCCGAGGCCCGGCGGCTGCACGACGAATGGGAGGCCGAGGTGCAGCGCATCTACGACATCCGCCTCCGCCCACTGCCCAGCCAGGGCGAGTTGATCGGCGTCATCGACGATCTGGCCGGCCCCGACGCCATCCTGCTCAACGCTGCCGGTTCCATGCCCGGCGACCTGCACAAGCTCTGGCGGGCCACTCACCCCAAGAACTTCCATTTGGAATATGGCTACAGTTGCATGGGCTATGAGATTGCCGGCGGGATGGGCGCCAAGATGGCGGCGCCGGAGCGCGATGTCTTTGTCATCGTCGGCGACGGCGCCTGGCTGATGCTGTCGTCGGAAGTGGCGACGGCCGTGCAGCTTGGGATCAAGCTGATTGTGCTCTTGTGGGACAACGGCGGTTTCAAGAGCATTGGCTCGCTCAGCCGTTCGCTGGGGCTGGATGGTTTTGGCACCCGCTTCGTCAAACCGGTGGCCGGGGTGCTGGTGGGCGATGCGGCCGGCGCAGCCGCCGAGCCGCTGGCGATCGATTTCGCCCTCAATGCCCGCAGCCTGGGCGCCCATGTCATCGAGTGCACGACGCGCGATGAATATGTGGCCGCGCTCGAAGCTGCCAAAGCGGCCGACCGCACCACGGTGGTGGTGATCAAAAACGACCGCCTGCACGCCGTGCCCGGCTACGAAAGCTGGTGGGACGTGGCCGTGCCGGAGGTCAGCGCGCTGCCGTCGGTGCAGGCGGCGCGTTTGCAATACGAGCAGATGCGGGCGAAGGAGAAGCATTTCCTTTAGCCCTTGCTGCGGTCAGGTGACGGAGAAGCGCCATGCGTGACAACACGATCCCTTCCAGACGCCTCGGCGTCGGCGTCATTGGCGTCGGCGGCATGGGCGAACACCACGCTCGCAACCTCGCCCACGCTGTTCCGGCCGCCCGGCTGGTGGCGCTGATGGATGTGGATCCGGCGCGACTGCGACGGACGGCCGCGGCGTGCGGCGTCTCCCGCACCTTCAGCGACGGCCGGGCGTTGATCGACGATCCCGAGGTCGAGGCCGTGCTGATCGCTGCGCCCGACCGTTTTCATGCCCCACTCAGCCAGGCCTGCCTCGACGCCGGCAAAGCCGTGCTGTGCGAGAAGCCGCTGGCTCTGACCGCGCCCGAAGCGCGCTGTTTGGTGGAGACCGAGGCGGCCCTGGGTCGCCGTCTGATCCAGGTGGGCTTGATGCGCGAGTACGATCCGGCGCATCTCCAGGTCAAACAGGCGGTTGACAGCGGCGCGCTCGGCCGGGCGCTGGCCTTCCACGCCTTGCATGTCAACGTCGGCTCCGGCGTCCCGCGTACCATCGCCGACGTGATCACCAACTCGGCCGTCCACGACCTGCACTCGGCCCGCTGGCTGATGAATGATGAGGTGGTGCGCGTCTCCACTGCCTACGCGCCTTATGGCCCCGAACAGCCTGACACGGCGCGACTGGTGTTGATCCAACTGCACTTCCGCAACGGCGGCATCGGCCACATCGAATGCAACGTCGAGGCGGGCTACGGCTACGAGGTGGAGGTCAAGATCACGGGCGAGACCGGCGCCGTGCAAAGCGCGCCACCGCCACACCCCTTGCTCCGCCAACGCAATCTGCGCGGGCGATGGGTGGAGGAGAACTGGCTGCAGCGCTTCGAGACCGCTTACCTCGAGGAGGTGCGAGCGTGGGTGGGGGCGCTGTTGGCGGGCGCCCCCACCGGCCCCTCGGCCTGGGATGGTTACATGTCTCTGCTTGTCGCCGACGCCTGCATCGCCGCTGCCCAAAGCGGGCAAGCAGTGAACGTTGACATCCCGCCGATGGCCGCCATCTACCGCCGCCCCTGACCGCCCCCCGACCGCGAGGGAGGGGCCGTCTCAACCGGAGAGCGATCCACGATGAGCAACCCGATCAATGTCGGCAATGCGCCCTGTTCCTGGGGCGTGATCGAAAACGTCGAAGGCGAGCGCAGCGGCTTTGCCACGGTGTTGGACGAAATGCACGCCACCGGCTATCTTGGCACCGAACTGGGCGATTGGGGCTTCATGCCCACCGACCCCCAGCTTCTGCGGGCCGAACTGGCGGCGCGCGACCTCAAGCTGCTGGCCTCATGGGTGAGCGTCAAGCTACACGACCGCGCCGGCCATGCCGATAGTGAGGCCGACGCCGTGCGCACCGCCCGCCTGCTGGCCGCGGTGGGCGGCCCGGATAACCTGGTTGTGTTGGGCAACGACCCCTTTATGGACCCCATCCGCAGGCTGTTTGCCGGGCGCATCCGGCCCGAGCAGGGCATGAGCGACGCCCAATGGCGGGCCTTTGCCGATGGCGCCCACCGCGTCGCCCAGGCCGTCAAGCGGGCGACGGGTCTGCGCACGGTGGTGCACCACCACATCGGCACCTGGATCGAGACGCCGGAGGAGACGGCGCGCCTGCTGGAGATGACCGACCCGGACTTGTTGGGGCTGTGTTTCGATACCGGCCACTATCGCTACGGCGGCGGCAATCCTCTCACCGGCCTTCGCCGCCACGCCGACCGCATCTGGCATGTACACTTCAAGGACCAGGACCCGGCAGTGGCAGACCGCGCTCGGGCTGAGGGCCTGGACGGCGTGATGGCGGTGGGGTTGGGTCTGTTCTGCGAGCTGGGCCAGGGCGATGTCGATTTCCCCGCTGTGTTGGCCCAGTTGCGGGCGCTGGGTTATGCCGGCTGGATTGTGGTCGAGCAGGATGTCTTGCCTGGCATGGGCAGCCCCAAAGCAAGTGCCGCCCGCAACCGCGCCTATCTCAGAAGCATCGGTCTCTGAGCGGCGGGGCAGCCGGCTCAGGCCAGGGCAACGTCCAGCTGCTT
>CAYWPZ010000016.1:0-9050 GCA_964460135.1 uncultured Caldilineales bacterium | reverse complement strand
CGGATAGCGCGTTCGGTGGGCAGGCGCTCGATGCTAGAGGCGCCGTAGAAACCGACGATGCCCGGCATCCTTTTCAGGGCTACGCCCACGTTTTCCGGTTCGTCGAAGGGGCCGCCGTGGCAGATGACCAGCAAGTCCGGGCGCAGCGACCAGCCCGCCTCGGCCATGACCATCACCCGGTCGATGGCCTCGTCCAGCGTGTAGGCTTTGGCGGCGCCGATGCTGCCGGCGGTAGTCAGGCCGACGTGACAAACGAGCAGGTCGCAGCCGGCCTCGGTCATGGCCCGCGCTTCGTTGGGGGTGAAGGCGTAGGGCGAGGTGAACAGATTCATCTCGTGGGCGAGGGCGATCATCGCCACCTCTTTGTCATAGCCCATGCCGGTGGCTTCGATGTTGGCCCGGAAGTCGCCGTCGAACAGGCCGACGGTGGGGAAGTTCTGAACGCCCGAAAAGCCGACGCGCTTGACCTCGCGCAAAAAGACGGGCATCTGCCGGAAGGGGTCGGTGCCGCAGACGCCCGCCAGCACCGGCGTGTCTTCGACGACCGGCAGCACTTCCGCCGCCATCTCCATGACGATGCCGTTGGCGTCGCCATAGGGCAGCAGCCCGGCCAGCGAGCCGCGCCCGGCCATGCGGTAGCGCCCAGAGTTGTAGATGATGATGAGGTCGGCGCCGCCGGCCTCGGCGAATTTGGCCGAGATGCCCGTGCCAGCGCCGCAGCCGACGATGGGCCGTTTGGCTTCGATTTGCGCCTGCAGGCGCTTTAGGATCTGTTTGCGTTTGATGCGGGCCATTTGTTTGTCTCCGTATCTTTCGGGACGCGGATAGAAGCTGATTTGCGTGGATTTCTTCGCAGGGGCTTACTCTGTTTCACACTGACTTGGGCCTACAGCATACTCAGCAAGGTTGCCACTGCTTTTTCGGCAAACGCCGGGTCGTTGATGTTGCAGTCCAGGTCGATGACTGGAATGCCGGGCCGCAGGTTGGTTTTAATGGCGTCGTAGCAGGCGGCGTCGGCTTCGGGGTCCCAGAAGGCGCCGCCGGGGCTGTCGAGCTGCGACACACCCTGAAGCGGGATCAGGATGGCGGTGGGGCCGGCGGCAGCATTGGCGGCGGCGGCGATCATTTCGCCGATGCGTTGGTTTTCCGCCACGTTCGTGCGCATCAGGGTCACATTCGGGTTCCACTCGTACAGGTTGCGATGGCGATAGTGCTCCGGCACGGTGGAGCGCGCCCAGAAATTGGCCATATCCACGCAGCCGGGAGCGAGCACGGTGGGGATGCCGCCACGGGCCGAGGCCAGCAGGCGGTCGGGGCCGGCGCTGAGCACACCGCCGCAGACTTCGTCGGCCAGTTCGGTGGTGGTGAGGTCGAGGTTGCCGGTGATGAATCCGGCCTCGATCAGCGATTCCATCGTCCTGCCCCCGGCGCCGGTGGCGTGGAAGACCAGCACTTCGTAGCCCTGGGCTTCGAGCAGCTTCTGGGCGTGGCTGACGCAAGGCGTGGTGTTGCCGAACATGCTGGCGGTGATCAGTGGTTTGTCGGCGCTCACAACCGGCGTTTCCATCCGCACCATCCCGGCGATGGCCCCGGCCGCATTCACGTAGATCTGCCGGCTGAAGCGATTGATCCCGGCCACGTCCACCACCGATGGCATCATGGTGATGTCTTTCGTGCCCACATAGGGGGCGATGTCGCCGGCGGCGATGGTCGAGACCATCAGCTTGGGCACGCCGATGGGCAAGGCCCGCATCCCGGTGGCGGCGATGGCAGTGCCGCCGCTGCCGGCCATGCCCAACATGCCGCCCAACCGCCCGGCCGCGTACAAGTCGGCCACCACCTTCGCCAGCCCAGCGGACATCGTGCGCATGGCGAAGGTCTTGTCGGCTTTGGCGCGCAGCTCGGCGATGCTGCTGCCGCCGGCGCGGGCCACTTCGTCATTGCTCACATCCGGCGCCTGGGGTGGGTCGCCGAGGACGCCGAAATCGACCACGATGGTTTCGTGGCCCTGCGCCTGCAGGAGCTCACGGACGAATTGGAATTCGGCGCCCTTGGTGTCGAGGGCGCCGGCGAGGACGATAGGTTTGGGCATGATCAAACTCCTTTGCTCGCTTTCTCGCTGCTCGGAAAACAGGGGGATGCCATCTCAAGCAGGTTCGAGGCGGGCTTCGGCCAGCATCCGGCGATACAACGTGCGCAGCTCATCCGGCGTCTTCACTGTCTTGATCGCCTCGTGTACAGTGCGCAGGATAGCAGCATCATCGATTTGACGGATCTCGGGCATCAACCGTAAGCCATCACTGCCGAAGGCGCATGATTCAGTCGATAAAGCGAAACAGGTTGAGGATATTGCGTCGATTGTAGCCGCGCTCGTAAAGCCTTCTGATCAAGGACAGCTTCCAATCTCATCTCGCAAGATTATAGCGGCGCCCCAGATAGCGCGCAATCCTTGCAGGCCCCTCACGCCGTCACCACCTGGTAGATCAACAGGACGCCAGAGAACAGCAACAAGACGGCGATCACCAGCTCGAACGTCTGCTTGTTCATCCGGAGGCCCAGCCAACGGCCGACCCAGGCGCCGGAGGGCACGAAGATGAGCGCCGGCAGCAGCATCGTGCGCAAGCCGTCGGCATCGAACAGGCCGGAGCGCCAGTAGAAGGGCACTTTCAGCCAGTTGAGAATGAGAAAGAATAGGGCCGAGGTGGCGATGAAGGCGCGCGGGCTGATGTCCTGCATCAGCAGATAGATGCTGGCGGGCGGCCCGCCGGTGTGGGCGAGGGTCGAAGAGAAGCCGGCCACGCCGCCTGCCAGGTAGCCATGCCAGTCGCGTGGCTGGTAGCTGGCTGCGCGGCCAATGCGGCTCTCGATCAGCTTGTAGGCGGCGACGATGAGCGTGATCACGCCCAACGTCAGCTTGAGTGTGTCCGCAGAGACGCGGCTGAGGAAGGCGGCGCCGACCGCCACGCCCACCACCGAGGCGGGGACGAGCAGGAGGATGATCCTGCGATCCCACCGCCGCCAATGAAAACCAACGGCGAACAAGTCGGCAAAAATCAGCACCGGCAGGATCAGGCCGATGACCTTGTTCGCCGGCATGACCAGCGCCATCAGGGGCGTGGCCAGGGCGCCGAGCGTGCCGCCCAGCCCGCCTTTGGACATGCCGATCAGGAAGGCCACCAGCGCGGCCATGAGGAGATAGGGGGTGAGATGGGGCATGAAGTCGGGGGGGAGATCGGAGATTGGGGATTGGAGATTGGAGATTGGAGATTGGGGGTGGGTGTCAGTGAGGTTTGATGGCGTCGTCAAGGGCGGCGAGCCGGGCCTCGATCTCGGCCATCCACGCCTGGTTGGCGGCTTCCCGTTCTTGCAGGAGCTGGCGCAGGGAGGCAATTTGGTCGGCGGGGGCGACCACAGCTTGGGGCAAGGCCGGCGTGCGGCGAGGGGAGCGCTTGGGGGCCAGGAACCATTGGGCCATGAAGCTGGTAATGGCGCTAAACAGGGCCACCCCGGCGACGATCATGAACACGCCCACCACCCGGCCGCCGTTGCTGACCGGGTAACGGTCGCCGTAGCCGATAGTGGCGACGGTGACAATGCCCCACCATAATGCATCCGCCGCCGACCTGATATTGGCCGCCTCGGCCCCCTGTTCTACCCGCAGGATGAGGACGGCCCCGATTTCCAGCACGAGGATGACGGCGAAGACGATGACAAGCAGGGTGCTTTGCGCCCGCCGCCTGATGACCACCTGTCCCATCGCTGCGTAATCCGACCTCCGCAGACGATGGACGAGCAGACCCGTCTGCAAGAGGCGAAAGAGAGCGAAAAAGGGAATGGGCAGGCCGCCGATGAAATAGAGCCAACCGTAGAGGGCCAGGAAGAAGCGGCGTTTGCTCGGCGCCCGCGCCAGGCGGATGCTGGCATCCAGCAGCAGGAAGATGCTGATGCACAGGTTGACGATGGCAATGACGCGCTTCTGCTCGGCCTCCAACGCGAACAACAACGCGACCGAGTTCAACACCGAAAGCAGGACAAGCGTAAAGACGAAAAGCTCATAGTTGGCGTTGATGACGATCATTGGGCCATCGCTGCTGCTTCTGTCAACCTGCGAGAAGGAAATGGGCGATCTCTGGTTCATGGCTATGCCAGCTGTCCTGATTCAAGATACGGAATCGTCAGCGGCCCGTCCGGGAGTACGCAGACGCGGGCGTGGGGGCCGAATCGGCGCCGGAGATCGGCGATGGCGGCGGGGATGTCGCGGCAGGGGGTGAGGAGGGCGCCGGTGATCTGCCCATCGCTGAGGCCGTCGCTGTAGACGAAGACCTGCGCCCGCAGCTGGATCTGGGCCTGGATCTGCACCTGCCACTGGTCGTGCTCGCTGAAACCCGGCTGCGAGATCAGGTCGAGCACGCCCTGCGGCGAGCCGCCGGCCGCCAACAGCGCCGCGTATCTGCCGTGCTGGGGCAGGCCGTCGGCGCAGGCGGCGGCGACGATGATGGCGCCGCCCTCGCGCACGATCGGCGCCGCCGCGCTCATGCCTTTGACGGCCTGGTACAGATTCTGGTCGAGGGGATAGCCGCTGTTGGTCGTCAGCACGATGTCATACGGCCGCCTCACCCCGGCCATCGCACTGGCCCGGACGAATTCACAGCCGGCGGCGTAGGCAGCCAGCATGTCGCCGGCAAAGACGCCCGTAATCTGCTTGCGGGTGTTCAGCGTCACATTGAGCAGGAAAGTCGGGCGGGTGAGCAAGGCCACCTCCCGCATCTCCTCCCAGATGGGGTTGCCCGACGTCACGCCCCAGGTGGCTTTGGGATGGCCGATCATACCCAGGCCGTGGTTGCTGAACACACTCTCTGTCCCGGCCAACGAGGGCAGCACCGCCTTTGGCCCGCCGCTGAAGCCGGCGAAGAAGTGCGGCTCGATGAAGCCGGTGAGGATGCGGACATCGGCTTCGAGATAGGCGCGGTTGATGCGGACGGGGTGGCCGAGCGCAGTCACGCCCAGGCTGAGCAGGTTTTCCTCGTCGAAGCAGCTATGCTGGAGGCAGCGATAGTTGTCCACCACTGCATCCCCCAGCATCGCCCGCAGCTCGGCCTCGCTCTGGCGGCGGTGCGTGCCCAACCCATTCAGCAGGGTGATGTCGTCCCGGCGGACGCCCGCCCCCTCCAGCTCGGCCAGGAGGACGGGCAGCATCCGCTCGTTGGGCGTGGCGCGGGTGATGTCGGTGTGGACGACCACCACCGAGTCGCCGGGCCGCACGAGGGCGGCCAGAGGTGGGCTGGCGATGGGGTGGCGCAGGGCCTGGCGCAGGGCCGCAGCCTCATCGGGCAGGCCAGGCGTGAAGGTCGGGCGAAGGATGTCGGCGTCGTCGGGGAGATCGACGCTCAGGCCAGTGCGACCGTAAGCCAGAGTGAGAAGCATGGGATCAAGCGCGTTCCCACCAGACGTTGATCAGGGCGGGGCCGCGGGCGAAGTACTCGACCCTGACGGTGTGCTCGCCGGCGCCAACGCCTTCGAAGCGACCGCTATAGGAGGGCGCTTCGGGGGCCTCGCGCCACTGATCGATCACGCACCAGCCGTCCAGGTAGACGCGGATGCCGCCGGTTGTTTGCGCCTGGAAGGTGTAGTTTCCGGCCTCGAAATTGGCCTTGCGTGTCCAGCGCGCGCACCAGTCGCCGGCGGGGAGGCTGGGATCGGGAGAGTTCACCCCCCAGTGGAATCGTAGTTCAGGCTCGGCGCGTTCCAGCCGCGGCGCCCCTTGCAACGATGCCCCGGCGAAGTACTCGCCCAGCCATTGGCCGGGTTCGGGGGCCCTTTCGAAGCGAAAGACAGCGACGGCGTCGCCTTCGGCCTGGAAGTATTCCACTTTCAGCGTATGCGGGCCGGCGCCAACGCCGTCGAAGCGCCCGGTGTAGGTCTGGGCGGCGCCGATCTGCCATTGGTCGATCACCAACCAGCCATCCAGATAGACACGCACGCCATCATCGGCTTTGGCCGAGAAGATGTAGTTGCCGGCGGCGAAGTCGAGCGTGCGCGTCCAGCGGGCCGAGAAGTTGACGCCCGACAAGCCGGGGCCGGGGGCGGCCCCGGCCCAGTGGAAGTCGATTTCGGCGTCGTCGCGCACAAACGCCGGCGGGCCTTGCAGGTCGCGGTTGGCGAAGTATTCACCGCGCCAGCCCTGCAGCGGAGGCGGCGCCGGCGAGGCGCCGGCAACCGACGCGGCGCCGAAGACGGGCAGATCGGCGGTCGAGCCTTCGATCACCAGCAGGTTGCCATAGACCCAGCCGGCGGTATTGTTCAGGCAGCAGACTTGCCACCAATCCCCGGCGCTGTTGCGGCCGATGATGGTGAGGGCCATTCCCTGTTGCGCTTGCGCGACGACCGGGAAGTTAGTGCCGGGGCCGCCGCGCAGGTTGGCGATGGCGGCGCTGATGGTGCCGATGGGGGCGGATGCAGTCATCATGGATTCTCCTTATCTCTACTCCTGAAAGATGGAACTCAAGATGCCAACTTTCATGTCCGCGCTTCATGCTGTGAACAATGTAAGCGAATGAATGCTCAGGAATGCGGCGAAACTGAACTGATCATCGGAGCGATTTCAGCATTCTCTCATACTCGTCGTGCATCCCAATCCAAAATCAGGTGACGGTGTCGCCGTGCAGCAGACCAAGAGCGCGAAAGTCATCTCCGATGCGCACCGAATAGACAGGCCGCGTCTCGCTGACGCGCTTGAAATGAAGGCCGGGCGCCTCTGGATGCTGCTTCCAAATTCGAAATGTCTGCCCCACGCGCCGCCGCACTTCCTTTGGCAACCCGCCATACAGCTTCCAGAATCGCGGCAGCGCTTGCGATTTCATCCCGGCCCGATTTCGCCTTCATCGGTGAACACAACCGATTCGGCCATCCCCGCCTCGGTCTCTGCCAGAGCCTCGTCAGCCATCTGCTCGAGCAGGCGCTGCGACTCCTCTGTTGCCAGAAGCGCATCCCAACGCGCGTCTCCTTGGGCGAGCCTTTCCACAGATTTGTGTTCACCCGCTTCTGCATACTCGACCACACTTTGCCCGCGATGATGAAGAAAGCGAGCAAAGTCGATCACCTCTGACACTCGCTCAGGTGGGAGACGCCGCACAACGCCCAGGAGGGTTTGTTCTTCCACAGTGATGGGGATGAGGGTGGTCATATTCTTCCGCGACAAACTCGCACAAAAGGATGGTCAGATCATAGCACAAACAGCCATGATCTGACCATCTGGACCCGCAAAGCAGACCTAAAACACCCGATCCACAAACTCCCGATTGTGCACTTCTACTTGTACCTTCATCAGCTCCAGGATGCCCCGCGCGGTGTGCTCGCTCAGGCGGCGGAACGCTTCCTCGCCCTTTTCCTTCGTCGCCCGCAGGGGGTTGCCGATGACGCCGCTCGCGATGAACTCGTGGTGGTCCATGGGGAAGGTGAAGTATTTGTAGTCCTCGAATTCGACATCGGGCATGCCGTCTTTCTTCTCGAACGACTTGGGCAGGAATTCGGGGATGTGGGCTTTGGTGAAAGCGGCCCGATCCATGCGCACGTACTTTTCATTCCAGGCCAGGTCTTGCGAGGTCTCCAGTTCGGACGAGTGCCAGCCGGGGGTTTCCTCGGGCGGATTCTCCATCAGGCCCTTGAGGATGCCGACATAGTTTTCCATGTAGGGTTTGACAAAGCTGATCAGAGCGCCGGTCTCGTAGCGCAGCTTGCGCAGGATGGGATCGACAACCTTGACGTTGGAGCCGTGGCCGTTGATGAAGATGATGCGGTTGAAGCCGTGATGGATGAGGCTGCGAGCCACGTCGTACATCAGGTTGAGCAGGGTGGTGCTGCGCAGGGTGATGGTGCCGCGTCCGGCGCCGGGCGCGTACATGTGCTGCGGCGAATAGCCCGTCCAGATGGGCGGGGTGTGGAGGACGGCGATCATCTCGGCCACGCGCCTGCTGATCTCGACCGCGGTGATGGTGTCGGTGTAGAGCGGCAGGTGGGGGCCATGCTGTTCGAAGCTGGCGATGGGGACGAGGATGGTGTCTTTGCTTTTCAGGTATTCCTGCACATCGACATAGGAGATGTTGCCCAAGTCCCAGGAAAGGAACTTGGCGCGGAACTCCTCGTCGCCGCTGGTGAGGTGAGGTAAATCTTTGTAGTCGCGATGGTTGTCGGCGATCATGGGTGGCTCCGGGGATTGGGGATTGCGGATTGGAGATTGAGAACTTATGGGGTGCCCAATGGAGATGGCAGGACAAATACCAGCAGGTCGGCAAACTCGCCAGCTTGCAGCTTCTCGAACTCCTTCTGCGGCACCTTGATGTATTGCCACTCGACGCCGGTCAATCGCGTAGCGTTTTCACACCACAGCATCGCCGCCCGATCTTTGTTGGCGACATCGACATCCTCGCGGCCTTTGGTTTCCACCAGGTAGTGCACGCCCGTTGCTGTCACGGCCACGAAATCGGGTTCGTAATAGCGCAGATTATTGCTGGCGTCGGTGTACTCGATGGCGAACCCGAACGCCTCTGGCAGTTTGGCAAAACGGGTGACATCGGGCGCGTCTTCGAGAAATTTGGCGAAGGCTTTCTCGAACTCGTTGCCGCAGGGCACAAGATTGAAGACGGTCTTGTTGGCGGCAATGGTGGGTCGGGAGTAGGGAAAAGGTCGGGTTTCGGAAAGGCGGCGGCCTTCGTCGATCAATCTCGGTTCCAGTTCCTCGACCACCAGTGGGCGCAGCGCCTTGACGAACGTGGTCACCGTGACGTATTGGGCGACATTGGTGTTGATCGCCTTCAGGATGACGGGATCATCCAGATTCACCGGCTCGCCGAAGGCCCGTGTTGCCAGAAACTCGCGCACTTTGGGGGCAAGAGCGGCAAATTGCGAGGGCAACTTGACATCGGCGGCGATGCGTTTGGCGTAGTAGCCGATGGTCTCTTGTGAGGTCTGCACCGGGGGCACGGTGTAGTCGCGTTCGACCAACTTTTGCAGGCTGATGATGTCGTAGCCTTCATAGCGGAAGGATTGGGCCG
>CAYWPZ010000015.1:29431-32485 GCA_964460135.1 uncultured Caldilineales bacterium | reverse complement strand
ACCAGACGTTAGCAAATCGGTCGTCATGGTATGTTGCCGGGCGATTGCGCTCCTTAGCAGCATTTTCCATCAGCTTCCCCGCGTAAGCCTTCGATTTTTTGGATTCGCACCCAATTCATCGTGGCGTTGGCTGGTGCTAAACTGACTGCCAAGTGATAGAAACTAGCAATTTCTTGGGGTTCGTAACTATATTCAGTATAGGTTGTTTGCTCATTGCTGTCAAGCACTACTTGTCATAAAGAGGTTAAACTTTGTGCACGGCAACCTCGTGTGGAGAGCGGCGTGCCGTTTGGCGCGGCTTTGTGAGTCCGTGCGTATGGCCGCGGCGTAGGGTCGCATTGAAAAAGGAAGATCGTCTGTTTATTCTGTGATCGTCGTCTTCGTAGGGGCTGGGGAAATGTGGATGGTCGGCGCAAATGGCGACGCCGACCACTAAATATGCCCCTCTCCGGTCGGCGTCTTCCTCTCTTTAGTCAGCGGCGGCAGGGACGAGACTGGGGATGAAAAGAGGGCGGTCTCCACAGCCCGGCCCGTTATTGCTCCGGCTGTGTGAAAAGCAGTACAAGAGCTTGTCTCCGGCGGCGGCGGAGATACTAAATAGCGGCCTGGCCGACGTTCGCGGGGATCTGGAGGTGTTTCGTCGTTTCGCTGCCGCTATTCACAGCCAGGAAGAAGTTTTGCCGATGCCGCCAACAGCCAGTACACCGTTTCTGCACAGGTTGGACGCCCACCTATCCACAACGTTGTCCCCATCCGCAAGCGAAAGAAAACGGAGGATGACTTTCTCGGGGAATGCCCCGCGCAGAAGCGCGATTTTCTGCTAAAATGAAGCCAAAAGGAGTTGCTGCCATGTTCGCCTACTTGTTCGTCCCGCGGTTGTTGCTGTTGTTCTCGTTGTTCTTCGGTGCTGGGGTTGACGCCGGCGCCGGCTCGGTGGTGGTGCTGCGCTATGAGGGGCCGGTGACGCCCTCGATGCTGGCTTATCTGGAGCGCGGCCTGGGCGAGGCCGAACAGTCGGGGGCCGCGGCGGTGGTTTTCGTGTTGGATACGCCCGGCGGGTCGGTTGACATCACCAAGCGCATCACCCAGGCCATCGAGCAAGCAGCGACGCCGGTGATCGTCTATGTGGCGCCGGCGCGGGCCTGGGCGGCCTCGGCGGGGACGCTGATCACGCTGGCCGGGCATCTGGCAGCGATGGCGCCGGAGACGCTGATTGGGGCGGCCAGCCCGGTGGGGGCCGGCGGCGAGGCTCTGCCCGAAACCGCCCAGCAGAAGGCCAACGAAGCGTTGGCGGCCACGGCCCGTTCGCTGGCGGCGCGCCGCGGACCCGAGGTGGAGGCCTGGGCCGAGCAGACTGTGTTGGCGGCCGAAGCCGCGACCGCGCAAGAGGCGCTGGCACTGGGCGCCGTCGATGTCATTGCCGCCGATCTCCCCGACCTGTTGGCTCAGCTCGATGGCCGCACCGTGGTGGTGGCTGGCAAGGAACACACGCTGGCGCTGGCGGGAGCAGAGACGGTGGAATATGCCCCCAACTTTTTCGAGCAGTTTCTGGCGGTGCTCGGCAACCCGGTGGTGGCGGCGATCTTGCTCACTCTGGGGCTGAACGCCCTGCTTTATGAACTCAGCGCCCCCGGCGGCTATGTGGCGGGGGCCATCGGCGTCATCTGCCTGTTGCTGGCCTTCTATTCGCTGGGAACGTTGGCGGCGAACTGGGCCGGGCTTGCCTTCATCCTCATCGCCTTCCTTCTCTTTGCCGTCGAGCTAAAGGCCCACACCGGCGGCATCCTCACCGCCGCCGGCATCACCGCTTTTGTCATCGGCTCGGCCATGCTTTTCAATACGCCCTACTATCCCATCCCCTGGGCGGTCATCCTGGGCCTGGCGGCCGCCCTGGCGCTGTTCATGATCGTCGCCTTGCGGTTGGTGGTGCGCACTCAGCGCCGTCCAGCTGTGGGTGTGGCGTCGTTGGTGGGTGGCGGCGGCCATGCCCGCACACGGCTGGCCCCGGACGGCATGGTCTTCGCCCAGGGGACATGGTGGGAGGCGACGGCCGAAGGCGAGACCATCGAGGCGGGCGAGGCGGTGGTGATCACCCGCCGGGAGGGGCATCATCTGTGGGTGCGGCGGGCGGGGTAGCACAGGTGCTGAAGGCCCGGCAGACCTTCGTTGCTCGCCAGGTTGAGGGCCGGTGCCGGTCTTGCCCGGTCACGCTTGGGGGGTTAACCCACCCCGCCTGCCTTCACGCCTCACGCTTCGGGGGGGGGGCGTCAGGCTAGGGCGAAGGCGGGGGCCATGACCCGCGCGGGAGCTTTCTTCAAGGCCTGGTCGAGGTCGGCCATGATGTCGTCGGGGTGTTCGGCGCCGATGCTGAGGCGAATGAGGTTGGCAGGCACCGAGGCCAGGGCCCGGCCGGCATCGCCTTGCTGCTGGTGGGTGGAGATGGCCGGGATGGTGGCGACGCTCTTGATCCGGCCCAAATCGGTGGCCCGCCAGATAATCTGGAAGTTGTCGAACGCTCGTCGCGCCGCCTCGGCCCCGCCCTTGACGGTGAAACCCAGCAGGTGGCCGTAGCGGTTCACGGCTTGGCCGTAGTCGCATTCGCCATCGGCCAGCCACATGTAGCGCCGGGCCAAGTTGTGGCCGGGCATATCTTCCAGGCCGGGATAGAAGACGCCCTCGACTGCCGGATGTTGGGCCAGGAAACGGGCGACCGCCATGCTGTTGCGGCTGAGGATGTCCATGCGGCTGCGGAGGGTGCGCAGGTCGTTCATCGCCATCAGGGCGTTGAAGGGGCTGATGGAGGGGCCGTGGTCGCGGAAAGGTAGGAGTTTGACGTAGGCGGCGAAATTCTGGCGCATTTCGTCGGGGCCGACCCGGCTGGGCAGGTTGTGGCGGGCGATGAGGACGCCAGCGATGGCAAAGCCGCTGCTGGCCATACTCTTGCTGACCGAGTGAACGACGATGTCGGCGCCGTGGGCCAGGGGGCGCATGAGGGCGGGGGTGGCGACGGTGGCATCGATGATGAGGGGGATGCCGTGAGCATGGGCCATGTCG
>CAYWPZ010000015.1:14720-29421 GCA_964460135.1 uncultured Caldilineales bacterium | reverse complement strand
CAGGCCGGGGTTGCTGGGCATCTCGCCGTAGACGAAGCGGGTGCGGCGGTCGATCTTGCTCTGCCACTCGGCCAGGTCGAGCGGGTCCTTGACCCAGCGCACATCGATGCCACGATCGGCGGCGTAGCGCTGGCTGAAGAGCATGAAGGTGCCGCCATAACATTTGGCGCTGGCGACGATGTTGATCTTTTCGCCGCTTGCGCCTGCCCGTCCGCCGTCATGTCCGTTTCCGACTGGTCCCGATTGGGCCAGGAAGGGGTTAGTGGCCATGAAGATGGCGGCCATCCCCGAGGCCGTGGCGCAGGCGCTGGTGGCGCAATCGCAGCCGTAGCCTTCCAGCAGGGCCAGGGTTTCTTCGAGATAGCCGAGGGTGGGGTTGGCGATGCGGGTGTAGGTCCAGGAGGGCATCAGATAGGCCAGAGCGGCCTCCATGTGGTCGCTGTTCTCGAAATGCTGGGCGGCGCTAAGATAGGCCGGTTCCAGGATGCTGCCCTGGTTGGCGAGGGCGGCGTCCATGCCATACAGTCCGTGTACGGCGATGGTGTCGAAGCGCATCTTTTTCATGCGTTGGCGCTGGGCGACCATTTGCGCCGTCATTGTCTCGCCCATTTCGATATAGCGCCGGACGCCGGGGGTGTAAGTGGTTGTGGTGGACATGGGTGCTCCTGTGTTGCGTTGAGGGTCGGGGGGGCAAAGGGTGAGGGCAGAGGCAATGCACACTCGTGGGTCATAAATTGAAACAAACGACTTTTGGCTCGGTCATTTCGTCCAGGGCAAAGCGGATGCCTTCGCGCCCCAAGCCAGAGCCTTTGACGCCGCCGAAGGGCATGGCGTCGATGCGGTAGTCGGTGCTCTCGTTGATCATCACCCCGCCGCAGTGCAGATCGCGGGCGGCGCGGAAGGCGGCCTGGAGGTCGCGGGTGAAGATGCCCGCCTGTAAACCGTACTCTACATCGTTGGCCTGGGCGATGGCTTCGTCGAGGGTGCGAAAGCGGTAGACCAGGGTGACGGGGCCGTAGACTTCCTCGCGAGCCAGGGAACAGGAGGCAGGGACGTTTTCGATCAGGGTGGGGGCATAGAAGCTGCCCCAACGCCGGCCGCCGGTCAGCAGCCTGGCCCCGGCGGCGATGGCTTCATCCACCATCCGTTCCACACGGCGGGCCGAGGCTTCGTTGATCAACGGCCCCATGTCGGTGGTCTCCTCTTGTTTGTCGCCCACGCGGTAGCGTTCGGCGCCGGCGACAAAGGCGGCGACGAACGGCTCGTAGATGCTTTCGTGGACGAGCAGCCGCTGCACGTGCAGGCAGTTCTGCCCCGCCGCCCAGAAGGCGCCGCTGACGTTGGCGGCCACGGCCTGGTCGAGGTCGGCGTCGGGCATGACGATGACAGGCGAGTTGCTGCCCAACTCCATCCCCACCTTCTTCAGCCCCAGCTTGTGCATGATCTCCTGCCCCACCTCCAGGCCGCCGGTGAACGAGATCATGCGCAGGCGCGGGTCGCCCACCAGGATGTCACCGATCTCGCTGCCGCGACCGGTGATCACCTGCAACATGCCCTGAGGCAGCAGCCCGGTCTGGTCGATGGCCTCGGCCAATCTGAGGGCGCTGAGGGGTGTCTTCGAGTCGGGTTTGACGATGATGGCATTGCCTGCGGCCAGGGCCGGCCCCACTTTGTGCGCCACCAGATTGAGCGGGTCGTTGAACGGGGTGATGGCGCCGATGACGCCGATCGGTTCACGCACATAGAAGCCCAGGCGGTTTTCGCTGCCCGGTCGTTGGTCGAAGGGGATGGTTTCGCCGCTGATGCGCCGCGCTTCCTCGCCGCTGATGCGAAGGGTGTCGATGCAGCGGCTCACCTCTTTGCGCGCCTCGCGGATGGTCTTGATGCCTTCGCCGGCGATGGTGCGGGCGTAGGTTTCGTGGTGGGCGGCAATGAAATCGGCCGCGCCCTGGAGCATGGCCATGCGCTGGTGGGTGGGCAGGCAGCGGGCCTGGCAGGCGCCCCGCACGGCGGCCTCGATGGCGGCCTTCATGTCCTCGGCGTCGGCCAGGGGGACGGTGTCGATCAGACGGTTGTCTTGTGGGTCCCGCACCTCCATCTGCCGGGGGCGGTCGACCCAATGACCAGCGAGAAGCATCTTCATGGCTTGAATCTCCTTAATTGTTCCGTGGTCGGGATCTCTCAGCGCGACTTGCGACCTGCCATCTGCGACTCACAACCGCTCGAACCGGGCCTGGAAGAAGCGCAGATAACGCGGCTCGTAGACCATCCGCAGGCCGCGCGCCTGGGCGCGGGCGTCGTAGACGGCCTTGACCGATTCGGCCACCACGTCCATGTGCGCCTGTGTGTACACACGCCGGGGGATGGTGAGGCGGGTAAGCTCTAGCTTGGGGTAGTAGTGATCGCCGGTCTTGGGGTCGCGTCCGGCGCTGACGATGCCGCGTTCCATGGCGCGGATGCCCGAATCCAGATAGAGTTCGGCGGCCAGGGTTTGGGCAGGGAAGGCGGTCTGCGGCAGGTGGGGGTAGAAGCCCCTGGCATCGAGGAAGATGGCGTGACCGCCGACCGGTTGGACGATGGGGATGCCCCACTCGGTCAGCAACTCGCCCAGATAGCGCACCTGGCCGACGCGGGAGCGCACGTGTTCATCCTGCACCGATTCGGCGATGCCGATGGCCATGGCCTCCATGTCGCGCCCGGCCAGCCCGCCGTAGGTGTGCAGGCCCTCGTAGACGACGACCATGTTGCGCAGTTCTTCGAACAGATCCCAATCGTTCACGGCCAGCCAGCCGCCGATGTTGACCAGACTATCCTTCTTGGCGCTGATCCAAGCGCCATCGGTGTAGCTACAAAACTCGCGCAGGATGGCGGCGATGGGGATGTTGGCGTAGCCGTCCTCGCGCTCCTGGATGAAGAGGGCGTTTTCGACCATGCGCGTGGCATCGAGATAGATCTTGATCCCGTGCCGGTCGCACAAGGCCCGTAGCGCCTTGACATTGGCCATGCTCACCGGCTGCCCGCCGGCCATGTTCACCGTCCCGGCCAGGCTGATATAGGCGATCTTGCTTGCCCCCTCGCGCTCGATTAGCGCCTCCACCTTGCCCAGATCGACATTGCCCTTGAAGGGATGGAGGTGGGTAGGGTCGTGCGCTTCGTCGATGATCACATCCACGAAGACGCCGCCTGCCATCTCCTGGTGCAGCCGGGTGGTGGTGAAGTACATATTGCCGGGGATGAACTGGCCGGGTTTGATCGCCGCTCGGCTGAGGAGATGCTCGGCCCCGCGGCCCTGGTGGGTGGGCACGATGTACTTGTAGCCGTAATGGGTTTGGATGGCGCGTTCCAGATTGTAGAAATTGCGGCTGCCGGCGTAAGCCTCGTCGCCCAGCATCATCCCCGCCCATTGGCGGTCGCTCATGGCGCTGGTGCCGCTGTCGGTCAACAGGTCGATGTAGACATCGTCGGAGCGCAGCAGGAAGGTGTTGTAGCCGGCCTCGGTCGCCGCTTGCTCTCGTTCGGCGCCCGTGGTGGTGCGCAGCGGCTCTACCATCTTGATTTTCCACGGTTCGGCCCAGGATCGGCGGCCAAATTGCTGACCCATGGTTTGGGGGGTGTGTTCGGTCATGGGATGTGTTCCTAAATCGGGTGAGAGGTGAGGGGGGAGGCGCGAGGCGATGGTGCCAGACATCACGCCTCACGGTTCACACCTGGCGCCCCACATACTGCGAGTGCGCATGGATGGCCAGCAGATCGCCGATCAGGGCGTAGCCGGTCTCGATGCGGCCGGCGCCGGGACCGATGAGGGTGACATCGCCCAGCAGGTCGGTGGTGTAGGTGATGGCATTGGTCGCTCCCCGCACGCCGGCCAGCGGGTGCGAGAGCGGCAGGCGCACGGGCCGGACGGCGGCCTGGACGCGGCCGTTTTCTCTTTCGGCGCAACCAACCAGCCGCCAGCGTTCTCCTGCTTGGGCGGCGGCGGCGATGTCAGCCGTGGTCAGGCCGGTGATACCGGTGCGGTCGATGTCGGCCGGGGTGAGGTCGCCGCCCAGAAGCAGGTTGCCGAGGATGACGACTTTGCCAGCGGCATCATAACCTTCGACATCGCCGCTGGGGTCGGCCTCGGCGTAGCCTTGGGCCTGGGCCTCGGCCAGCGCCTCGGCATAGGCGGCGCCGTCTTCCATCCGGCTGAGGATGTAGTTGCTGGTGCCGTTGAGGATGCCCTGCACCCGACGGATGCCGGCCCCGGCCAGCAGGTCTGCGCCCAGGTGCAGCGCCGGCGTACCGCTCATCACCGTGCCCTCGACCCCGATCTCGACCTGCTTCTGTTTTGCCAGTTCGGTCAGGTGCCGAAAGGCCAGCGCCGCCGGGCCTTTGTTGGTGGTAAGGGCGTGTTTGCCCAGTTCGAGCGCCCGGCGCAGGTGGGTGATGGCCGGCTCGCCGGTGCGCAGATCGGTGTAGCTCATCTCCACCACCACATTGGCGTTACTCGCGGTGATGGTGGCGAGGGCATCCCACCCGCGTTGAGGCGCGGGCATGGCCGCCAAAGATCCGTCGCGCTGCACGGTTTCGAGCAACAGGGCGGGGTCCAGCCCGGCGGGGTCATACAGGCTGCCTTTCAGCAGGTCGCTGACGGCTACGATCTGAATATCAGCGCCGAAGCGCGCGGCCAAGTCGGCCCGGCGGTCGCGCAGGATCTGAGCCAGCCCCTGGCCGACGTTGCCGAAGCCAATGAGAGCAAGCCGATAAGTTTGCATGTTTCCTCCTCGGGGCCTGGCCGCAGGAGGAGGGATGCAAACCTACTCCAGCGGCAGTGCTGTGGTCGATTTGATCTCTCGCAACACCAGGCTGGTGCGCACGCGCGTGACGCCGGGGATGGGAGAGAGTTTGTGGACGACGAAGTGTTCCAGGTCGCTGCGATGGCGGATCGCCACCTTCAGCAGATAATCGTATTCGCCGGTCACGTGCAGGCATTCCAGCACCTCTGGCATGGCGGCCAGGGTGGCGCGGAAGCGTTCGAGGTGCTCATACTGGTGGAGGGCGGTGGTTACATGCACCACCACCAGCATATCGTAACCGGCCAGTTCCCGGTCGAGCAGGGCCACATAGCCGCGGATCAAACCGGATTGCTCCAGACGGCGGATACGGGCGTGCAGGGCCGGGGCAGATAGGTTGATGAGGCCAGAAAGCTCGGTGTGGCGGATGCGGCCATTCCGTTGTAGTTCTCGCAGGATGGCTCGATCCGTTTCGTCGAGCACGACGACCTTGTGTGAAGATTCTGACATATTTGCATCTCCCTGTCAATAGAATCACGGTATTTTACAAAAAGTGACGAAGAAATACAAGTAAATTGGGCGATGCCTGTGAAAAAACTTCACTCGCAACCGGACGAACCACGACCTGGCCGAAGAAGTGAAAGTGGGCGTTATTCTGCCAGGGTTCTTGCCAAGACATTCATCATTTCTTCACAGCTTTGCCACAGAGTAGGGGCATCACGTCACCACGGCAGCGCCACGCTGCCCCCCGCTCACGGAGGTTCCTTCCCAATGCACCCACGTTTTCTCTCCTTCGCGCTCGTCGTCTTGTTGGTCATCGGCCTGCTGATGTTTGGCGGCTCGGCCATGCAGCGCCGCGCCTGGACCCAGGGCTATCTAATGGGCCAGGCGGTCGCCAATGGCGATGGCAATGCCGGCGCTGTCTTGACCCCCTACATGGCCTACGGGCAAGGCTTCGGTGGCCCTGGCTTTGGTCTCGTGGCCTGCCTGTTGCCGCTCGGCCTGCTGGCCCTGCTATTCCTCGCTGCCGGCCGCTCCTTCCGTCACAAGGCCTGGCAGGGCGCCGGGGGGCCGCCAGAGCACTGGCGCCATCGCTGGCATCATGGCCCTGGCCCCTGCCGGCATGATGCCAGCGCAGCCCCTCAGCCAACAGGACCGGCAAACACACCTGATCTCGGGACGCCGGCCGCCAGCCCGGAAGCCGTAGACCCGAATCGGTAGCGACCTCGGCCCCATCTCACCTCGGCCAACTCGGAGGTGGGATGGGGCGTGTTTGCAGATTGACCCTGTTCCTGGTACAACCTGAGCGATGAACGGCACCATTCTTGTGGTCGATGACGAAGCGATGATCGTGCAGCAGGCGCGCGACTATTTGGAGAAGGATGGCTTTCGCGTCATTGTCGCCGGAAGCGGCGATCTGGCCCTGGCGCATGCCCGGCGCGAACGGCCCGATCTCATCGTGCTCGACCTCAATCTGCCGGGGATGGATGGCTTGGAGGTCTGCCGGGCCTTGCGACGCCAGTCGGAGGTGCCGATCATCATGCTGACGGCGCGGGTAGACGAGACTGACCGTTTGATTGGCCTCGAGTTGGGCGCCGATGACTACATCACCAAGCCGTTTTCGCCGCGCGAGTTGGCGGCGCGGGTGCGGGCGGTTTTGCGGCGGACGCGCGGGAGTGTGATCACGCCTGGCGTGGTGCGGGTCGCCGATCTGGAGATCGACCTGAGCGGGCATCGCCTGCTGCGCGGGGGACAGTCGCTGCACCTGACGCGCACCGAATTCGAATTGCTGGCCATCCTGGCCCAGCACCCCGGCCAAACCTTTACCCGCGCCCAGTTGCTCGACCGTTTGCATGGCATCATCTACGAAGGCTTCGACCGCAGCATCGACGCCCACATCAAGAATCTGCGCCGCAAGCTGGAACCGAACCTGAGTGAACCGATCTACATCCTCACCGTCTACGGCGTGGGCTACCAATTCGCCAGCGAGGACTGACCGTGCCCAAGCACCGCCACTGGCGCCATGATTGGCGTCCTCCCGAGGGCTGGTCGCCTCCGCCCCAGGAGATGGGAGAGAGGCGGGAAGGGTGGGATGGGTCGGAGCCGTGGTCGCGGCGGCGCGGGCGCGCGCTCTTCCTTCGTTTTGTCGTCACATTCGGATTGATCGTCCTTCTGCTCCTGGCCGGGATGTTCACCCTGGCGCTGTTGCTGGCGCGTTTGGCGGGCGGTGATGGGCAGGTGGCGGTGGTGGTGTGGATGGCCGGTTGTGGTCTGGCGCTGGCGTTGCCGATCCTGGCGCTGGCGCTGGCGGTGCGGGCCTTTCGCCACTTCGCCGCGCCTTTGGCCGAGGTGATGAGCGCGGCCGACGCCGTGGCCGCGGGCGATTGGAGTGTGCGTGTGTCCGAACGCGGGCCGCGTGATTTCCGACAGCTGGCCCGCTCGTTCAACCGCATGACCGCCGAACTGGCGCGCGCGGACCAGCAGCGCCGCAACCTGAGCGCCGATGTGGCGCACGAATTGCGCACGCCGCTGCAAATTATCCAGGGCAACCTGGAAGGCATCCTCGACGGCGTCTATCTCGCCGACGAGGCGCATCTTGGCGCCACCCTGGACGAGACGCGGGTGCTGGCGCGGCTGGTGGAGGATTTGCGCACGCTGTCGTTGGCCGAGGCCGGGGAGTTGCCCATGCATTGGGAGCAGGTCGATATTGGCGAATTGCTGGCCGACCTCGACACGACCTTCAGCGGTCAGGCCGAAGCCGCTGGCGTTTCCATGCAGATCACACCCGCTGCCGAGACATCCTCCGCGGGCGCTTTCGTCATCGCAGCCGACTTGGGACGGCTGAACCAGGTGCTGAGCAATCTGGTGGTCAATGCCTTGCGACACACGCCTGCCGGCGGGTCCATCACCCTGGCGGTGGAAGCGAGAGAGGGGGGCGTGCGGATGAGGGTCAGCGACACAGGCGAGGGCATCCCGGCGGAAGATTTGCCCTTTGTCTTCGACCGCTTCTGGAAGGGCGATCCTGCGCGCAGCCGGAGCGGCGGGGCGGGGAGCGGGCTGGGCCTGGCGATTGCCCGGCAGTTGGTGCAGGCGCACGGGGGGCAGATCGCGGTCGATAGCAGGGTGGGACAGGGGACGAGTTTTGTGATCGACCTGCCGGCGCAACACCCGGCTGCGAAAGTGGCGGCAGACTCGACCCCGCAATTGGAAATTCACTAACAGACCGAATAATTCGATGCCGTATAATTCTACCTGTTATTAACTCCCTGCCCACCCATCTGACCATGACCCCCTCTCATCGCCAGCATTTCCAGCGCCTGATGGCCGAGCACGGTATCACCGAAACGCATGGTGTGGACGTGCTACGGATGATCAGCATGTTGGCGAATGTCTATGATGTGATCGTACAGGCGCACATGCGCGAGGAGAACCTGTCGGCCCCGCGCTGGCGCTTGCTGCTGCACCTCTATGCCGCCGAGCTACGCGGCGAAGCGGCGGTGTCGCCCACCCAACTCAGCCGCTTCCAGAACGTCACCAAGAATACCGTTAGCTCGCTTCTGCGTTCGCTGGAAGAGGACGGCCTGATCGAGCGGGAGTTGGATCGCCGCGACCGCCGCCAATTCCACATCCGGCTTTCCGCCAGCGGGCGCGAGTTGATCCGTTCCTCCACACCCGGCCACGTCGCCTATCTCAACCATCTCGTCTCCGACCTCAGCCCTACCGAGATCGACCAAATGCAGGCGCTGCTCGACAAGTTGCATGCCTCGCTCATCCATCACGGCAACCTTCCTGGCACTTATGGCGCGGTGGGGGAGTAGGGGTCCCGGGTTCCGAGTTCCGAGTGGCGTTCTATCATCGCAAACCTACGCAATACGTACTACGCAATATCCCCAAAAAACCGCGTTGATCCGCGTTCATCCGCGTGCCAAATTATCAAGGAGTCCCCACTTGCAAGCTGTAGCCAATCCAAATGCCGGCGGCCGCCGACGCGGCGGGCCGGGCTTCAAGGGCCTGATGCGGGCCGTCCGCTACTTGGGCCGCTATCGTCGCCTCACCTTCTCGGCCTATTTCTTTCTGCTCATCGGCGTGGCCGCCCAGCTGGCCGTGCCTCAGGTCGTTCAGAATATCCTCGACGCCGTCACCAACGGCGTCACCGCCCAGCAACTGGCCAACATTCCTGCCAACTTCCTGCCGGTGGCGCTGGACAAGTTGGGCTGGAGTGAAAGCCAATACCAGGCTTATGCCGCCAACCCAGAGCGAGCGATCTACTGGGCCATGGCCTTCATCCTCCTGCTGGCCGTCATTCGCGCCGCCTTTGCCTATGCCCAAACCTATCTTTCCGAGCAGGCCAGCCAGGGCGTCGCCTTCGATTTTCGCAACGAACTGTTCGCCAAGATCCAGCGACTTTCGTTCAGCTACCACGACCGCAACCGCACCGGACAACTGATGATCCGCGCCACCGATGACGTGGAAAAGACCCGCCTTTTCATCGGCCAGGGCCTCTTGCTGGCGGCACAGGCTTTCATCCTGCTCACAGCCACGCTCATCATCCTCTTTCTGACCAACACAAAATTGACCCTGGTCATTTTGCCGGTGCTGCCCATTGCCTTGCTGCTGTTCATGCTTTTC
This sequence comes from uncultured Caldilineales bacterium, assembly GCA_964460135.1. Lineage (GTDB taxonomy): Bacteria > Chloroflexota > Anaerolineae > J102 > J102 > SSF26. Next base: position 20,020 of record CAYWPZ010000015.1, on the reverse strand, counting down.
GGCGCCATCAGCCAGCCCCTTTTCGCCCAGGCCCAGATCAAGCTCTCCCGCCTCAACACCATCCTCCAGGAGAACCTGGCCGGGATCAAAGTCGTCAAGGCCTTTGCCCGCGAGCCACAGCAGAAGGCCCGCTTCCACGACTCGGCCGACGATCTGATGGCGCAGTCGATCAAGATTTCGCGCACCTTCTCCTTTCTCTTCCCCATCGTCTTTCTGATCGCCAACCTCGGCCAGGCCGCCATCCTCTACTTTGGCGGCGGCCAGATCATCGACGGCGCCCTGACCTTCGGCGAATGGCAGAAGTTCAGCCTCTACCTGGTCTATGTCTTCTTCCCGCTCGGTCAGCTCGGCTTCATCATCAGCCAGATGAGCCAGGCCAGCGCCAGCGCCAGCCGCATTTTCGAGATCCTGGATGCGCACAACGAAGTCACAGACAAGCCCGACGCCAAAGCGCTGCCCCCCATCCGTGGTGAACTGGCTTTCGAAGATGTCACCTTCCGCTACTTCAGCAGCGGCGAACCGGTGCTTTCGGCAGTCAGTTTCAAGGCCCGGCCGGGTCAGACGGTCGCCATCCTCGGCGCCACCGGCAGCGGCAAATCCTCGGTCATCAACCTGATCCCGCGCTTCTATGACGTGAGCGAAGGCCGCATCCTCATCGACGGCCACGACGTGCGCGATGTTACCCTCGAATCATTGCGCACGCAGATCGGCATCGTCCTGCAAGAAACGAACCTCTTCGGCGGCACCATCCGCGACAACATTGCTTTTGGCCGGCCCGACGCCAGCGACGAGGACGTCATCGCCGCCGCTCAGGCCGCCGCCGCCCATGACTTCATCATGGGTTTTCCCGACGGCTATAACACCAAAGTGGGAGAGCGCGGGGCCACGGTCAGCGGCGGGCAGAAGCAGCGCCTTGCCATCGCCCGCGCCCTCTTGCTCGACCCACGCATCCTCATCCTGGACGACTCGACCAGCAGCGTCGATCTGGCGACCGAATACAAGATCCAGAAGGCGCTCGATCGCCTGATGCAGGGCCGCACCAGCCTGGTCATTGCGCAGCGCATCAGCACCGTGCGCAACGCCGACCTCATCATCGTCCTCGACAAGGGTCGGGTGGCCGGCTTGGGCGCACACGATGAACTGATGGAAACCAATCCCATCTACGCCGAAATCTACAACAGCCAGTTGGTCGAAGACGCCATCTCCCCCGAGGCCGAGATGGTCGCCATCGCCGGCTGATCAACGATCAGGAGACCCACACCATGTTTGGCGGCCCTCGAGCCATCCTCGAACAAGAGATCCGTAAACCCAAGCGCACCAGCGTCACCCTGCGTCGCCTGGCCGGGTATTTCAGGAACTATAGCCTTGTCCTCATCTTCACCGCTGTGCTCATCGTCATTGGCACCTGGGCGCAGGTGTTGGCGCCGGAGTTGATCGGCCAGGCCACCGATTGCTTCATCGCCCCGGCCGTGACCAGTTCATTGGCCGCGCAGGGCGCCGTTGGCGGCGGTCTGGAAGGCGGCACCAGCCAGACGAACTGCTGGTATGCCGACCTGCCCGCCTCAGCCGCCACCGCCGACTACATCGCCGGGCTGGGCGGACTGGTGATGCGCATCATCGGCCTCTTCGTCCTGGTGTCGGTTTTTGCCGGGCTACAGTTCTACCTCATGAACTGGGCCGGCCAGCACGTGTTGCGGGCGCTGCGCGAAGAAGTCTTCGACCATATCCATCGCCTCTCGCTGGGCTACTACGGCAAGAACGAGGCCGGCGATGTGATGAGCCGCATCACCAACGACACCGACACCCTGCAACAGGCGATGAGTTTCGCCCTCATCCAGGTGCTTGGCGGCGTCCTGCTGCTGGTGTGGATCGTCTACAAGATGCTGACGCTGAACTGGGCCTACGCCCTGCTGAGCATGATCGTCTTGCCGATCATGGCCGTGGCCACGGTCTGGTTCAGCAGCCAGGCTCGCAAAGCCTTCCGCCGCACCCGCGTCGAGATCGGCAATGTCAACGCCAACCTGCAAGAGAGCATCTCCGGTGTGCGCGAGGTGCAGGCCTTCAGTCGCGAAGAAGCCAATATCGAGAGCTTCCGCGAGAGCAACGCCGCCAATCGCGATGCCAATATCCGCGCCGTCTCCTACACCAGTGCCCTTGCCCCTGTGCTCGAAGCCCTGGGCTACGTGGCCATCGCCGTTGTCGTCGGTTTGGGCGGCGTCCTGCTGCTGCGGGGTCAGTCCATTGGCGGGCAGGTCGTCTCGTTGGGCCTGATCATCACCTTCCTCGGCTACGCCCAACGCTTCAACCAGCCCATCCAGCAGGTGTCGGTGCTGTGGGCCAATATCCAGAGCGCCATCGCCGGGGCCGAGCGCATCTTCGGCCTGCTGGACGAGGTCCCCGACATACTCGAAAAACCCTGCGCCCGCGCCATGCCCGCCATTCAGGGTCGCGTTGTCTTTGCGGAGGTGAAATCCGAATACAACCCTGGCGAACCGGTGCTGCGCGGGGTCAATCTTGCGGCCGAACCCGGCCAGATCGTCGCCATCGTCGGTCCCACCGGCGCCGGCAAGACCACGATCATCAACCTGATCCCGCGCTTCTACGATGTCACCGGTGGCTCGATCAGCATCGATGGCATCGACGTGCGCGATGTCACCCTCGCCAGCCTGCGTCAGCAGATCGGCATGGTGTTGCAAGATAGCTTTCTCTTTGGCGACACGGTGATGAACAACATCCGCTTTGGTCGCCCCGATGCCAGCGACGAAGAGGTGATCGCCGCCGCCAGGCTGGCGCGCGCCGATGCCTTCATCACCTCGCTACCCGATGGCTACGCCACCATCTTGGGCGAGCGCGGCAGCGGCCTGAGCAACGGCCAGCGCCAGCTCCTGGCCATCGCCCGCGCTGCCCTGGCCAACCCCCGCATCCTCATCCTCGATGAAGCCACCAGCAGCGTCGACACCCGCACCGAGCGCCAGATTCAGGCGGCGCTGGAGACGATCATGGCCGGCCGCACCACCTTCGTCATCGCCCACCGCCTCAGCACCATCCGCCACGCCGATCAGGTGCTGGTGCTGGACAAGGGCCAGATCATCGAGCGCGGGCGCCACGACGAGCTTCTGGCGCAGAAGGGCTTCTACTACAACCTCTATCGCAGCCAATTCCTGCGCGAGGAAGAGGCGACGGTCCCGATTGTCAGTGACAATGGCCGGCGAGCAGCGGTAGCAGCAGCGGCAGCCTGAGCCTCCCCCACCCGTCAGGCCGCGCCTGCGACAGCCTGACGGGTGGGGGTTTCCTTTCTAGTTTTCGGCGGCGATCCCCCGTTTGGCCGCCTCTTCATCCAGGCGGTCGACAACGGCCTTGAGCGTCTCTTTGCTCAGATTGGCCCCGCGTACCTGGCTGCGCAGAAATTCCTTTAGTTGTTTGTGGTGCACAACCGGGGTCGAGGCGCTCAGCACCTCGATCTGGGCATTGTCGTTGGTGAAGACGACGAGTGGGTTGACAGGGACAGGTTCGCCGGCGCCGAGTTGGGCGCTGAGCCAGGCGCTGGCCTTTTTGGCTGCCTGCTGCGCCTCCAGCCCGGGCGTGTTCGATCCATCCTGGCCAAAGACGAAGAAACGCCGCCAACTGAAGGGCCGGCGCACGCGGTCATCGACGATGGCCACCTTGCCGGTGGCGTCGCAGGGGGTGAGGGCGTAGACGCCGGTTGGTCCTGCAAACACGAGATCGCTGCCTGCAACCCAGCCATAGAGACGGTTGCGGTCATCGAAGCCTTTCAACGCTTTGGCCACCACCTGGTCGGGACGGGGCGAACGCTGATAGCGGCGCAGGTTGGTGTTGCCGATCTGCCCCAGCAGATAGCCGGCGATGAGACAGGTCATGGAGATGACCAGCCAGCCGCCGGCGCCGACCCATTGCACGAGCGGCGAACTGGCGATTTCCTGACCCTCGTTCGCCCAGCGGGCGATCCAATTGGGCGAGAAAGAAGCGACCATGCCGACGCCGAGGACGGTCAGCCCGATCAGGCTGGTGCGTCGCCCCCACTTGGCGCGGCTGACGACATGTTTTTCATTGAGGTAGATTTGCATGTGCGAATGATTGAGAGAGTGATTTTTTTGGATCACGAATGACACGAATGGACGAATGACACGAAAAGAATCAAAAAAGATAACAACCATTTTTGTCATTCTGAAGAGCGAAACGATGAAGAATCTCCGATTCTCATCGGCGAATGTGGGGATTCCTCGCTCCGGCTGGTCGCTCAGAATGGTACTTCATGCAAAGAAAAATTCGTGTCATTCGTTCATTCGTGAAATTTGTGATGAAAGGAACTGTTGTGCGTCGAAAAATACGCGCTACGAAGACCTCACCCCTTGTACTTGCCCAACACCAGGCAGGCGTTCTGCCCGCCCAGCCCGAAGGAATTCGACATCGCCACGTCCACCGTCTGGTGTCGCGACTCGTTGGGCACGCAATCCAGGTCGCACTCAGGGTCGGGGTATTCGTAGTTGATGGTGGGATGCAGGCGGTCTTCGTAGACGGTCATGGTGGTGGCCAGGGCTTCGATGGCGCCGGCGCCGCCGAAGGCGTGACCGACCATCGATTTGGTCGAGTTGATCGCCAGCTTGTAGGCGTGCTCGCCGAAGATCTGTTTGATGGCGTGGGTTTCGGTCTTGTCATTGAGCGGCGTGCTGCTGCCGTGGGTGTTGATGTAGTCCACATCTTCGGGCTGGATGCCGGCATCCAGCAAGGCCCAGCGCATGGCCCGTTGCGCACCCAGGCCGTCGGGTTCAGGCGCGGCCACGTGATAGGCGTCGGCCGAGGCGGAATGCCCCAGCACCTCGGCGTAGATCCTGGCCCCACGCGCCACAGCTCGCTCCATCTCTTCCAATACCAGGACGGCGGCGCCTTCGCCGATGATAAAACCATCGCGCAGGGCGTCGAACGGCCGGCTGGCTTTCTGGGGCGGGTCGTTGCGGGTGCTGATGGCCTTCATGGCTGAGAAACTGGCGAAGAACAGGTCGCCGATCAAGGCTTCGACGCCCCCGGAGAGGATGCAATCGGCGGCCCCGCGCCGGATGGTCTCGGCGGCCTCGCCGATGGACTGTGTTCCGGCGGCGCAGGCCGTGACGATGGTGCTGAGCGGGCCGGAGGCGCCGAATTCGAGGCTGATGTGAAAGGCGGGGATGTTGGGCAGGCCGCCAACGGCGGTGGTGGGGCGAATGCGGTAGGAGCCGCCCCGCTGAACCGCTTCGGTAATGGCCTCCTGGTAGACGTCCAGCCCGCCCAAGCCCGTGCCCAAG
>CAYWPZ010000015.1:0-14710 GCA_964460135.1 uncultured Caldilineales bacterium | reverse complement strand
GGTGGATAGGCCGGCATCTTGCAGGGCCTGGTTGGCGGCGGCAAGGGCGAATTGCGAGCAGCGGGCGATGCGCCGGGCCTCTTTGGCGTCCATCCACTGGGCCGGGTTCCAATCCTTGACTTCGGCAGCGATGCGGGTGGGATAGGCGCTGGCATCGAAGAGGGTGACGTAATCCACGCCAGACTGGCCGGCGCTCAGGTTCTGCCAGGTTTCACCGAGGGTGTGTCCGACAGATGTGATGGCGCCGATGCCGGTGATGACCACCCGGCGCCGGGGCTGAATGCGCTCCAGGCCGAAGGATTCGAGGGCGCGGTCGAAGGCGTCGGCCGAAATATGGCGGACATTGTCCAGCATGGCGTCGGCCACGGTCCCGGCCGCAGCCCCACCCTGCTGGATGATCTGCAGCAGGTCGAACAGGATCTCGCGACTCGAGGCCGGCAGCCGCAGCAGGCGGTCGCTGAGTATGGCCAGGCGGGTGCGAGAGAGAGCATCGAAGGCGGCGCTCGTCATTGGTCTTCTCCCGGTAGAAGAGCGCCGCTGACGGTGTGGGCGACCTCGGCGCGTACATGGGCAAGCATGTCGGTGGCGGCCAGTTGGGCTGTGCTGCGCAAAGCGGCGAAGACGCGGTCGCGTTTCGAACGGCCATGCCCGACGGTGACGATGCCGTTGAGACCCAGCAGCAGGCCGGCGCCATAGGCGCGGTCATCCAGCCGGGCGGCGGCGGCGCGGAAGGCAGGCCGGGCCAGGGCGGCGCCCATCTTGGCGAGTGGGCGGGCCATGATCTCGTCGCGGATGGTCTGCATCAAGAAGGACGAGATGGCCTCGCCCAGTTTGATCACGACATTGCCCGTAAAACCATCGGTGACGACAACCGTGGCAGCGCCAGCGATCATTTCCTTTGGTTCCACCACGCCAAGATAACGGCTTCCCAGCGCCGCCGCCAACAAGGGTTCGGCTGCTCGCGTCAAATCGGTCCCCTTGCCTTCCTCCTCGCCGTTGGAGAGGAGGGCGACGGTGGGGTTTTCAAGGCCGAGCCGGGCGCCGGCGTAGATCGACAGCATCTGCCCCCATTGCGCCAGCCACTCGGGCCGGCAGTCGGGGTTGGCGCCAATGTCGCCGAGGATGATCAAGCCTTTGGCGCTGGGAAAGGGGGTGGTGAGGACGGCGCGATGAACGCCGGGGATGCGACGAAAGACCATGTGGCCGGCCGTGAGGGCGCCGCCGGTGTGACCGACGGTGCAGAAGGCGTCGGCTTTGCCGGCTTTGACCAGCCGCATGCCCACGGCCATCGAGTTGTCCTTCTTGCGGCGTGCGGCCAACGCCGGCTTTTCGTCCATGGCGATGGCATCGGGGGCATCGACGATGGGCAGGTCGAGGCCGAGGGTGGTGTGTTTTGCCAGTTCGGCCTCTAGGGCGGCTTGTTGGCCGCTGAGAATGACGGTGTGCCCGGTGGCGCTGGCAAAATCCACGGCCCCGGCCACCGTTTCGGCGGGGGCATGGTCGCCGCCCATTGCATCCAAGACGAGCTTCATTTTCAGTCCTGCTTGAACGCCGCCACGGCCAGGGTTCCCGGCCCGGCCAGCGCCCCCAAGACCGGCCCGATTTCGATCACGAGCACCTCGGAGGCGTTGAGTTGCGCCTTGACGTCTTCGCCCAGGGCGATGGCTTCATCGCTGGCATTGGCGTTGGCAATGGCCACGCGCACGCGGGCCTCGCCTACCTGCGCCGCCACCAGGTCGATCAGTTCGCGCTTGGATTTCTTGCGCCCGCGCACGCGCCCGACCACATGGAGCGTCCCATCTTCGATTTTCATCAGGGGACGGATGTCGAGCAGGTTGCCCAGCATGGCTTGCAGGGCCGGGGCGCGGCCGCTGGCGGCCAGATATTTGAGGGTGTCGATCGTGAAGCCGGTGAAGATCTTGGCGCTGGCCGACTGCATGGCGGCGATCACCTCTTGGGCGTTTGCGCCCTGGGCCGCGGCCTCGGCCCCCGCCACCACCTGCCAACCCGACCCCACCGAGGCGCTGAGGGTGTCGTGGGTGAAGATGCGCCGCTCGGGCAGCAGTTCGACGGCCTGGATCTGGCTGTTGTGGGTGCCGCTCATCTTCGACGAGACGGCCGCCAGGACGATTTCCTCCTCATCGCAGCCGGCAATAGCCTCGATGAAGTCTTGGGGGGTTGGCTGGGAGGTCGTCGGCAGGCGCTTCTCATGCGTCAGGCGTTGGTAGAACTCAGCTTCGGTGATGTCCACGCCGTTGCGGTGGCTGGAGCCGTCGGCGAAGTTGATCCAGGCCGGCACCTGGATGATGCGCAGGCTTTGCGCGTAGCGGTTGGGAACGTTGCAACTGGAGTCACAGATAATTCGAACGGTCACGGCGGTTGCACCGGCAGGTGCTTTCTCCTTGGGGTGGGAAGAGTCGCGGATAAGAGAATGGTAGAAAAAACACCGGCGAGCGGCGACGGTCGCGCCAAGTAATCTGGCCGTCGCCCGCCCGCCTGATTGTAGCCGATTGCGCGGACGGATGAGAACCGGCCAAAGAAGCTACTCTTCGTCCTCCGGCAGCGTATCCCATGTGGTTTCGATCCAGGCTGTGGCGAAAACGAGCAGGCTTTCGCCCTCGTCGGTGGCCAGCACGAGCACCAGGTTGTCGTCCTGATCAGCAGAGATTTCGTCGATATAAGCGCCGGCCTCGGCCAGCTGGCTGAGCGCCTCGCTGATCACCTCCAGGCCGGTCAGCGGTTCGCTGTCCTCATCGCTGAGGATGGCAGCGCCGTAGAGTTCGATCAGGGTTTGGTTGACCAGATAGAGTTCGAAATCAACATAAACGCGATCTTCGTCCGGCTGCGCCTCGTCGAGGTCATCATCCACAAGCGAGCTATCCCAAACAACGATCGATTCGATGGGGGCGCCTTCGAGGGTGACCATCTCCTCCCACAATTCGTCGGTGAGCTTGAAGTTGATGTTGTCCAGGTCTTTGTTGGCGCCATTCTCGTTCATGGCTGACCTCCGATAAGTGGCTACGGATGGAGCGGCAGAAAAGCGACGATCAGGCGGGTGAGATGATGGCGCGGGAGGGAACGATGCCTCGTTCGATGAAGTCGCCGGTGATGCGAAAGCGACTGAACTGTACCGGCAGACCGTGGTCGACGAAGAGATTAGGTCCGCTTTGGAGATGGTAGTGCAGGTGCGGTCCCTGGCTGAGGCCGCTGTTGCCCACGCGTGCAAGCGGCTGGCCCCGGCGCACGTAGTCGCCCTCGCTGACGGTGAGGGAATGCTGCTGCAAGTGGCCGAAGTAGCTGCACTCGCCGTGTCCGTGGCCGATGACGACGGTGTTGCCGGTGATCAGCCGGGGGTTGCTTCGCCAAAAATCGCTGCTCAGGTCAGGCGGGCGGCCAGGCTCGGCATCGGGCAGGTCAGAGCGAACGAGGAGGACTTTGCCGGGCGCAGGGGCCAGCACCTCCTGGCCCCAGGCGTAGTGATCCTGGTTGCGCAGGCCGTCGTTGGCGAACATGCTGCCATCTGGCCCCAGCCGGACGAAGTCATAGGCAAAGGCCTGGCTGACGGGATCGGCCTTGTGCAGGTCGCTCCAGTCGTTGCCCATGATGGCGTGCCAGGCGCCAGCGGCGAAGGGCAGGCGCAGGTCTGCTTTCTGGTCGAAGTAGCGCAGGGGGATGTCGATTTGGGCCGCGAGGGGGGTCTGGGTGTCGTGTTCGTAGGCGTGGATGGAGACGCGCAGGCGGTCGAGTTCGAGGATCGTGGGTTCCAGGAAGTAGCAACGGCGCAGGGCCAGCCCCAGGCCGGGGACGACGCCCATCTCGCCGCCGGTGAGGGTCATGAGGTTGCGGCCGATGAGCTGTCGCACACTAAAGACATCGTCGCCGCTGAAGACGCGCCACACACAGTCGGTGATGACGGCGTTGCAGTTGGCGGTGATGCCCACATCGCAGACGAATTCCTGGACGGGAACGAGGCTGGGGTAGGGCAACTGGTAGTAGCGGGCGATGTAGATCTGGGCCGGGGAGCTTTGCAGGGCGATGTGAAAGGCGGGCACGAAGACGGGGCGGGTGAAGAGTGGGAGACGGGAGGCGGGTGGGGCAGGGGGAACGGGCCAAGCGTGGGAGCGATTGTAGCAGAGATCGCCCGGCGCCGACAACGACGGCTGCAAGTGGGGGCGCCGGTTGGTGAATTCGTCGCTGGTTGGTTACTCTCCGCGCACCAGGCTACGGGCCAGGGCGTTGTGTCGGGCGGCCAGGGGCGGCAGGTCGAGATCGACAAACTGACCCTCCTGGATGCGGACGTGACCGCCGATCACCAGCAGGTCGGCCCGGGCTGGGGTGCAGAACACCAGCGCCGCCAGGGGGTCGTGCAGGGCGCCGGCGAAGTCGACGCCATCGAGCCGGAAGGCGGCGAAGTCGGCCGCCATCCCCACCGCCAATTGGCCGACGTCGTCGCGGCCCAGGTTGAGCGCCCCCCCGCGCGTCCCCAGCCACAAAGCCTGCTCGGCGTTCAGGGCGGCGGGGTCGCCGAGGACGCGCTGGAGCAGCATCGCCTGCCGCACCTCGGCCAGCAGATGGCTGCTATCGTTGCTGGCGCTGCCATCCACGCCCAGGCTTACCTTCACGCCCGCCTTCAGCGCCGCCTTGACCGGGGCGATGCCGCTGGCCAGGCGCATGTTGGAACTGGGGCAGTGGCAGAAGCCTGTGCCGGTGCGCCCGAACAGGGCGATTTCCTGGCCGTCGAGGTGGACGGCATGGGCGTGCCAGACATCGTCGCCCAGCCAGCCCAGGTCTTCGGCATATTCCACCGGCCGGCGCCCGAACTGGGAGAGGCAGAAGCTTTCTTCGTCCAACGTTTCGGCCAGGTGGGTGTGCAGCCGCACGCCATAGCTGCGGGCCAGGATCGCGCTCTGGCGCATCAGTTCGGGCGTGACCGAGAAGGGAGAGCAGGGGGCCACGACCACCCGCACCATGCCATAGCGCTCTGACTGGTGGAAGGTCTCGATGGCGCGGCGGCAGTCGGTCAGGATGGCGTCCTCAGCTTCGACCACGCTATCGGGCGGCAATCCACCCTGCGATTCACCCAGGCTCATCGACCCGCGGGCGGCGTGGAAGCGGATGCCCAGCTCGACCGCCGCCTGGATTTCGTCATCGATGCGGCTGCCGTTGGGGTAGAGGTAGAGATGGTCGGACGAGGTGGTGCAGCCGGAAAGCATCAGCTCCGCCAGTCCCAGCTTGGCCGAGACATAGACGGCCTCGGGTGTCAGCCGCGCCCAAATGGGATAGAGCGTTTTCAGCCAGGTGAAGAGGTTGGCGTCTTGGGCGGCGGGGACGGCTCGCGTCAGGGTCTGATAGAGATGGTGGTGGGTGTTGATGAGACCGGGGATGACGACGCGTCCGCGGGCATCCAACACCAGGTCGGCCGTGGCCGGCAGGTCGGCGCTCGGCCCCACCTGCTGAATGACGCCATCGACGGCGTAAAGACCGCCATCGGCGATGCGGCGGCGTTCGTCGTCCATCGTCGCCAACAGATCAGCGTGTTCGAGAAGGAGGGTAGGCATGGGCGGTTAGGAGGTCAGGAAGGTTGGGAAAGCGCAATTGTCCATCGTCTATCGTCATTGACAGTTCGCGAAGTGCCTTCAGTCTAAACTGATTCCAGGGTGAATTCCGCAGACCCTGAGCGCAGAAGCATGTAGATCCCACCTTGGATTTGGTTTAGTATAGGGGAAGGGCGGGTGTGGTGAAAACCGGCGGCGAGAGGACAGGGTGGAAACATAGAGGCGCAAAGACCCACAAAGATGGCACAAAGCGGCGGCCAACCCCAGCGCTTCGAATCGTTTTCTTGCTCTTCGTGGCTTTGTGTCAGGCGCGGTGGTGATGCTAAAGTACAATCAAACCTGATTCCGCGCGATTGCAGATCGTGCGATCGGGTCGATCCCCCACCCTTCTTCATTCTGTGCGTCATGCCTAACAATCGCCCCGCCGTCATCCTCGGCCTGGCGCTGGCCAGCCTGGTCATCGTCATCTCCCTCCTTCTCCGCCCTTCTGTTCCTGCTCAGGCTCTCCCCCTGGCCACTGCCCAACTCAAGAATGATAGCGGTGTCGTTGGCGGCAGTTACAACGCTTTTGGCACCGGCAAATCCGTGGCCGTGCGGCTTGATTTCAACCCCGCCGCCAGGCCCATGCGCATCGATAGCATCGAAGTGCTGATGGAGCCACAGCCCGGCAGCTCGACCGACTTCCCGGTGACGGCGCGGATCGAGAAAATCAGCAACAACGCCCCTTCTGGCACGGCCGACGCCCCCTTCACCGCCCCGCCGATCCATCTTCATGTGCGCGAACGCGGCTGGTACATCATCCCGGTCGGCTTCGTCTATGGCGAGACCGGCTCCAGCCTCATCCTCTCGCTCCGAGCCGATGATTTCCCCTGGAACACGCCGCCGCGCCTGTTGCTCGACAACAGCGCCAACATCCAGACCAAACGCAACTGGTACGGCCAGAACTTCGCCGCTTGGGTCGAGCATTACCCCTTCTGGCAGCCAAATGGCGCCGCCATCGGCCACCTGATGATCCGCGCCAACATCACCACCGGCCCCGACGCCCTGAGAACACCCACCGCCACCCCCACCCTCACCCCCACCTTTACCCTCACCGCCACCCCCACCCGCACCGCCACGCCCACCGCCACCGCCACCCGGCCGATCACCCCCTCGTCCACGCCCACCCGCACCCCCACCCGCACCGCCACCCCCACCGCCACCCCCACACCGACGCCGACGGCCACCCTCAGCCCCACCGCCACCCTCAGCCCCACTCCTCTGCCCGATGGCTTGATCATCGAATTTGGCGCCGGCAGCGACACCTACACCGCCGCCAGCCGGCCCGACGCCAATTTTGGTCGCAGCATCAGCCTGGCGACGGGCTTTGGCGAAGAGATGGGTTTGCAGCGGGTGCTGATCGGCGGCTTCCTTTTGGGCGGGCTGCCGTCCGAGGCCCGCATCCAGCAGGCGCGCCTGGTGTTGCAAGTCAGGGAAGCGCCGGATGTGAACGGGGCGCGGGTGCAGCTTCATCGCCTGCTGGCTCCCTGGCGCGAGGAAGCCGCCACCGCCGCCAACACCGCCGACCTTTGGGGCGAGCAGGTGGGCGCAATCGATCTGCCCGCCGGCCTGAAACCCGGCGACTGGCTGGAGGCGGACATCACCGAAGTGGCGCAGGGCTGGGTGGAGGGCCGTTGGCCGAACGATGGCCTCGGTCTGCAACTGACGCCGGCCGGCCCCGATGCGGTCGATCTGCTCAGCTTCTACGCCCACGAAACCCCCTATCGGGGGCCGCGGCTCTGGCTGGTCTACCGGCTGCCCGACACCCCCACCCCAACCCCCACCGTCACCCCCACGCCCGCGACCATCTGGCGCCCACTCTACTTCCCGCTGATGGTGCAGGGGGCAACGTGAACAGGCCGACCCTTGCCATGCCTGACCTCCAGTACCAAACAACTATCGACAACGTGCGCGAGGTCATCCTGATCGGCGCGGCCGACCCCGCTTTCTGGCAGCGGCAACTGGCCGGCGAAGGCCTGACGCCCTTCCTGGCTGAAGGCGCGGCCCTGGTGACAATCACCGCCCTTTCCTCAACCTTCCGCCGTCTGCGCTTCGAAGAGATGACGGTTGCCATCTCTGTTTGTGAAGGCGCCGACAAGAGTGCGCCCGACGGCTTCTTCCTGGCCCATGCCTTCAACTCGCGCCGCCTCTTTGCCCTGGCCGAACGCGTTTTCTTCCGCACGCCCTACTTTCCCGGCCGCATTGCCGTTCACGACCAGCCGCCGGCGGCGATCCGTTTGACACTCGACAGCGCCCTCGTCATCGACGCCGCTATGTCCGGCGCCCGCGACCCGAAAGAGCGCGACGACGAACTGTGGGAGGGCGTCATCTACCTGCCCCGGCGCCTGGCCCGCAACCAGGCCGTGGGCGAGCGTTTTTTTGCCCGTATGGGCGGCCAGACGGCGGTCTATCCCTTCCTGCCGGCAAGCGACCGTTGCCACATCCGCCCGCGGCAGGATGACCACGGCCTGCAATGGCTGGCCGACTCGCGCTTCAGCCCCGCTGAATGGCGGCTGCGCCGAGGGGCCACACACGCCCGCTCGCGCACCTTCCGCCGGACGGCGGCGTGAGGACGGCTGCGGTTGTCGAGTCTCTGCGTTTCGGGGTCATGACGGATGGCGCGGCGACGCCCACCAGATGATGCCGCCGCCCGCCAGCAATAGCGCCGCCAGCGCACCGATCTTGACCGGGGTGCTGGAACTCAGGCTGGCCAGGCCGAAGAGGCTGCAAAACAGGCCATAGCCCAGCACGATCTGCCGCGGACTGTAGCCCTTGTCCAACAGCCGGAAATGGAGATGGTTGCGGTCGCCCTGGCCCAGCGGTCTGCCGTGTCGCCAGCGCCACCACATCAGCCAGGCCACATCGAGCGCCGGCAGGCCGATGACCAGCAGCACGGTGGCCACCCGTGCCCCGGCAATCAACCCCAATGCCGCCAGAGTGTAGCCCAGGAAGTAGGCGCCCACCGACCCCATGAACACCCGCGCCGGCGGGCCGTTGAAGATCAGAAATCCGGCTGTGCAGCCCAACAGCGCCAACGCCAGCGGCGCCACGCTGCCCTGGCCGCTGCCGAGCATGTGGATGGCCAGCACCACCGCCACAATGGCCGCCACCGTCGCCGCCAGCCCATCCAGCCCATCCAGCCAGTTGACGGTGTTGACGGCCCCCATGAACCAGAGCACGGTCAGAAGCCACACCAGCGGGTCGGGAAAGACGATCTGACCGGAGCCAAAGGGGTTGTTGACCCGCTCGATGAAAATGACAAAGACAATGCTGATGACGCCGGCCCCCGCCTGAGCCAGATACTGCGGCCAGCTGCCAAACTCCAACCGATCGTCCAGCAGCCCAAAGCCGGCCATAAACGTCGTCCCCGCCACCAGCCCAGTCAAGCGCCGGACTTCGTTTGGGTCGGTGCTGGGCGGCAGCCAGCCCGCCGGCAGCGCCTGACTGAACAGCACGGCGCCGATGAAACCGCCAAACAGGGCCAGGCCGCCAATGCGGGGGATGGCGCCCTGATGCCGCCGTCGCCCGCCCGGACGATCGACCAGCCCAAATCGCCGGGCCACGGCCATGCTGACCGGGGTCAGGGACGCGGCCAGGAGAAAGGCAATCAGGAGGACAAGGGCATAACCGATCACAGCCGTCGATTATACCTGCGTTTCTGTTCCTTTTGCAGCCAGCACATAGTCTACGGCAGCAACCGGGGTGGAGACAGCCCACACACCGGGAATGGCCCACGTCCCCAGCCCCGCCACGCGTTTGCCTGCTTTCAGGGCCAGGGCGATCTCGGACAGCGTGCCGTATTCGCCGCCGACGGCGATGACCCCACCCCCCGCTACGGCGACGATGGCGTTGCGAGCCTCGCCCAGGCCGGTGGGGATGGCGACCTGCACCCAGGGATTGGCTTCACTGGCGTCGGCGCCGGGCAAGAGGCCCACGGTCAGCCCACCCGCCTGCGCCGCCCCCCGGCAGGCGGCCTCCATCACGCCGCCGCGACCGCCGCAGACCACCCCCACCCCGCGCCCGGCCAAGATCCGCCCGACCTCTGCGGCTAAGTCGGCTTCCTCGTCCGTGCAGCCGCTGCCGCCGATGACCGCGACGAGGATCGCTGGCCAGGGGGATTGGGCCGACAGGGCGGGCGCATGGCCCGTGGGCAGGGTGCGGGATGTTGGCATGGCGGGCTCGTGGATTTGGCGAGTAAACAAGAAGGAAGTATAGTCCGGCGACCGTTCGGCCTTCGCTTCAGGGAGGATGAAACACTGTGATGCGGCTGCTTCAGCGTTCGTTCCAATTCGAAGACCTGCTCCTGTTGCTGTGGCTGGCGCTAGCCGAACCTATGCTGAGGCGTTGGCTGGAGGCGGCGACAGGCGGCGGCGATGTCATGCGTTTGCCGGGGCAGAGTTTGTCGGTGGGTCTCCTGCTCTTGGCGGCGGTTGGATGCGCCCTGGCGGCCATACTCACCCGTTCGCCCGATGAGGCCCCGGCCGATCTCGAGTCGATGTCGCCCGCCCTCTACGCTCGCTTTCCGCTCATGGCGGCGCTCGGCATCGTCGGCTTCGAGGCCATGCAGCAGTTAGGTTGGTCGAACGATGATTATCTCTTTCTGGTCATTGTGGCGGCGACGGCGGCTTCGGCCATGCTCTATCGCCGTCTGCCGGCCATGCGGCGGCTGTATCGGCGGCTGCTGATGACCCCGATCATCCTTCTGGGGACAACCACCTTCGCCGCCCTGGCGCAGACGCTCTTGGGCGGCATGGACGCCAACCAGTTCATTGCCGGCCTGCGCTCGCCAGAAAACCTCCTCATTCTGCTGCTCATGGCCTTGCTTGTCCAATATTTGATGTTCGTCTTTGCCCCGCGGCAGGTGGCCGATGGCAGCGGCTCGGTCTGGCATTGGGCCGTCCGCTTCGTCCTCTATGTGGCGGCCCTTTTGCTGGGTCAACTGTGGCTGGCGCGGTGGCTGGACTGAGGCGCCGATGACGCCGCCATCCGAACTGCGGCCGATCGCGCTGTGTCTGAGCGGTTTTGGCGCCGTGCACCAGCATTTCGCCCGTATCCTGCTGGACAAGGCCGATCACCTGGCGCGGGCCTTTGGCCTCCTCCCGCGCGTTGTCGCCGTGGCCGACCGCGGGGGCGTGATCTACCGGCCGGATGGTCTCGACCTGGCCGCCCTCCTCGCTCACAAAGCAGCCGGGAACAGTGTGGTTACGTTTGCAGCGGTCGGAGCGCAAGCGGTCGGATCGCTCGCAGCGCTTCGACCGTTGATTTTCGACATCCTTCTCGAAGCCACGCCCGCCAACCTGACCGACGGCGAGCCGGGGTTGGGCTTTGTGCGTGAGGCGCTGGAATTGGGTCGGCCGGTGGTGCTGGCCAACAAGGCGCCGCTGGTCCTGGATTATGCCGGGCTGCATGAACTCGCCCGCCGCAACGGCGCCCGTCTCGCCTTCAGCGCCACGGTGTGCGGCGGCTTGCCGGTGCTGAATGTTGGCCGCCGCGATCTGGTTGGGGCAGCCATCCACAAGGTCGAGGGCATCTTCAATTCGACCACCAACTACATCCTCTCGCAGGTACAGGCCGGCCGGAGCTTCGACGAGGCCCTGGCCGAGGCCCAGCGTCGGGGCATCGCCGAGTCCGATCCCTCGCTCGACCTGGGGGGCTGGGATGCGGCCAACAAGCTGGTGATCATCGCCAACGCCGTGCTCGGCTATCCGGCCCGGCTGGAGGATGTAGAGGTGACGGGCGTCGAAGGCTGGCGGAGCCTGAATCGGCGGCCAGGCGCAGGGCGGGCGGGCGCTCACAAGCTGGTGGCCCGGGCCGAACGGCGGCCGGACGGGCTCTATCGACTGACGGTCGGGCCAGAGTTGCTGCCTGCAGAACATTTCCTGGCCAGGGTGAGCGAGTGGCAGATGGGGATCGTGTTTTACACGGACATCTACGAGGAGCTTTACCTGAAGATCGACGAGCGGGGGCCGATGGCAACGGCGGCGGCCATGCTGCGCGACCTGATCGAGGTAGCAGCTTTCCAAAGCGGAACCCAGGTTTTCTAAGTAACTTGGGTTTAGGCCGGCGCCTGCCGGATGACGTAGGTCATCTCTGTGGCGGCGCGGGGGTCAGGGCTGGCGCACTACGATTGGGTGCCGCAGAATTGTCTTTTGCTTCTCTGGGGCAGCGCGGCGGGGGTCGCCCAGGTAGATCTCGTGGTGTTTGCCGGCCTTGCTGTAGCCTTTGGCAGCGATGAGGGCGTCCATCCTGGCGATGGTGGCGGGTTCCTCGCTATAAGGCCCGATGTGCATCATCTGCACGGCCAGGCCCTCGTGGAAGCGTTCCAGCCGGAGCAGCCCCAGCGCCGGGCTGTCCCCGCGCTTCTTGCGCAGCTGCGCCACCCCTTGCGCGAACATCTCGGCGGTGATGTGGGCGGGCTGCATGATCATGGCCGACCAGAGCCAGTTGTCCTTGCGCTCCAGGCTGAACTCGCCGTCTTCGATCCACCACAGCGCCTCCAGCGGCATGACCGGGTAATCGATTGCGGTCGTCGCCCCACCCACGCCCTGTTTCGAGTTGAACTTGAGGGTATAGGAGATGCCATAAAGCGTCTCCAGCGCCTGGGCGAAGGCGGGCGAGAGTCCCGGTTCGCTGCCCGGCTCGATGCGGCCATCGATGACCGCGAACTGGAAGTCGGGGACATCGACGATTTCGGGTCCCTTGGTCGAAGGCGCATAGAATGACTTCATTTCTTTGCGCAAATCGAGTGTTTCCACCGTTTTCCTCCTGAGATGGGGTAAAGCCAGGGCTGCCAACCTCGCAGGCTCTGGCAACCCTGATTCTAGGTCACAGTTCGTCCACAAGCAATGACGCCGATCATACTTGGGCGCGCCCCTGAGCACCGCGCGCTACATCCTCTCGGCGATTCAGGCGTGCAAGCCCCAGGGCCTCATCGTCGCTCCGCCCACACCATCTCGGCCAGTTTGCGCCCGGTGGGCGTCGCCGCCAGCCCGCCCTGCGCCGTCTCCTTGAAGCGTTCATCCATGCGCCTGCCGATGCTGGCCATGGCGTCGATCACCTCGTCGGGGGGGATGACGCTTTCCACCCCGGCCAGGGCCAGGTCGACGGCAATGAAACACTGCGCCGCTCCGGCCGCATTGCGTTTGACGCACGGCACCTCCACCAGCCCGGCCACCGGGTCGCAGACCAGACCCAGCATGTTCTTCATGGTGATAGCCACAGCCTGGGCCGACTGGCGCGGGTTGCCGCCCAGCAGTTCCACCGCCGCCCCGGCCGCCATGGCCGCGGCGCTGCCGGTCTCGGCCTGGCAGCCGCCTGCCGCCCCCGACACGCTGGCCCGCCGAAAAATGACGGCGCCGATGCCGCTGGCCGTGAACAGGGCGTTCACCAGGGCCTCATCGCCGAAGCCACGCGCCTCTTGTAGCGTCAGCAACACAGCCGGGAGGATGCCGGCCGAACCGGCCGTGGGGGTGGCGACGATGCAGCCCATGCCGGCGTTGACCTCATTGACGGCCATGGCCCTGGCCACCGCCCGGCTGAGAATGGGGCCGCTGAGGGGTGCGTGGGCGGGGTCGGCCAGCCAGGTCCAAAAGCGGTAGGCATTGCCGCCGCTGATGCCGCTAAGCGAGATCACCGGTTCGGCGATGCCCTTGGCTGCGGCCCGCTGCATCACCTCCAGCCGGGTCTGCATGCGGGCGCGCAAGCTCGCGATGGGTTTGCCGCTGTTCTCGGCCTCGGTGCGCAATGCCACTTCGTGCAGAGGCAGGCCGCTCGTCTCGGCTTTTGCGACCATTTCGGCGATGGAGGTGAACATGGTGTGCTCGTTCTGGGGGTAGGGGGGCAAGGAGACAGGTAGACAAGGGTACGGGCGGGAGGCGGGAGGCGGGGGCGGAGCCTGTCTTGAGTGCAGCGAAGGATGCCAGGTCGTGACCGAAAAGGTTCACACGTTGGCCGTTGACTGTGGCTTGTTGACTGTTGACTGTTTTCACCCTGTCACCTTTGGCACATGCCGCGCCCAGCGCACCCAGTAGAAGTCGTGGATGGCTTCGACGATCTCATCGGGGATGGGGTCGTCGGTCTCGAAGATCATGATCGCCTCGCCCCCGCGCTGTTTGCGTTCGACGCGCGAGAAGGCGACGTTGACCCGGTGCTCCAGCAGCAGCCCGGTCACAGCATTGATCGTCCCCGGCCGATCCTCGGCCACGACGATCAGCGCCTCGTGCTCGCCGGTGAAATGCACACTGTAGCCTTGAATGCGGGTGACGATGATCATCCCGCCGCCGATCGACGCCCCCTCGACTTCGGCCGTGCGGTTGGGCGTGGTCAGCGTCATCCGCACGGTGTTGGGGTGGACATCGCCGCCCAACTCCACCTCGCGAAAGTGAACGGTCATCCCCGCCTCTGCCGCCAGCTCCGGGCTGATGCGGATGCGGTCATCATCGGTAGCCAGCCCCAGCAGCCCGGCTACCAGCGCCCGGTCGGTGCCATGACCACGGCCGGTGTGGGCAAAAGAGCCATGCAACTCGATCAGCGCCTCCTCGGGTGAGGCGCCCAACACCGCCCGCCCCACCTGTCCCAGCCGCACCGCCCCGGCCGTGTGCGAACTGGACGGCCCGACCATGATCGGGCCGATGATATCGAAAGCAGAAACAGGACGCTGGCTGGCCATAGGGCGCCCAGTATACCACGACTGCTAGCCAGCGGGCGCACGCACCCATCGCAGCCGCCGAGCCTCGCCCTGTCCATCCAGCGTTTCGACCACGCCAACGGCCGCCCGCAAGGCAAAACGAAGCCCCAGGCCGAGAAAGAAGCTGTTGCGCTGATGAGTGGGCAGGGGCACCACCGTCCCGGCCTCCAGCGCCTGGCGCAGATGGGCGGCCGTATGGCCGGGGAAGGCCGTGCGGGCCGCGCCGATGCTGGAAACGGCGTGCGCATCCGAATTGCCGATGCCGGGCAACCCCAGATCCCAGCGCAGATCCTGCGAGCGGGCATTGTCGCGCAACGAGGGTAGCGAACCGTTCTCGGCCTCCAATCCGGCCAGCAGACCGGGATGACGGCGGGCGATGGCGGTCAGACGCCGGGCGCCGATGCTGTTGCCCAGGGTGCAGGCCGGATGA
>CAYWPZ010000014.1:0-36193 GCA_964460135.1 uncultured Caldilineales bacterium | reverse complement strand
GGGTGAGGCGGTTCATGGCAGCGGGTGGGGGAGAGGGGGAGACTGTGGGACGCAGAGGAGGGGTTCCGGGGGCGGGGGGCGGGTGCGGGTGCGGGGGGCGGGGGTTTTGTGCTCAAAGGTCCAAAGGGGCGAAATGACTGCCATGACCCAAGCTGTGGTGAAAGCATAACAGAACATTTGTTCTATCTGCAAATCAACCCAGACCCCTTTTACGGGCGGGGGTAGGTTGACGACCGCAAAGACAGCATGCTAGACTCCCGCTCATCGCCCGCCGCCCGCTTGCCAAGCGCCCGACCGCGAACGATGATTGGCAATCGCGGTGGCGAATGCAGTTCGAGACAGGCGGCCACCGCCAGGCCCGACTGTCTCAGCCACTCACAACCCACAATCGGAAATTCAATCATAGTCACGCAAGGAGGAGGCAATGTCGGATCCACGCGATCAAAACTGCAGGCGCTTTGCAGAAACCGAGGGGATGGTGACAGGCGTCGAGCTGGTGCACGCGCCCAGGCCGGGGACGAAGTATGAGTTGGTCAAGGCGACGCTGATCGACGAGCGCGCGGCCCAGGGCAACACCGTCGCCAGTATCTTTGTCAAGGACAGGGACGGCTACGACGTTGTCTCGGCAAACTGCTGGCTGGCCTGGCCCTGGAAGGGAGATGTTGCCCAGTTCGAGGGGCGGGGAAGACCAGGCAACCCCAATTACCCGATCCAGCATATGATCACCAATGCCTTCAACCCTTCGCAGCAGGGGCCGTTGGCGATTTACATTGGCGACGGCGCCGGCAACATCGACAGCGATGTGATCGGTGGCTTGGGCCTACCTGGCGGCCATCATGTCTGCTTCCAGCTCATCTATCGCGAGCGGACGGCAGATGGCGACGATGGCGGCGGAGTGAGCAGCGGCAGCGATGCCGTGCAGTTGCAGCGCATCGAAGACAAACTCGACCGCATTGCCCGGCACTTCGGCATCCAGTTCTAGGAAATGGACGATACCCTCATCTTCGCCAACGGCATCGACGCCCTCACCGGCCGGCCCTTGCTGCCGCCGCTGACAGCTGCCCGCCTGGCCGACCTGGTGCAGGGCCGACCGCTTGCGATGGAAGAACTGAAGGACTTACGGGCGAGCATGCGAGGGCTGGGCAGGGGCGCCGGCTGGCGGGGGGTGATGGCCGGGGTGAATGCCAACAATCTAGCCGAGGCCGGCTGGGGGGTGATCTTCGCCGACGGCGACCCGCAGATGGCCACTATCCGCGAGGCGCTTGGCCCCCTGCTGCGGCTGCGGCGAGAACAGGCAGGCGGGCTGTATCGCGACGCCGGCCTCTCGCCTCGTTTTCGTTACAAACCAGGCGACTCGAAGCATGCCTGGCTGACCCGCAACAATGCCTCGCCGGGCGTGGTCGATCCGCGCAAGGTTCCCTATTATCTGCTCATCGTCGGCGACCCCGTACGCATCCCCTATCGCTTTCAGTACCAACTGGATGTGGCCTATGCCGTGGGCCGCATTCACTTCGAGACGACGGCGGCATACGAGCATTATGCCCGCAGCCTGGTGGCAGCCGAGAGCGCGGGCCAGCAAGGATTGGCGCAGCGTAAGGCGGCCTTCTTCGGCGCTCGCAACGGCGCCGACCGCGCTACCGCCCTCAGCTCGGCCGAACTCGTCGATCCACTGGCGGCTGCCTTCAGCCAACGCTTGCAGGGCTGGCAGGTGCAGGCCTGGACCGGCGCGGGAGCCAGCAAAGCGCAGCTAGCCCGGCTGCTCGGCGGCGACGAGACGCCGGCCTTTTTGTTCAGCGCCAGCCACGGGATGGGCTTTGGGCAAGCCGGGCATCCGCGACAGCGAGAGGAACAGGGGGCCTTGATTTGCAGCGACTGGCCGGGCGAGGGCGCGCTCGGGGATGGGCATTATCTGGCGGCGCGCGACATCGGCGACGAGGCTCGGATGCAAGGGTTGATCGCTTTCTTCTTTGCCTGCTATGGGGCTGGCGCGCCCAAAGATGACGAGTTCGCCATCCGCACCTGGCAAGAAGCGGGGGTGCAGGTGGGCGGGCTGGAGCAGGT
Organism: uncultured Caldilineales bacterium; assembly: GCA_964460135.1. Taxonomy (GTDB): domain Bacteria; phylum Chloroflexota; class Anaerolineae; order J102; family J102; genus SSF26. The sequence goes on along the minus strand of CAYWPZ010000014.1, from coordinate 34,132 downwards.
CATGCGTATCCCCATTGCGCCGGAGTCTTTCATCGCCCGGCTGCCGCAACGCTTGTTGGGCCATCCCAGGGGCGGGGCGCTGGCGGTGGTGGGGCATGTGGACCGGGCCTGGGGGGCAAGTTTCATCTGGGAGGGGGCGCGGCAAGCGACGACGTTCGATAGCGCCTTGCAGAGGTTGTTTGCAGGCGAGCGGCTGGGGGCGGCGATGGAGGATTTCAACGTCCGCTACGCCGAGCTAAGCACCGAGGTGGCCGACCGCATCGAGCAGCTCAAAGGGGGCGAGGTGGTGCGGCCGGAGGAACTGGCGCGGCTGTGGACGGCCAACAGCGATGCCCGCAATTATGTCATCCTCGGCGATCCAGCGGTGAGGCTGGCGGTAACCAACGCCCCTGCCGCCGCCGGGCATGTCCGGCGTGAACCGGCGATCCTGGCCGCGGCGACCGCCCCCGCCGCCACCGGTCAGGCCAGCGTGACCCTCACCACCTACCACAACTTCGACCTCCTCCTCACCCGCAGCGGCGCGCGCTACAAGGCCACCGTCGTGGACGCGCCGGCGGGGGAGGGCCCGGTTGGGCTTCGACCTGCTCAAGGAGCATCCATGACGGCCGCTACCGTACCAGTCATACTCCCCGCCTTCGCCAACAACCGGGCGCGCTATCTACGATATCTGGCGGCGGAGGAGCAGCGACGATGACCGCCTCCGCTCCCCACTTCGCCCTCCTCATCGCCGCGCCCCAACCCGGCGAAACGGCGATGTATCGCAACCAGGCCGCGATGGCCGCGTCCCTGCTGGCCGGCGCTGTGGACGCGGACGATGTGCGCCGGCAGCTCTCGCGCTGGGTGAACGCCGGCCGCCTCTACCAGTTGCGTCGCGGCCTCTATGCGCTGGCGCCTCCCTTCCAACGCGCCAGGCCGCATCCCTTTCTCGTGGCCAACCGGTTGGTGCGCGGCTCCTACGTCAGCCAGCAGGCCGCGCTGGCCCATTACGGCCTGATTCCCGAAGCAGCCCCTGTGGTGACCAGCGTGATGACCGGCCGGCCCGGCCGTTGGTAGACGCCCCTGGGCGTCTACGCGTACCGCCACGTGAAAACCGGCCTGTTCTTCGGCTATCGCCTGGCCGAGATCAGCCCCGGGCAACGCGCCTTCATCGCCTTACCAGAAAAGGCGCTGTTGGACCTGATTCACCTGCACGCGGGCGGGGATGAACCGGCCTACCTGGCCGAACTGCGCCTGCAAAACCTGGATCATCTCGATCTGGCCGTGCTGCGCGAACTGGCCGAGCAGACCGCCAGCCCCAAGTTGCAGCGCGCGGCCGCCATCGTGGCACGGCTGGCGCACATCGAGGCCAAGGAGTACGAGGAGTTATGAAAGCGTATTTGGCAGATGCCGCTGTTGAACAACGCGCTGCGCCAGACGGGCTGGACCGGCCCTGAGATGACCGGGGAGAACTGGCGGCCTGTTCTGGCCGACCATCTCCAGCGGCTCAACTGGGAGCGCGTCGTTGATGATGTGCGCCCCCTGCTTGACCTGGGCGCCGATTTAAACCTGCTCACGCTGGAGAATATGCTGCGGCCTGCAAATCACCAGGGGTAGATCCGTTGGGATCTTGACAAAAGGAGTCTTGGCCCGATGTGAGTTGGGCTGAGAGAGAGGCTATACAATTGAGCAACCGAGCCGAGATCAGACAGTTTTGGCCGTGGGTTTGGTCTTGATGACCGGATTGAGGCGTGCGCGCCGGGCAATTTCACGCCTTTGCGGGGTCTATGTGAAATACCCCGAGGTTCGGGTGGTTTGGCAGGCGCTCCCAAGTGGCGAATAATACGGGCGAAGTCGCGCTGAACAAGGGTGGGGGAGAGTAGACGACGGGTCATATTCGGCAGATGACGTTCCCAGGGGTTGGACAGAGCCTCGGCCACATGGCAGCCATCCAGAGTGGGGAGGCGATGTGAGTCAGTGGCCGCCAGTTCTCTTCCCGCTCGGCTTCCGGCTCCTGGAAGTTGGTCACGAGCGGCTTCTGCTTGCCAAAAGCGAATCGGCTCGATTGTTAAGGTTCTGGTACAATGTCTGGCGGAACTGCGAGAGCTTGGTAGTGCCTAGAGTGGTTTTCATACACTCCTTCTGACGCAGTTCTCATTTCCTGTCAACTTTCGCTAGGCGCACTTCTGCGCTTGTTCAAAAGTCCAATTATTATCATCCACATTTTTGCACAAAGGTTAACTTATGTCTGTCACAGCCATCGTCGGCGCCCAATGGGGCGATGAAGGCAAGGGCCGCATCATCGACTATCTGGCGCAGGAGGCCGATGTCGTCATCCGTTTTCAGGGCGGCGACAACGCCGGGCATACCGTCATCAACCAATTCGGCCGGCACGCCCTGCACCTCATCCCCAGCGGCATCTTCAACTCCGCCACCCAGAACATCATTGGCACCGGCTGCGTCGTCAACCCGGCCTCGCTTCTGGCCGAGATGGAGGGTCTGGCCACGGCCGGGGTCAACCTCGATAACCTCTGGATCAGCTCCCGCGCCCAGATGCTACTACCCTACCACCGCACACTCGATGTACTCGAGGAAGCGGCGCGGGGCAAGGACACCCTCGGCACCACCAAGCGCGGCATCGGCCCGGCCTATGCCGACAAATCCGCCCGCGCCGGCCTGCGCATGGGCGATCTGCTGCAACCAGAGTGGCTGGAATCCCGGCTGCACCGCGCCCTCGGCAGCGTCAACCGCAAGCTGCAAATCCTGGGCGGCGAAGCCATCGACGGCGCCGAACTGTACGCCCTCTGCCTGGAGTTCAGAGAGAAACTGGGGCGCAGGATCGTCGACACCGTGCCCATGATCCGTCGCTCGCTGGAGATCGGCGCCGACATCCTGCTCGAAGGCCAGCTGGGCGTCATGCGCGACCTGGATTGGGGCATCTATCCCTATGTGACCAGCAGCAATCCCACCGCCGCCTATGCCGCCAGCGGCGCCGGGTTGCCTGCCCGCTGCCTCGACCGCGTGATCGGCGTGGTCAAGGCCTACAGCACGGCCGTCGGTGATGGCCCCTTCCCCACCGAACTGTTCGACGCCGACGGCCAGAGACTACGCGCGATCGGCCAGGAGTTCGGGGCCACCACCGGCCGGCCCCGGCGCTGCGGCTGGTTCGACGGCGTCGCCATCGGCTACGCCGCCTGGCTGAACGGCATGACCGGCCTGGCCATCACCAAATTGGACGTGCTCGACCAGTTCGAGACGATCAAAATCTGCACCGGCTATCGCCTGCCTTCAGGCGAGATCATCACCGACTCGATGCCGGCCACACCCACGCTCTATCAGGTCACGCCCGTCTACGAGGCCTGGGAAGGCTGGCTGACCTCTACCGCCGACTGCCGCCGTTGGGACGACCTGCCCAAGCAGGCCCGCGCCTACATTCATCGCCTGAGCGAGCTGGCCGAGATCAAGGTCGATTACGTGTCGGTAGGAGCGGAGCGCGAGCAGATGTTTGCCGTCTGAATCCTCCCACCCTTGGCCTGCGCCCTGCGCATAGATCTTGGTCTGACGATGAACGAAGAATTCGCTCTCGCCCCTTCGCATTGATGACCGGAAAAAAACCATTGCCGTCCGACCCTGGAACATGAGGTGCGAGCAGCGCCGACGTTTTCTCAGCTCTCATGTTTCACCTTCGGCGATCATCAGTCTCCCTCCCCTCTTGCTCCTGGCGCCAGCGACTGTAGTTCCCACCGATTTCCTGGCCGTAGCGCGCCATCATGATGCCCAGTCCCCCAATGGCGCCGCCGACCAGACCCAGAACCATGCCCCAGATCGCCATGTTCACCATGCCTGGCACGCCGCCCAGCAGCAAGCCGAACAGCCCCAGAAACAAGGTCGAGGCCACGACCCCGAAGACGATACTTTTCAAAAATCCGCCGATCAGTTTCCAATTCCAGGTCATGGCGCTAGTTTAATTGGAATTCTATTTGGTGCCAATCTTGCCGACGCCGCCACACCCCCGCAACCCACTGCCCACCGCCCCATGCCCATCACCATCATCGGCGCCGGCATCGGCGGCCTCGCCGCCGCCATCCGCCTCGCCGCCGCCGGACGCCCCGTCCGCATCTTCGAACAACACCCCGCTGTCGGCGGCAAAATGGCCGAGATTAACCAGGACGGCTACCGTTGGGACACCGGCCCCTCGGTCATCACCATGCGGCCCGTGCTGGAAGAGCTTTTCGGCCTGGCCGGCCGTCGCCTGGAAGATTATCTGACCCTGCTGCCGGTGGAGCCGCTCACGCGCTACTTCTACCCCGATGGGGTCGTGTTCGACGCCACCCGCGACCTGCCGGCCATGCTCGACCAGATCGCCCGCCTGGACGAAGGCGACGTCGAAGGCTATCTGAGCTACCTGGCCTACGCCGCCCGCCTGCACCGCATCACCGGCCCGGTCTTCATCTACGACCAACGCCCGAGCTGGCGCAGCTTCCTGCGCGTCGCGCCTGCTGACGCCCTGCGGGTGGACGCCTGGCGCACGATGGACAGCAAGATTCGCAGTTATGTCAAATCGCCGCATTTGCGCCAGCTGCTCGACCGCTTCGCCACCTACACCGGCTCCGATCCGTTCCAGGCCTCGGCCACGCTTAACGTCATCGCCTACGTCGAGCTTGCGGGCGGGGTCTGGTATCCGCAGGGCGGCGTCTACGCCATCGCCCGCGCCCTCGCCCGCCTGGCCGCCGAGCTCGGCATCGACATCCAGACCGGCCGCCCCGTCGCCGCCATCCTGGTAAGAGATGGCCGCGCTGCCGGCATCCAATTGACTGACGGCGAACAGGTTCAGGCCAACGCCGTCATCGCCAACGTCGATGTCACCACCGTCTACCGCCGCCTCCTGCCCCCCGGCCTGCTGCCTCCCCGCCGCCTCACCCACCTCAGCCGCCTCGACCCCTCCTGCTCCGGCTTTGTCCTCCTTCTCGGCGTCGAACGTCTTCATCCCGGCCTCGCCCACCACAACATCTTCTTCTCCGCCGACTACCCGGCCGAATTCGACGCCATCTTCCGCCGCGGCCGCCCACCCGCCGACCCCACTATCTACGTCGCCATCACCGCCAAGACCGACCCCGGCCACGCCCCACCGGGCGCTGAAAACTGGTTCGTCCTCGTCAACGCCCCGCCCCTCGGCCCTGACTTCGACTGGAACACCCAGGCTTCCGCCTACGCCGACCTCGTCCTCGACCGTCTGGCCGCCTTCGGCTACGACATCCGCCCCGTCCTCCGCTGCCAGCGCCTCCTCACCCCCCTCGACCTCGAACGCCAGACCGGGGCCTGGCGTGGCTCGCTTTACGGCCAGGCGATGAACAGCCCCCTCGCCCCCTTTCGCCGCCCTGCCAACCGCTCCCCCCACCTGCCCGGCCTCTACTTCGCCGGCGGCGCCACCCACCCCGGCGGCGGCGTGCCCATGGTCATGCTCTCGGCGAAGGTCGTTGCGCAGATGATCGCCGAAGATGGCGTTCTGTGAAAAGTGAAGCGTAAAACGTAAGAGCATCGGCACCTCACTTCTCCATACTTCGCGCCATTCGTGGCATTCGTGGCATTCGTGATCCAGAATCCGTGACACGGGCGACAAGCCGTTTCTCTTTATTCGTGCCATTCGTGCCATTCTTGATTCACGAAGCGCCGCCCCCATCTTGTTTTTTCCAAATTTCCAAGGAAACTTCGCATGCGACAAAAAATAATCGTCATCGGCAGCGGCTTTGGCGGCCTCAGCGCCGCCATCCGCCTGGCCGCCCAGGGCCACGAAGTCGCGCTGCTCGAAAGGCGCGACAAACTCGGCGGCCGCGCCTACGTCTACGAAATCGACGGCTTTACCTTCGACGGCGGCCCCACCGTCATCACCGCCCCCTGGATGCTGGACGAGCTGTGGGCGCTGGCCGGAAAACAATCCGAAGACTACTTCCGCCTCCTCTCGCTTGACCCCTTCTACCGCATTTTCGACCACAACAAACGCTACCTTGACTACAACGGTGACCACGACTTCATCCTCCGGCAGATCGACAAATTCAACCCCGCCGACAAAGAGGGCTACACCCGCTTCATCGCCAGTACCAAAGAGGTCTTCGAGACCGGCATCGCCCTGATCGACAAACCCTTTCTCCACCTCACCGACATGCTGCGCGTCGTCCCCGACTTGGCGCGGCTGGAATCCTACCGCAGCGTCTACGGCTATGTCTCGAAGTTCATCCAGGACGAATTCCTGCGGCGCTGCTTCTCCTTCCACCCTTTGCTCATCGGCGGCAACCCGCTCAACGCATCCTCGCTCTATGTGCTCATCCATTACCTGGAGCGCGAGTGGGGCATCCATTACGCCGTGGGCGGCACCGGCGCCATCGTCGCGGCCATGGGCCGCCTGTTCGCCGAGCTTGGCGGCAAAATCCATCTGAACACGGAAGTCAAGGAAATCCTGACCAAGGGCAGGCGCGTGACCGGCGTGCGCCTGGCCGATGGCAGTCTGCACGCGGCCGAAGCCGTGGTCAGCAACGCCGATGTGGCCTCGACCTACCTCAACCTCATCCCCGCCCAGTATCGCCGCCACAACAGCGACGCCTGGGTCAAACGCAAGCGCTACAGCATGTCGCTCTTTGTCATCTACTTCGGGACGAAGCGCCAATACCGCGACGCCGGCCTGGCCCACCACAACATCATCCTCAGCCAAGACTACAAGGGTCTGCTGCGCCGGATATTCGCCAATGCCAGCCTGCCCGAAGACTTTTCGCTCTACTTGCACATGCCCACCCTTACCGACCCCAGCCTGGCCCCGCCCGGCGGCGAGACCTTCTACGTGCTTTCGCCTGTCCCCCACCTAGCCGCGGACATCGATTGGACGACCCAGGCCCGGCCCTACCGCGAGGCCATCATGGGCTTCCTGGAAGCCAACTACCTGCCCGACCTCCAGGCCAACATCGTTGCCGAGCACTTCATCGACCCCCTCCACTTTCAGAACACGCTCAACAGCTACCTGGGCTCGGCCTTTTCGGTGCAGCCCACGCTGCTGCAATCAGCCTGGTTCCGGCCGCACAACCGCTCCGAGGACTTCGACAATCTCTACTTTGCCGGCGCGGGCACGCACCCCGGCGCCGGTCTCCCCGGCACCCTCGCCTCGGGCAAGATTGTCGCTGAGTTGATAGGCAAGTAGACAAGTAGGCAAATAGACAAGTAGACAAGGGCCAAGATTGCGCCTGGGCCTTGTCTACTTGTTTCCTCCTCTACCTCATCACCCACGGCAAATAGAATGACGGCCTGCCGACAAAGCTGAGCGAAGCGGCCGGGCGTAGGGCGGCGGTGTCGAAAGCGGCGTAGATCAGCCCCCCTTCGCCCTGCGCCGCCACCGCCAGACGGTCGCCTGTCGCCGAGTAGAGGAACGCTCGCCCGCCGGTTGTCTGTCGGGCATTGCCCAGATTGGCGAACCAGTAGCCATCATCGGCGACCAGCGCCGCCATCGGCAACGATTGCCCTGCCGTCCCCTCGCCATCGGTATCCTGCAAGGTCAGATAGAGGATGGCGCCGGCGGCCGGTGTGACGCCATCGGCGGCGAAGACCTGGCCGAAGATGGTGTCGGGGGCGGGTGGGGCGGCCAGAGCCGGGATCGTGCGGAAACTGGCCGGAGCAGCAGCCGGCCCGCTATCCCCGCCCGAAACGATGCGGTAGAAATAGGTCGTATCGGGCTTGAGACCGGCCAGCGTCACAAAGTGCGTGCGGCTGACGATGTCGAAGCCGCGGGCGTCGAAGCCAAAACTGCCCAGGGCCTCGGTCTCGCCGTACGCCACAAAGCCGGTGGCAGGTTGATCGCTCAGCCAGCTGAGGGTGGCGCTGCCCTCGCGCAGGTTGGCCACCTGGGGGTTGCTGGCGCCGATGGCCTCGGCGGGGATGGCGGCGGGCGGCGTCGTGGCCGCAGCAGCCGGGACGAGTTCATCCGGGGCGACCGGCGCCTGCGGCGTGATCACCCAGCTGCCGTTCACGCGCAGGAAGTAGCCCTGATGCCGCTCGATGGCGAAATCGCCAAACGGCAGGCCGCAGATATGGCCGCTCCAGCCGCTATCCAGCCAGCGGACGACCTCCACAGCCGGCGCGCCCTGGCCGATGATCTCGCTGCACAGGCTGGCGGCGGTGTAGGCGCCGGTGTGAGGGATGCTGATGGCGTTCCAGCCGCTGCTCAGCGTCAGCGAGACCGGCTGTGTGACCGGCTCGCCCGCCAGATTCCAGACGCTGGCGGTGTTGTTGCGGACGAAATAGCCGCCGCCCAGCGCCAACCCGAAATCGTTGCCGGAGGCCGAGCAGACATGGCCGTTCCAGCCGGCCTGATGCCAGCGATCGACCTCGGCCAGCGCTCCGCCTTGTTGGTTGACTTGGGCGCAGAAAGCAGCGGCCGTCAGCGGGGCGGGGGGCGTCAGGGGCAGGGCGATGAAACTCCAACCGCGCTTGAGCGCCAGTTGGGCGATGTGGGCGCAATCGCCGGGCGGGCCGAGCGCCACATCGGGGGCCGGCCGAGCGGCGGCAGCATCGATGGCCGCCGGGCAGGCGACGCCTTCCCTTCCGGCCCGCACCTCGATCTGCAGGTAGTCGCCGGGGGCCGAATAGCCGAAGTAACGCACCAGGCTGCTGACGCGGGCGTTGCCAAGGCTGAGCGACCAATAGCCGTTGGCGTCGCTCAGGGCGGCCAGCGGCGCCGACCGGCCCGAACTGCCCAGGCCGTTGGCATCCTGCAAGCTCAGGAAGACAAGCGCGCCCGCCGCCGGGTCGCCGTCAGCCCCGAGCACGCGACCAAACGCGGCATCGGCGGCGGGCGGGGCCAGGGTGGGGCCAGTCCTGAAGCGGAAGAAGGCGCCATTGCTGTCGGCCAGGGTGGAGCCAGAGCGGACGGCGAAGTAGTAGGTGGTGTTGGGCGTCAGACCCGTCAGGGTGACGAAATGGGTGTCAGCGCGCGTTTCGCTCCCGCGCACATCGGCAGCCGTGCGGTGAACATGGTCAGGGCCGAGGCCGTAGACCACGCTGCCATCGGCGCCGACGTCGGTGAGCCACGAGATGGTCGCCGAGGCGTCGGTCAGATTGGCGACGCGCACGTCGGTGATCGTTGGCGCCGACGCCAGCACACTCACGTGCACGGGCAGCGCCCGGCGCCCATGCTGCGGGTCATTGCTCAGCAAGATCAGTTGGGCGGCAAGGTCGGCAGGCGAGTCGCCGCTTTCGATGACGACCTGCGTTGCCACCGTCCCGCCGGGATCGACCAAACCCGCTGCCGGGGTCGCGCTCAGCCAGTCGACGTCGCCGTACTGTTCGCAGCGCTCGTTTTCGCCGGGGCGGGCGAAGCAGATGGCCAGCCCATTCGTCAGCCGCGGGACATTGAAGCCATAGTTCAACCCTGTCTCGGCGTCACCCTGGATGCCGACCGTGGCCGAACCACCGTAGTTGCTGCTTGAGCCGAAAACGACATCCTGATACTGGAAGAGAATGTTGCCGTCGGCAAACAGAATAGCCTGCCAGCTGCCGTTCTGAAAGCCCTGGAAAGGCTGCAACTCGTAATACTCGATGATCAACCGGTCCGCCTCGGCCAGATAGTAGATGGCGCCGGGAGCGACGACCAGATCATCCCAGAGCGGGGCGATGAAGGTGAGGAGGCCATCATTGGTCGGGCCAGGGATGGGGGAGTTTTCCAATGTCACCGACCGGTTCTCGAAGTAGAGGATGCCGTTGGACGAGACCGCCACCCGACCATAGACCTGACCGTAGAATGGGAAAGCAAACGGCAATTCCAGCGGCCAGAAGTAGGCGTCATCCTTGCCGGTCAGCTGCGTGATCTCGGCGCCGGCTCCCCCGGCCGGCGGCGCAATCTCGATCCACTGATAATGCGGCCCGCCCTGGGTGCGGTTGTCGCGCCAGGTATAGCCGAACAAGTCGGGTCCGCCCTGCGGCGGGATGGGCGAAGTGAACGCTGGCGGTCGCTCGAACAGGCGATAGCTGAGGGTCTCGGCCCCGCTGTTGGTGAGCGTGACCGGCAGGGTCAGGCGCTCGCCCACCGCCATCACCGCCTCGATGCTTGTTGGGGCTACCTGCGAACAGGGTTCGAGCAGCCGCAGGTCGAGGGCCAGGGGCGTGGTCGTCTGGCCGGTGATGGTGATCTGCTCGGCAAAGGCAAATTCATGCAGTCCGTGGCCGGCCACGGCCGCATAGGGGGATTCGGCCGCCGGCAGCCAGAAGTGAAAGGCGCCGCTGGCGTCGCTCATCGCCTCGCGCATCACGCCGGTCGCGCCGGTGATTTGCACCACCGCCCCCGCCAGCGGCGCCGGCGCAGCATCGCAATAGCCCAGCCCCCTCAGCCCGCCCAACAGCAGGCCGTAGGTGGGCGGCGGCGTCACCGTCATTGTCACCGGCAGGGTGGAAGGGCGATAGGGGGTATCTTCGATCAGCTTCAGGGCCGCTCGATAGACGCCCGGTTCGGGAATGTGGGCCAGGGCGGCGTCGAAGCTGAGGGTCAGGCTGCTCTGGCCGCCAACGGGGAGGACGCCAGAGACAGGGCTGACGCCGAGCCAGGACGGGCCGGCGCCGCCGCTTTGACACGGCAGACCGAGGTCGAGGATCTGATGGACGTCGTAGAAGCGGGCATCGCCAAACGTGACCTCGTCGGTGCCGCCCACGGCATGCAGCCGGTTGGCGACGCAGACTGACGCCGCCGCCACAACCGGGTAGATGAGTGCATGATCCTGGTTCACCCAGGCGCCGCCCGGCCACTGTGATGGATCGAAGGCCCAGGTGTCGCCAAAGGCCGCCCAGGCGGCGCCGTCCCGACCGCCGCCGCCGGCCACGTAGATGAGGTCGCCATACGAGAAGGCGCTGGCGCTCATGCGGGCGTTTGGCATCGGTGGGCCGCTGACATCCCAGGCGCCGGTGGCCGGGTGAAAGCGCTGGACGGCGGCGGTCAAGCCATCGATGGTGGCGCCGCCGAGGATAAAGATGTAATCGTCGAACACGGTCACGCCGCCATAGCCCACCGCCAGCGGCATCTGCCCCGGCAGCAGCAACCACTCGGCCGTGGCCGGGTCGTAGCGCCAGACGTCGCCGCTGCCCGACGAGGCGCCAAAAGCGTACAGTTCGCCGTCGAACGCCGCCGAGATGGGTGTGCCCACCACGGGCCAGGTGCTCAGCTGCCAGGCATCGGCGGCGACATCGTAGATCTGGAAGGCGTTGGTGTGGGCCTGGCCGGCAATCGAATAGCCGCCCACCAGGTAGATGACGCCGTCGATGCAGCTGGCGTACATATTCATCAGCGCCATCGGCATATCGGCCAGGCGCGTCCATTCGCTCTCTCTCACATTGTAACGCCAGGTGTCGCCGCGCGACGCCGCTTCGTCGGCGCCGCCGAACACAAACAGGCTTTCGCCATCGCAGGTCGTCACGCCTGCCCGGTAGCGCCGGCCGCCGGGGAAGATACCGGCCAGCGTCCAACCGTCTGTCGTCCACTCGGGCCGATCGGCTGCGGCCCAACCGTCTGTCGGCTCGCCCGCCTGTCCGCCTGCCCCCAGCGGGCCGCGGTCGAAGGGATGGGTGGATGGCCGGGTTTTGATCGCGGCTGGGGCGGCGCTCTGCGCCCGCACGCCTGGCGACGCTGCCTGGCGAACGCTGGCTTCCCACGCGATCTGCCGCCCGCCTTCGTTCTTCAACAACAGCGACGCCGTCGCCGCCGTCCCCCACTCCACATCCACCGCCAGGTGGTCAGGCTGAAGCGTCAACCGGCCGGCGGGCAGGCGAAAATCCTGGCGAACGACGCCCCTGCTCGTCACTGTGGGCCGTTCGACCACCAGACCATAGCCGCCTTCCAGCGTGGCCGTCATCGCCGCCGAACCGGCCGGCGCAAAGAGCTGATAGTAGCCCTCGGGCAGCGATGGGTCGGCCGAGGTGGCGACGGTGGTGGTGCTCGACCCGCTGGCATGGGCGACGACGGCGCCGTTCAGCCCGGTGTTCAGGTTGGCGTCGAGGACGTGCCCCACCACCAGCCCACCCACCGCCCGATCGCAGCCGCCATAGATGGCGATGTCATCGACATAGTACCCTGGCAAGCTGATGCTGCCATCGGTGCGCAAATGGAAGGCGATCTTGAAATTCGAGACGGCAAAGCTGGGATCCAGCCGCGCCGTGTGCTGGCGCCAAGTCGAATCCACCCGGCCGGCAATCGGGCCAAAAACCGACGTCCAACTGACGCCGCCATCCTTGCTGACCTCGACAGCGGCGTAATCGAAACCGGCTTCCGTCTCCAACCACTGCCACCATGCTACTGTCACCGGGCTTCCCTGCGCCGCGCGCAGATCGATGGTCGGGGAAACGAGATAGCCGTTTTCGCCGTTGTCATAGCTCCCGCCCAGGTTGGTGGCCCAGACCTTCGTCCCTGAGTGGGCAGCGCCAGGCCCGCTGGTGGGGATGCCCCATGCCCACGAGGAGGGCGCGACTTCGACTTCGTAGAAGCCGCCGTCGTTGGCCTCGAATGATTCCCCGAAGACCGGTCGGGGCCGGTAGCCCGGCGCGGTGCAGTTCGCCTGGTCGACCAGAAGATCGAAATTCTGGACGCGGGTGGCATCGGCAAGGTTGAAGGAGCGGGTCTGCGCCACATAGCCGCTGTGCGCGGCGCTTACCGCCAGCGAATAGCTTTGGCCGGCGAACAGCTCGACACGGTATTCACCGGTGGTGGGATTGGTGAAGATGGGGCCGTTGGGATAAGGATCGATCTCCAGACTGGCATAGAGCGGCCACCCCTGGCCGCTGCCATCGCGCACCACGCCGCTGAGGGTGATGCTGGGCAGCGGGGTGAGACTGACGCCCTGGGTGAGTGTGCCGCCATTGGGAACCACGAGGTTGACATTGGCTTGATTGAAGCCATAGGCGGTGACGGTAAGCGATTGGCTTCCCGCCGGCAGGCGTAGGAATTCGAAGCGCCCTTCGGCGTCGGTATCGGCGCTGTAGGCGCCCACCTGCAGATGCGCCCGCGCCACCGGCGCGCCCGTGCTGGCGTTGGTTACCAGGCCTTGTACACCGCCGGCACGAGCGCCGGTGCAGCTGGGGAAGCGAAAAGCGCCGACTCGCGTCTGCCAGTTTTGGACGGAAGTGCTCTGGTAGTATTCCTGCGTGTACCAGAAGGTGCAGTCATCGCTTGGATCCACCGACATCAGGCTGTAATCGCCCCAACGCCCGTAGATGCTGAGTTGCGAACCAGCACCGTCCTGCAGAGTAACCTCGGCCTGCGAGAGCAACCCGGCCGGGTCATCAGCCAGCCGCCCGGCATAGCGAATCGACGGATAGACGGCAGCGCTGGCGGCGCTGTAGCCCAGTGCCAGGTTGCCGCCGGCATCCATAGCCAGGCTACCCATCCAACGGCTGGTTCCGTCCGGAGCATAGGTCCCCTGCTGGTGGACGCTCCAATCGCCTTGCTGTCGGCGCAGCTCGTACCAGCGGATGCCGGCGCGCGCGCTGGCGGCGGCGACGGTATGGTTCAACACCAGTGATTGGTGCTCGCCAAAGTTGCGGTAGGCGGCGCGGTACATCAGACGGTCGGAGATGGCGTCGAGATAGGATTCGCCGCCGACCCCGGGCTGGGGGATGCAGCTGCGACTGCTACAGATGGCGCCATCGAAGGGCGCCACTGTCAGCGGCGCCTGGGCAGGGGCCAGGGTCGTGTTGGCAGGTTGCAGCCAATCGACCGCAAGTCGCCAGATGTGCAAGCGATCCGCCGGGTCGCCCTGGTTGTCATCGCTGATCTGCACCAGATAATTCGGCGTCCCGGCCGGCGGCGGCAGAATGCCGTCCATATCGGCCGGCAACATCCCACCCAGCCGCGGGTCCGTCCCAAACAGGTCGAAGTAGATCATCCGCGCCGGGCGCCCGGCCAGCATCTTGTCGCGTTCGAAGACCACCACGCCCTGCCCTGCCCACTGCTCATCGGGTGCAAAAATGAACTGGTTGGCAGTCATATAGTAACCATCCGGCCAAACCCCGAATTTGGGGTAGTCGTTCAGCTTGCTCTGATGGTAGCGAAAGGCGTAGCGATGCCAGGCGCCGGTGGGGTCGCCGGTGGTGGAGATAGCGATGCACTGATAGAAGGGGCCATCGGGGAAGTTCGGCAGGGCAAACTGGCTCATCAGCCAGCGGTCGGCGAGCTGGTCGTAGAGCACAACCGGGTCGCCATCGTTGCTGCTCTGGCAGGGGCCGCCAAAACCCTGCCAGAGGGTGTTGATGCCGGCCGGGCCGTAGAGCCGGTTCCCGCCCTTGTCCCAGATGGCAAAGGAAATGTTGACCATCTGCACATAGTGGTGGGGGCCAACATCGCCGATGGTATCGGGCGGCAGCACCTGATCGACATTGTTCACGCCCTCGAAGCTCAGGAACGGCGCAGGCATGGCGGCCTGGCCGGGCGACGATTGCAGCACCGGGTCGGGGGCCGCCGAACCGGCGTCAGCAACGGCAGCGCCGCGCCCGGCGAGGGGACGGATAGGAAGCGGGGCGCGGCCCGGCGCCGCCGCCAGAGGCGGCAGAAAAGCCAACGGCGGCGAGACGTCGTGATGCACCGCCGCACTGACTTCGGGCGACAATGGCGCCAAGGGAACGGCAGATCTCTCGCCGGACCCGGCCTGCGCCTCGGTCCTGACGCCGGCGGACGCCAGGATCAAAACGGCCAACACGACAGTTGCTGCCAATACACTCTTGCCCATGCTCTGTGTCTTCACGGCCTCCTCCTTGAGCGCCACAACACAAGACTGGAAGAAAATTTACCCGCAGTATACCACGAACTCCGACCTGGGGCAATCGCTACTCAGACCGGGGTGCATTTCACGCTGGGGGCAGGGTTTTCACAGGCAACGCCCGCTGGGCCGTGGAACGGGCCCGGCCACCGCTTGGAAGGCCCTTCGGGCCTAACGCACCAGCCCCGAAGGGGCTTTCAACTCTAGCCGGGCGGCCTCCGGCCCCCGGCGGGTTGTCGCTGCCCCCAAGTTGAAATGCACCCTACCGACCGTGCAATGGTATCATCGGCTCGTCTACCGCCCGCCTGCTCTCTGCCTACATGCCATGCACCCTGCCACCCATCCCACCGCCCTTCGCGTCCAAGAGGCCGGCCGCGCCCTTGGCCTGAACCTCACCGTGCTCGAATTCGATCTCAGCACCCGCACCGCCGAGGACGCCGCCGCAGCCGTCGGCTGCACCGTCGGCCAGATCGTCAAGTCGCTCGTCTTCACCGTGGCCGGCAAGCCGGTCATTTGCCTGGTTTCGGGCAGCAACCGGCTGGACGAGCGCAAGCTGGCCGCCTGGGCCGGCGTCGGGCGCAAGCAGGTGGAGCGGGCCGAGGCCGAAGGCGCCCGCGCCGCCACCGGCTACGCCATCGGCGGCGTCGCCCCCTTCGGCTATCCCCGACCCCTGCCCGTGCTCTGCGACGAAGACCTGCTCCAGTACCAGGTCATCTGGGCAGCGGCGGGCACGCCTAACGCCGTTTTCGAAACTACGCCGCAGGCGCTGGTGGCTGCAACCCAGGCAGTTGTGCTACCATTGGCGCATCCCTCAGCTTGACAATTGCCCATGCTGCCCATCCCTTCTTCTATCCTTCCCCGCTACGATACCGGCGGCTTCGCCCATCTGCCCCAGTTACTGACCGCCGCCTTCGCCGGTCGCGGTTCGCCCCTGCTCGACGCCGCCGAGATGAGCGGCCCCTTCGACAACGTCCTTTTCGTGCTGGTCGACGCCTTTGGCTGGCGCTTTTTCGAGCACTTCGCCGCTGATTATCCGTTCTTAGAGCGACTGACAAGCGGACATGTTGCCAAGATCACGTCGCAATTCCCCTCCACCACCGCCGCCCACCTGAGCACGCTGGGGAGCGGGATGGAGGTGGGGCAACACGGCGTCTTCGAGTGGCAATACTACGAGCCGCAACTCGACGCCATGATCGTGCCGTTGATGTTCGCCTATTCCGGCGACAGCATGCCGGAGACATTGCGCGCCGCCGGTCTCGACGCTGCCCGATTGCTGCCCGAACTGTCCTTCTTCACGTCGCTGGCGCAGCATGGGGTCAGCGCCTATGTCTTCCAGCCGGAAACCTATGCCCGGTCATCCTATTCGCAGGTGCTGACCCAGGGCGCGACGTCGCTGCCCTACAAAACCCTGCCTGAAGCCCTGATTACCCTGCGGCACTTGCTCCTCAACTCGCCGCCGGCGTCGCCTCGGCTCTTCTTCCTCTACATCGACGAGATCGACGCCATCTGCCACCGCTATGGGCCGGGGTCAGCGCACCTGGCGGCAGAGGCGGACTCGCTCTTCACCCAGCTCGAACGTATCTTCTGGCCGGGCCTGGAAGGACGCTGTGGCAAGACACTATTCGTCCTGACCGCCGATCACGGCCAAATCGAGACCGATCCAGCGACCACGATCTACCTCAACCGCTCGCCCCACTTTGCCAGATTGCAGCCCCTGCTGGCGCAGAATCGCCGCGGCACCCCTCTGACGCCGGGCGGCTCCCCGCGCGATGTCTTCCTCTACACCCGCGAGGACGCCGCGGGCGAGGCCTGCGCTGTGATCGAGAAGATCGTCGATGGACGGGCCGAAGTGCGCAAGACCGCCGATCTCATCGCCGGCGGCTTTTTTGGCAGCACGCCCGTGTCTTCGCGTCTGATGGAGCGCATGAGCGACCTCGTCATCTTGCCACACCCCGGCGAGGCCGTGTGGTGGTACGAGAAAGGCCGCTTCGAGCAGCGATTCTACGGTCATCATGGCGGCCTGACGCCGCAAGAAATAGAGATCCCGCTCCTCCTATATCGGCTCTCCTGATCGATCCGCAGGCGCACGTCCGCCGCCCGATTTCGGCCCTGGCTTCGCTGTGACCGCAACATACGAGCTATCAGTTGGCAGCTCGCTCAAAATAGGCGCGGCGGCCAACCACTACAAACCCCAACGCCTCATAGGTCCGCATCGCTCCAGGGTTGTTGATGTTGACAAGCAGTTGGGTCGACACCGCGCCGGCTCCCTGCATCCGCTGCATCGTCTCGACTATCAGCGCCGAACAGATGCCACGTCTGCGTGCTGATGGGACAACCCCCACCTGCATCACGAAACCATGCGGCGGGTTGGCGGAAGCCATCAGAAAGCCCAGCGGCGTGTCACCAGCCTGCGCTAACAGCGACCAATCAGGTCTGAAATTGTTGTCGTCGTCCGTAAAGTTGCTGACCCACTCGGCGGCCGTCCAGCCTGGGAAGCCTGGCCGCTCGCTGAAGGCAGCCTGGTAGGCTTGAAAGAACTGACCTGCCAGAGTTACATCCCAGGTCACAATCGTTAGGCCGGGCGCAAGCTGACAGTCGGGCAACAGCAGATGGAGGTCCCGCCGCATGACCAGCTCTTCCATTTCTAGCTCAAAATCGTGCGCATGGTAAAGGTTGCGGGCGGAATCGGTATGCGATTCGGTCCTGATCTTTAGTACCCGCTCACCCGTAGAGCCATCCAACAGTCCGTCGGCCCGCGCCTTACCCCACTCCATCAAGTAGGCGCCGAGGCGCTGGTTGCGCAGGTCGGGGCGCACGTGACCGACCATCACGATCCGTGCCTTGTTAGCAACGCCTTCGCGGTATACGCTGGCGCAAGCAGCAAGGCGTCCATCGGGTGCAAAAGCGCCAATCGTTGCACGCGGCGCATCAGGGAAAAACCGTTCGCAAAGGCTCTCTGGCTCAAACAAGAAGTGCAGACCGCCATCGGCCAGGAAACATGTATTGGCCAGATCGACAAGCGCGGCCAGGTCATCACGGGTGATGGGTCGCCAGACCAAGCCGGGCAAGGACGGTGGGGAAGGCAGTAGGATTGGATCTTCCACGGAGGGTTCCTCAACAGCAAACAGGTTGTTGAGGTAGCGCCAATCTCCCGAACAACCGGCCTCTATTCTACTCGACGGTTTGCACCAGGTCAACTCCCCCGCGAACCCTCCTGACAACCGTTCGTCCAGATTGGTCAAGAAATGAGCACTCTTTGACCTGGAAGCAATGGTTCGTGTAGCGTACTATGCTCAATGAATCACAAATCGTAGCGGCAGCGCGCGCCCTTTGCTCCCACCAGGAAGTACATGATGGAACCACTTCACCGGATCCCACCCACCGGGCGCATGTCCGCGCCCCAACGGCGCAGGCGTCTGGCGTCCCCGACTCTGCCGGGTATCCTCCTGGCCGTGTTGCTGGCCGCGGCGCTCCTCATCCCTGCCAGCAGTCGCGGGGAAAGCACTGTGTTGGTCGCCGACCTCACCAAGACAGCCGAAGCGGATTCACCGCTCTGTCCTGGCGGCGTCATCAAGTACGAAGTGACGCTGGCAAACCAATCCACCGACACCTTCTCGCTACAGGCCGAGATCACCGATCCTATCCCGGTCAACGCTACTTTCATGGCCGGAAGCCTATTGGGCGGCGCTTCGTACAATGCCGTGATGAATCGGGTGGAATGGAGCGGCGTCCTGGCCTGGAATGAAAGCCATGAGATCGGATTCAGCGTGACGGTGAACGCCGGCGTTGCCAACGGCGCCCTGATCGTCAACCAGGGGACGGGCACCCTCAAGGCGCCGACCGGCGCCCAGACCTCTGACAGCGATATCGTCCGCACAACCGTCGCCTGCCCAACCCCCACGCCCACAAAGGCGGCTACCAACACACCAACAGCAACCCGTACACTCGCGGCGACGCGCACACCCACCCCAACAGTTACGGTCACGGCAGGTGCGACCCACACGCCCACACCCACACATACGGCCACCCTCAGACCCACGCGCACCCCAACCGCCACTCTTACCCCAACGCGTACGCCCACGCGCACACCCACGCGCACGTCTACCTCAACGCGCACCCCGACGCGCACACCCACACCCACGCGTACGCCCACGCCATTCGACATCGTGCCCAATCCCGACATCGAAGTGCTGGCTATGGAGATCTCGCAGGGCATGCAGAGCCTGGCCAACGACGTGCCGCTGGTCGCCAAGCGCAACACCATCGTGCGCCTCTACGCCCGCAACAAGAACGGCTACAACCTGGGGCAGGGCACCAAGGCCCGGCTGATCGTCTTCCGCGTCATCCCGCCCAACATCGAAATCCCCCTTGGCGTACTGCTGGCCAAGAACACGCCGGCAATCACCACCACGGGCGGCGACCGCCTCGACCACGACCACTCGTTCTGGTTCGAGCTGCCGTCGAACTGGGCCACTGGCATCACACGACTGGTCGGCGACGTCAACTACGACCACTTGTTTACCGAAACATCCTACGCCAACAACGCCACCACGCGAGTGGTTGGCTATAACACTGCCAACCCCATGAGGCTCGTGCTCGTGCCGCTTGTCATCTATGAGGGCGGTGACAAAAACAACCCGCAGCACATCTACTACTGCGGCGGCGCCGGCTGCGCCCACATCCTGCAAGGCGCGCTGCGCTACCACCCCACCGACAAGATCGTCACCTATCCGTTCGCCTTCCCCGTCGCCCCCTTCGACCCCAACAAAGCCTGGAACGTAGGGTCCAACGCCGACCGCACCGACATCAACCTGCACCTCAAGATCTGGCGCTCGATCTACATCCTGCTGAACCCAACTAACCCCATCTTCTCATCCTTTACCTGGTGGGGCATGGTCGATCCCGACGCCACCGGCAGCCGCTACGGCTGGGCCAACCATGGTGTCGCGCACGGCGTCATGGCCGACGAATCCTCGCTCATCGCACCCTGGTACAACACCGGCGGCTACCTCATCGGTCACGAGATTGGGCATAAGCAAGGCCTCAACCATGTCTCTTGCGCTGGCGATACGGACGGCGATGGCGTGCTCGAGGAAAACGAAGCTGGCTCAATCGACCCCACCTACCCCTGGCCCTTTCCCAATTGCTCGCTGGCGAACGTGAACCCCAACGGCCATTTCGGCCTCGACATCTCCTACAAGGCCTTTGGCCAGGCAGAGCCTGGCATCATCTCCAACGATCCCACCGTCGCCGAAATCAATCAAGGCTTCCCGATGATGGGTTACAAGCGGCGCTACTGGGTATCGCCCTGGGAGCTGTGCAAACTCATGCCTACTTACGGCGTCGATTGCACCTGGCCGCTGGCCGCGCTCCAGACCACACCCACCCCCCACGAGCACGCCGCGCAGACCACTGCGCCGCAAGCGGTCGAATACTACCTTGTCACCGGCGTGGTCAACGCCACCCAGGACACGGCAGCGCTGTACCCCGCCGGCTTCAAGGTGCAGGCGATTCCTCCAACCCAGTCGCCTGACGACGGCCATCACAGCCACGACGAAGCAAGCGGCAAACCCTGGGAAGACTGGACGCTCGGCCTCGAAGATAGCGCCGGCACGGCGCTCTACTCGCAGGACGTCGAGTTCGAGATGCCGCCTCACATCGACGACGAAGAGGATCCCGAAATCACCGCCGCCCTCGCTGAGTTCGTCCCCTTCCACCCGGACACGAAGTGGATTCGCATTCGCCATGACGGTGTGATCAAGGCGCAGATGGAGGTTAGCGCCAATAGCCCGCAGGTGCAGTTGATCTCGCCGCATAGTGGCGCCCTCGCCGCCGGTCAGCTCATTCGGTGGCAGGGCAGCGACCCCGACGGCGACACGCTGAGCTTCACGCTGCTTTACAGCCCGGATGACGGTGTTTCCTGGCAGCCGATGCTCGTCAACAGCCCGCTCAGCGAGGTCACGCTGTCGGCCGCCATGGTGCAGAAACTGCCCAAGAGCAGCACGGCCCGCCTGAAGATACTCGCCAGCGACGGCGTCAACACGGCGGAGGATATCTCTGACGGCCAGTTCACCGCGCCGGGGTCTTCGCCCAGCGTCCTGATCCTTGCGCCCGAAGACGAGACCGCGGCGGCGGTGGGCGAATTCGTCAGCTTCAGCGTCGCCGCCGGCGACATCGAAGACGGCGAGATCGCGGACGAGGGCTTGCGGTGGGCATCGAACCGCGATGGTGAACTGGGGCAAGGTTCGGCGCTCGACACCAACGCCTTGTCGCCTGGACGCCACACCATCACCGTCACCGCCACCGACAGCGACGGCATGAGCAGTCAGGCCAGCGTGGACGTGATCATCCAACTGCCAGCGGTCTACTTGCCACTGCAGCGCCGCTGATTGCCGCACATCGGAACTGCTGCGGCGGGAAAGACGTTTCCCGCCGCAGATCGCGCGCGGCCCCTGCCTGGCGCCTGGGCCACAATGGGCGGAGTGTCCTTATGACACTTCGCGCCCGTTAATAGGAGTCATGGCTGCGAGCATGATAAGATTGGAGGGTCAAAGAATCGTCCTGATCGGGTGGGCTGCCGCCTGCCCGAATCGTCTGCCTACCCATGAGGTTTTGTATGACAGGAAGCTCCAACGGTCGCCCCATGCGCTCCGACACAATCAAAAAAGGCATCGAACGCGCCCCCCACCGCAGCCTGCTACGCGCCACCGGCGTCAAGGATGAAGACTTCGACAAACCCTTCATCGCCATCGCCAACAGCTACGTCGACATCATCCCCGGCCATGTGCATCTCGACAAGTTCGGCGTCATCGTCAAGGAAGCGGTGCGGGCCGCCGGCGGCGTCCCCTTCCTGTTCAACACCATCGGCGTCGATGACGGCATCGCCATGGGGCATATCGGCATGAAGTACAGCCTGCCCAGCCGTGAGATCATCGCCGACAGCGTGGAGACAATGGTGAATGCCCACCAGTTCGACGCCCTCATCTGCATCCCCAACTGCGATAAGATTGTGCCCGGCATGTTGATGGCGGCCATGCGCTGCAACATCCCCACCATCTTCGTCTCCGGCGGGCCGATGTACGCCGGCCACACCGCCGACGGCCAAACCGTGGACCTGATCTCGGTCTTCGAGGCCGTGGGGTCGGTGTCGGCTGGTACGATGACCGAGCAACGGCTGTTGGAGATCGAGCGCGTGGCCTGCCCCACCTGCGGCTCCTGCTCGGGCATGTTCACCGCCAACAGCATGAACTGCCTGTGCGAAGCCTTAGGCATCGCCCTCCCCGGCAACGGCACTGCCATGGCCCTCAGCCCCGAACGCGAGGCCCTGGCCCGGCAGGCCGCGCGCCAGGTCATGTGGCTGCTAGAAAACGACATCCGCCCGCGCCAGATCGTGACTTCCGCCAGCATCGACAATGCCATGGCCCTGGATGTGGCCATGGGCGGCAGCACCAACACCGTACTCCACACCCTGGCCCTGGCCATCGAAGCCGAGGTAGATTATCCCATCCGCCGCATCGACGCCATCAGCCGCCAAACCCCGAATATCTGCAAAGTCTCGCCCTCCAGCCACTACCATATCGAGGATGTGCTCAAGGCGGGCGGGATCAGCGCCATCCTGCACGAGTTGAGCCAAAAGCCGGGGGCGCTGAACCTGGACTGCATCACCGTCACCGGCCAGACCCTGGGCGAGAACATCGCCGGCCACGCCACCCAGGACCCCAACTGCATCCGCACGGTCGAGAACGCCTACAGCGCCGAGGGCGGGCTGGCCATTCTTTTTGGCAATCTGGCTCCTGACGGCTGCGTGGTCAAGACGGCCGGGGTGAAGCCGGAGATGATGGCGCACACCGGCCCGGCCATCATCTATGAAAGCCAGGAAGACGCCTGCGCCGGCATTCTAGCGGGCGAGGTGAAGGCGGGGCATGTCGTCGTCATCCGTTACGAGGGACCAAAAGGCGGGCCGGGGATGCAGGAAATGCTCTCGCCCACCAGCTACATCATGGGCCAGGGCCTGGGCAACAGCGTGGCCCTGATCACCGACGGCCGCTTCAGCGGCGGCACGCGCGGGGCCTGCGTCGGCCATGTCAGCCCCGAGGCGGCGGCGGGCGGCCCCATCGGACTGATCGAGCCGGGCGACCTGATCACCGTTGATATTCCCAATCGCCAACTCAACTTGCATGTGGGCGAGGCCGAATTGGCCCGCCGCAAAGCCAATTGGCAGCCCATCGTCCGCCAGAATCTGCCTCGCTTCCTCAGCAAGTATGTGCAGATGGTGACGAGCGGCAGCCAGGGGGCGGTGTTGCAGTGGTAAAATAGCTGGAAAGGGTGCGCAAATGGACGCTGAACGGCCTTATCTCGACCAGCCGATAACGATGAGCGAGCACATGCAACGGTTAATCGCCGGCGCAGTTGCCGAAGTCGATCCGCGGCAAATCGAGATGTCTCGGCATTTGACGCCGGCGCAACGCTTTCAGCAAGCGCTATCCATGATCGAGCTAGCGGAGGGAGTGGGCGCCTATCGCCTTCGCCAACGCCGCCCCGATCTCAGTGAAGCTGAGGCGCTACGCATCATCAGGAGTCGGAACCTCGATGGCTGATAATGGCATACCATTTGCTGAATTCGTTCAGCTCGTCTTGGATGCCCTCGATGCCGCTGATGTCAAGTATCTGATCGGTGGCGCCGTAGCTGTTTGGGCCTGGGGCGAGGTGCGCACCACGCGCGATATCGATCTCGTCATCGAATTGCCTTTCGAGTCGATGCTGACGCTATCGCAGGAGCTAGAGAAACGCGACATGCTCGTTCCTGTCGAGACCATGGTCGATCTGATGATCGAAGCCCGCGCCGATCTACCCATCTCTGCCATTCACATGTTCTCCGGCTACAAAGCCGAGTTCTTCCTGCTCAAACCGGCGGACGAGTTTCGGGAATCCTGTTTGCAGCGTCGCCGCCTCGTCGATCTCGGCCCCCCGCTAGGCCAGGTCTACGTCCATTCTCCCGAAGATCTGATCGTCAACAAAGTACGCTTTTTCCAGATCAGCCAGCAGCCCAAGCATGTGCGGGACATCGCCAGCATCATCCTAAATCTCGATCAAGAACTCGATTACGAGTACATCGATCACTGGATTCAGACACTTGGCTTGGTCAAACCGTGGCGGGAAGTTCAAGACCGCGTTGCCCAGCTACGCAACAGGGCCTTTTGATTCCTGGCAACCACGATCGCATGAAGCGGAGGAACACATGCTCAAAACCCTCACCCTTCCCCAAATCGACGCTGAACCCACCTGGGACATCGCCAACCTCTTCCCTGCCCAGGGCCAGTGGGACGTGGAAGAGTATCTGGCGCTCGACACCAATCATCTGATCGAGTTTTCGAACAAGAATCTGGAGGTTCTGCCAATGCCGACATGGTCCCACCAGAGGTTGGTTATCGTGTTATTCCAGTTGTTGACGCAATTCGTCAGCCGACAACGCCTGGGCGATGTCATTCTTGCTCCCTTGCGTATCCAGTTGTGGCCGGGCAAGTACCGCGAGCCGGACATCGTATTCATGCTCAACGAACATGCCGACCGCCGGGGCGAGGACTTTTGGCGGGGCGCCGACCTGGTGATGGAGATCGTAAGCCCGGCCGACCGCCAGCGCGACCTCGTCACCAAGCGACGGGAGTACGCACAGGCCGGCATCCCGGAATACTGGATCGTGGATGGCGAGCAGCAAGCGATCATCGTGCTCACGTTGGCGGGCGAGATCTATCAGGTGCACGGGGCCTTCGGGCCGGGCGAGCAGGCGGATTCGGTGCTGTTGCCGGGATTCGCGGTGGATGTGGACGAAGTCTTTGGCGCCGCGCAAGCCTGACGATGACCAAACGCCTCGTCCTCGTCGCCGGCAACATCGGCGCCGGCAAAACCTCGCTCACCGAACGCATCGGCGCCCGCCTGGGCTGGCAGACCAGCTTCGAGTCGGTGGCCGACAACCCCTATCTGGCCGATTTTTACGCCGACATGCGGCAGTGGTCGTTCCACTTGCAGGTCTTCTTCCTCGGCCATCGGGCAGAACAACACCTGGCCCTGGCCCACAGCCCGCAATCCGCCATTTCCGACCGATCGATCTACGAAGACGCCTTCATCTTCGCCCGCGCCCTGCACGAGCTGGGCAACCTGAGCGAGCGCGACTACCTGGCCTACCGCCATGTCTATGATCTAATCGTTGCCAACCTGCCCCGCCCCGACCTGCTCATCCACCTCGACGCGCCTGTCGAAGTGCTGATGCAGCGCATCCACCGCCGCGGGCGGACCATCGAAGGCGGCATCACGCCCGAATACCTGTCGCTGTTGAAATCGTTCTACCGCGAGTGGCTGGAGACCTTCGACCTCTGCCCAGTGCTGACCATCCGCTCGCAAGACCTGGACTTCGTCCACAAACCCCACCACCTCGACATCGTCATCCGACGCATCCATGACCGGCTGGCCGGGCAAGAGGATGTGGTCTTCCCCGACAACGGACGCCCGGAGCCATGACCATCTACTTACTTGGCCGTTTTCCCCCTTCCCCGTACAATACCCCCACTCCGGCGCCAAACTCCAATCCCCAATAACCAATCTCCACTTCCCTATGCCTGACCCCGCCCTCGTCAAGAAACTCCGCCTCCTGCCGGGCCAGCGCGCCCTGGTGGTCAACCCACCTGCCGGCTATCTCGACCGTTTGGCGCCCCTGCCCGATGGCGCCACCCTCGACGCAACCACAACCGCCGTCGAGATTGGAAGCTACGATTTCGTGCAAGTTTTCATCAAGAACAGCGCCGAACTGTTCCATTGGACGCCCATCGCCCAACAGGCGATCCGCTACGATGGCATCCTTTGGTTCTGCTACCCCAAACTGAGCGCCAAAGTCCCCTCCGACCTCTCCCGCGACCGCCTGTGGGAACTGATGAAACCGACCGGCCTCGCCCCCGTCACCCAGATCGCCCTCGACGACACCTGGTCCGCCCTCCGCTTCCGCCCCGCCGAGCGCGTGGGGGCTGGCAAGGCATAGAGCCTTAACCGCATGAGCGCAGAACGCAGTAACGAAACCTGGCTGGCCGACTTGCAAGCCGACGGCCGCCGACGAGACGCCGCCATTCAGGACTTGCTGACCTGGCTTGAGCGCCGTCTGTTTTTCTATTTGCGCGAGCGCAGCGACCTGCGCGGGCTGAGCGAGGAAGAAATCCAGCACCTGGCGGGCGACTTCGCCCAGGAAAGCGTGCTCATCATCCTCGAAAAACTCGAACAATTTGAGGGACGCAGCAAATTCACCACCTGGGCGGCCAAGATCGCCGTCCATCAGGCCCTGGGCGAACTGCGCCGCGCCCGCTGGCGCGACCTCTCGCTCGACGCCCTCACCGCCGAGGGCCAGCTCGACCCCTCCTATCTGGCCGCTGACCCTACCACCCCCGAAGACGCCAGCCTGCGCCGGGCTGTGGTAGATACCGTCATGGAGGTGATGCAGACCGAGCTGAGCGAACGCCAGCGCACGGCGCTCATGGCCCGGCTGGTGCAGGGTGTGCCGATCGAAATCCTGGCCGAGCAGATGAACACCAACGCCAACGCCCTCTACAAGCTCATCCACGACGCCCGCAAACGCCTGCGCAGCCGCCTCCTGGAGCGCGGGGTCAGTCCTGCCGAAGTTCTGGCCACCTTTGCCTGATGTAAGAAGCCCCGGTAGCAGTGCGTCTTGAAAGCGATGAACACAGCGCCGCCCACCCCACTCGACACCACCGCCGCCCTCAAAAAGTTGATGCGCATCCTCAGCCTCACCGAGGAGCGCGAACTATCGTGCGAGGAAGCCTTTGACCTGGTAGATGCCTATTTGGAGCTTGAGGAAGCCGGGGACAATGTGCTGGGACGCTATCCGCAACTTGCCCATCATCTGCGGCTGTGCAGCGACTGTTGGGATGAGTATCTGGCTTTGCGCGAATGCCTGGAACAGCATGCGGAGGCGTGAGGCGGGTCTGGGGTTCCGGGTTTGGGTTCCGGGTTTGGGGTTTGGGGTTCCGGGTTCCGGGCGCCGGGGCCAGAGGCGCCAGGGGAAGAGACCTGTGATCGGCTTTGCGGTTAGGGAGGAATGGCGACCACGTCGGTGCGATCGAGCACGGTGAGCAAGAGCCGGCGCCGGCCGGGCGAAAGGTGCTCGAGGAAGCTGGTTGCGCCCGTGTGCAGCAACAGATCGAAGTCCGCCCACGCTTCGACGCCCACCACCTGCCCCCCGCCCACCGCTTCTTCCACCTCGATCACCCCCCACGGCGTCTCGAAGCGAGAGCCGCTGCCCTCGCCCATGACCCAGCATTCAACCACGTTGCTGTCTATGTCAATTCGTTGCGGCTGATACTCTGTCAGACGATCAGCCTCCATTCCGTTTTCATCCGCGTACATCCGCGCACCTTTGCTCATCATGGAACTTTCAGGTAGAACAGCCATTGTCACCGGTGGGGCGCAGCGCATCGGCAGGGCGCTGGTGTTAGCGCTGGCTGGGGCCGGCTGCGACATCGTCCTCCATTATAACGGCTCCGATGCCGCCGCCCAACAGACGGCCGCCGATGCCCGCAGCCTGGGAGCACAGGTGATCGTGCACCAGCTCGACCTCAGCCGGGTCGAGGCCATCGACGCTTTGACAACCATCGCCAGCCGCTCCCTTTCCCCGGCCAGCATCCTGATCAACAACGCCAGCGGCTTCGCCAAAGACACCCTGAGCGACCTCAGCCTGGAAAGCTGGACGACCACCCTCCAGACCAGTCTGCGGGCGCCCGTCTTCCTTACCCAGGCTTTCGCCCGCGCCCTGCCGGCCTCCGGGCAAGGGGCGGTGATCAACATCACCGATTGGCGCGTCGAACGGCCCTACAAGACCCATCTCAGCTACACCATCGCCAAGGCCGGGCTGGATGCCTTCACCCGCGCCGCCGCCCTGAACCTGGCCCCGCGCATCCGCGTCAACGCCATCGCCCTCGGCGCCATGCTGCCCCCACCCGACCGCGACCAGGCCTATCTGGATGCCATCGCCGCCCGCCTCCCGCTCCGACGCGCCGGCGGCGCCGAGGTGGTGGCGGCTGCTATGCTCTATTTGCTGAGTAACGACTTCGTTACCGGCGAAATCGTGCGTTTGGACGGCGGCGCGCATTTAGTGTAGTGGTTATTAGTTATTGGTGATTGAGCTCAATAACCAATAACTAATCACTTGTGTTTTACCAACTGATCGAGCACAGAACCTGGGTCGCGCAGGAGTTGGCGGGCGTCGAGGTGGAGGACGGATTCGCCGGGACGATAGGCGGGGCGAGGTTCGTCCAACTCGTCCCAAGCCGGCTCGTCGATGTAGAGCGTCAGCCGGCCCTCCGGCCCCAACAGGGCCAGGTCGGCCTCGGGCCGGTCGCCCATCTCCACCGGATACCAGCACTCCACCGCCAGCCCACGCTCCTTGACTGCCGCATAGAGCTTGTCGCGGGCGGCGGCGCGCAGCCACAGGTCTTTGACCTCGGTCGCCTGGAACAGGCGGTCGAGTGTGGTATAGATGAAGGTCAGGCGCGGGTGGGTGTGGTTCGGGATCGGCTGGCCGAGGCTTTGCAGGTCGCCAAGCTCCAGCTTGAAGTATTGTTCGGCGGCGCGGGGGTGGTCGCGTTCGTCGGGCAGCAGCTCGGCGCGGCTGAGCAGATGGTAGCGGAGGATGGGGGCGAAGAAACGGATGTTCTGGCCTTCCGGTCCGAATGCGGCCGTCTGGTAGAGGGCCAGGTATTCGGCTGCAATCTGACGCGGGGCGCGACCGACCGGGATGCGATACCAGTGCTGGTCGCGGGCCAGGGCCAGGTCGCGGGCATTATTCACCACGGCCACCAGCACAGGCGTCCAGGCGTCGTCGGGGTGCGGGCGATAGGTAGGGCGGTTGGGGATCAGCTGCACGGCGGGGCCTCAGTTGACGGCGTAGCGCTCGACCACATCCGGCGCCAAGGAGACCAGATGCTGGCGGAACTGGAGCAAAGCCAGGTCGCGGGCTTTGGCCTCCAGCATGGCATCGAAAGGAGGCAAGGGCGGCAGCGAGCGCAGGAAATCGATCACAGGGAAGGGGTTGAGATAATGGCTGTGGCGGTTGAGGCGGGGCGGATGCGGCTGGCCGCGACTGTCGCGCACCATCTCGGTGGCAGGGGTGGCCAGATGGATCTTGGGGGTCTGTTCGGGCGGCCAGGTGCGCAGGCAGGCGGCCAGAGCGTCGGCGGCGGGCAGATGGCCGGGGTTGTGAAGCTGGTGGTGGAGGAGGTCGAAGACGATGGCGATGCCCGTGCGCCGGTGTATGCCCAGGCAGTCTTCGACCCCGAACTGCCGGTCATCATGCTCCAAAACCAGCCGGGCGCAGGTCGTTGGCGACAGGGCCTCGACTCCTCGCCCGAAATCGTCCAGAGCCTGGCGACGATCCTGCCACCCGCCGCCGATGTGAACGACGATGACAGCCTCTGGCCCCAGCCCCATGCCATCGAGCAGGGCCGCCAGCCCTTCCAATTCAGCCTGCGCCCGCGCCCGGCGCGCAGGGTCGGGCGCATTCAAGAGCACGTGCGCGCCGGCATGGAAGCTGAGACGCAAGCCCAACCGGCGGGCCAAATCGCCAGCGGCCGCCAGCTCGACGGCGCAATCGTCGATCTGGCGGTGAAACTGGGGCAGGGCCGGGTGGGCGAGATAGGGCGCCAGATCGTCGCTGAGCCGGTACATGCGGATGCGCTGGCTGTCCAGATAGAGAAAGAGGTCGCGCAGATAGGCCAGGCTGACCGAAAGGTGGGGATGGTTCTGCCAGCGGCGGCTGTCGTGGCTGCGCAGGCCAGGACGTCCGAGGACAGTGACGGGGAAGCCGAGGCGCATGGGGGGGAGGTGGCGGGTAGGGGGTGGCGGGTGGCGGGTAGGGAGTGGCGCATCACGGCCCCGCTTCGCAATTCAGAACACACCGAGGCGGGCGAGGAGGAGTTCGAGGAGCAGCCAAAGGCCCACAAAGGCGAAGCCGACCAGCAGCGCCAGCCCGGCCAGCCCCGCCGCCGACGCCAAACCGCCGTCATCGGCCAGCAGGAACAGGCTGAAGATAGCCATTGCCCCGGCCAGTAGCAAAGGCGCCAGGAGAAAGCCGCGCTTGATCCGTTCAGCCGGCTTGCCCCGGCTCCAGAGCAGTAGACCGATCACCACCGGCAGATAGGGGATGGTCCAGACGAGGGCCGAGACAAGGGCGAAACTCAGGACGGCGCCGAGGAGCTCGGGCAGCCTGGCCAGAACACCCGATAGCACAAGCGCCAGCGCGGGGGGAATGAAGGGAGTGACCAAGCCGAGGCGGTAGAAGGTGGGGCGGGACATGGCGCAGATGATAGCGGAAGCCTCGACCTTTGCCAATTGCGTCCCCGCGCAGTACCATCTCCAGCTATGACAAATCCCTTCAATCAAGCCTTGCTGACACTACTCGACGAGACCTTCGACAACGTCCAGGGTTACTATCTCGACCGCGGGACTTCGCTCTTCGAGACGCTGGCGGACATCAGCGCCGCCGAAGCCTCGATCCCGGTCGGCGGCAAGTGCGCCACCCTCGCCGCCCAAGTCAAGCACGTCGCCTTCTATCTAGATGTGGTCGAAGCTTCGATCCGCGACCCCAACTACCCGCCCGCCGACTGGGGTGAGATCTGGCGGACGGTGGGCGCGGTGGCGCCGGTGGAATGGCAGGCCGCTCAGGCCGAACTGCGCCAGAGCTACCAACGTATCATCGCCCTGGTCGAAGCGACAGCGGTCTGGCCGGGCGCCGACGAGATGGCCGCAGCCATGGCTCTCGTCATCCACACGGCCTATCACCTGGGCGAGATCCGGCAGGCGTTGTGCACGCTCCGGCCCTGACCAGACGAATCCAAGTCAGTCTGTTTGAAACACCCGTCTCGCGGCAGTATGTGACGATGGCCGATGGACGATAGCGAACTCCCTCATCCCGGTGGGTTGATCGTCCATCGTCTATCGTCCACCGTTTAGCCCGCCAGTTGTGCTCCGAGCGCCTCTGCCTCCGTCACCGGCAGGTTGCAGGCATAGTTCCGGCAGACATACGCCGCGGGCTGGCCGCCGACAAGGGGGCGGTCGCGTAGCAGGGGGATGAGGGCGGGGCTGCGGGCGTCGTCAGGGGCGCAGCCGGCCAGAACGGCGTCCGGCAGCCAACGCTCGTAGGCGGCCCGGCGCAGGGCCTGTGCCTGCGGGCCGGCAGGGTCGCCGATGATGGCGATCTCGCGCGAGGGAGCCAGGAAAAAATCCAGGGCCGAGAGCAGATGACCGAAGCCAGAAGGCTGGCTGGTCATCGGCTGGCGCATGAAGCGGAACACGCTTTCGGCCCGTTCGACATAGTCGGGCTTGTCCAGCAAGCGGGCCAGACGCAGGGCCGCCGAGGCATAGGCGCTGTTGCCGCTCGGCTCGGCGTTGTCGAAAAAGTCCTTGCGGCGGACGATCAACGCCTCGTGGTCGTCGGAGGTGTGGAAGGCGGCGCCGACGGCATCATCCCAGAAATGCCGGTGGACGATGCCCAGCAGGCGGTCGGCCTCGGCCAGCCAATGCGGATCGAACGTGGCCTGATAGAGGGCGATGAGACCCTCAGCCACGCAGGTGTAATCCTCAAGATAGCCGTTGAGCGAAGCCCGCCCCTCTTTCCACGAGCGATAGAGCCGGCCCCGCCCGTCTGTCATCTCCCGGCCGATGAATTCGGCGTTGCCAACAGCGGCCCGGAGGTAGTCCGGCCGGTCGAGCGCAGCCCCGGCCTCGGCGAAGGCCCGCATCATCAGGCCATTCCAGGCGGCCAGGATTTTCTCGTCTCGCCCCGGTTTGATGCGAGACTCGCGGGCCTCGAACAGCAGCCTGCGCCCGCGCTCGACCACGGCCCGCAAATGTTCCGGCGAGACATGGGCTATCGCCGCTGTTTGATCGATCTCGCGGCCAACATGAAGGATGTTCTTGCCCTCGAAGTTGCCGGCCTCGGTGATGTCGTAGTAGCGGCAGAAGGGGCCGGCGTCGGCCGCGCCTAAGATGTCCTTGACCTCGGCCGGCGTCCAGACGAAGAACTTACCCTCCTCGCCCTCGCTGTCGGCATCCTGCGTCGAGTAGAACCCGCCCGCCGGGTGCGCCATCTCGCGCAGCACGTAGTCCAGCGTCGCTTCGGCGATGCGGCGGAAAAAAGTATCGCCGGTCAGTTGCCAGGCGTAGAGATAGGCGCGGGTCAGGAGGGCGTTGTCGTACAACATTTTCTCGAAGTGCGGGACGAGCCAATGGGCGTCGGTGCTGTAGCGATGGAAGCCGCCGCCGAGCTGGTCGTACATGCCGCCATTGGCCATTTTGCGCAGGGTGTGCGTGGCCATGGCCAGCGGGCCAGGCTGACCGGTGCGCACATGCTGGCGCAGCAGGAACTCCAGCGTCATTGCCGGCGGGAATTTGGGCGCCTGGCCAAACCCGCCCTCTTCGTCATCGTAGTGCTGATAAAGGGCAGCGAAGGCGGCGTCGAGCAAGGCCGGGCTGAGCGAGCCGCGGTCGGGCTGCAGCTGGCCGCTTTGGGCCAGGGCGGCGGTGAGTTGGTTGGCCGAACCTTCGATGCGCTGGCGGCGCTGCTGCCAGGCATCGAGCACGCTGAGGAGGACGCGACGAAAGGAGGGGATGCCATAGCGATCGGCGGGCGGGAAGTAGGTGCCGGCGTAGAAGGGCCGGCCGGCGGGCGTGAGGAAGACCGACATCGGCCAGCCGCCCTGCCGGGTGAGCGCCACCACCGCATCCATGTAGATGCCGTCCACATCCGGGCGTTCTTCGCGGTCCACCTTGATGCTGACGAAGCCCTGGTTGAGGATGGCGGCGATGGCCGGGTCCTCGAACGACTCGTGGGCCATGACATGGCACCAGTGGCAGGCGGCATAGCCCACACTCAGGAAAACAGGTTTGTCTTCGGCGCCAGCGCGGGCGAAGGCTTCCTCGCCCCATTCGTACCAATCGACGGGGTTATAGGCGTGTTGGAGGAGGTAGGGGGAGGTGGCGTTGGCAAGGCGGTTTGACATGATGATTTACCTCGGAACCTCGCCCACGACATCGAAGCTGGCGAGGCCGGTGAACGGCCCCCAGATTTTGATCTCGACATCGACTTCGGCGCCGGTGGGCACGGCATAGGGCAGGCGCTGTGTATCAGCGCGGGCGAAGACGAGTTTGCCGGCGGTATCGTAGACCAGCCCGGTCACATAGATGTTGCGGCGCACCTGCGCGGAGGGGTTGCGGAGGGTGGCCTTGAGCACGACATTGCCCTCATCATCGGTCTCGGCCCGGCCGCCGACATATTCCCACGGCTGATAGGCATTCTCGGCCGTGTCTTCGGCATCGACGACCTGCACCAGGGCGTAACTGACCTTTTCGGGCGGGGCCACGCCCGCGCCCAAACGCATGGTCAGATAGGTGCTCCCGCCGGCCGGGACGACGCGCTGGCCCAACCGCCACGACTCGGCCCCCAACAGGTTGTTGTCGGCGTCGAAAAGCTGCACCGCCGCCGTCAGGTCGCCCAGGTTGCGGGTGCGGTGGTTGTGGATGGGCGCCGAGACCCACACGCTGCCGCCGCTGGCGCGGTAGAAAAGCGTCTCGCCCACTTCGACGCCCGCCAGGGGGTCGGCGTCCTGGATGGCCTCGTCGAGGGGCGGCTCGCTCAGGTGCATGGTCGCCCGGAAAAAGTCATAGGCCGGGATGTAGAGATCCCAATCGTGCGGCGGGGCGCTGAAGCTGGTGGTGATGAGGGTGTTGCCGCTGGTGAAGGCGCGCAATTCGGTGCGGTAGAGACCCTCTTCCGGCGTCAGCAGGTCGAAGCGCAGCAGACGCTCGTGGAGTGAAAGCTGCTCGTCCGCCAGTCCCTGGTAGCGTTCGTCCTTCGCCAGCTCGCCGACGATGCCTTGCAGGGTCTCGGCCAGGTCTTTTGGCGTCGGGGCCTGGCCCATATCAGTGGTGGTGATCGAATACTGCGCCAGCCCGCCGGCGTCGCTGAACAACACCGTCTGCTCGCCCTCCTCCACTACTTCCCAGGCCAGCGGCAGCGTCAGCGAGAGGGCGCCGGAGGGATGGAGGTAGGGCGCCTCGGCAGCGGGAGCGGCAGTCGCCTCCCCATCGGCGGGCTGGCCGATCACCAGACTTTGCTGCAACAGCGTCCACAGCGGGGCCACATCATCCCAATTCTCAGCCGGGGCCGAGAGTGTGAGGCCGGCGATGCTGCCATCCTGCAACCACCATTCGGCCAGCGAGTGCTGGAGGGCGGCGTCCGGCTCGAACTGGCCGATGATCTCGAGCCGATGACGGCCATCGAGGGTGTCGGCATCACGCAGGAGTTGGAAGGCGTCGGGGTTGACGATCTGCGG
>CAYWPZ010000013.1:26052-36769 GCA_964460135.1 uncultured Caldilineales bacterium | reverse complement strand
CTGCATCAGGGCCGGGTCGGCCAGCACCTCCAGGGTGGCTGCGCTCTTGACCAGCACGCCATCGTTGAGCAGGATCACCCGCCGGGCGTATTGGGCGACGTTGGGCATGTCGTGCGTCACCAGCAGCACGGTGATGCCCCGCTCGTTCAGCGTCTCGGCCAGTTCCATGATCTTGCGGCTGTCGCGATGATCCTGGCCGGTAGTCGGCTCGTCCAGGAGGATGATCTGCGGGTGCATGGCCACGATGGCGGCGATGCACACCTTTTGCTTGTCCCCGCGGGCCAGAAAGCGGGGGAAGATCCCGCGCAGGGATTGCAAACCGAAGAGGTCGAGGGTCTCGTTCACCCGGTTTTCGACCTCCTCATCGCTCAAGGCCAGATTGCGCAGGCCAAAGCGGATCTCCTCCTCCACCGAGTTGGCAAATAATTGCTCGTTCGGCTCCTGGAAGATGAAGCCGATGCGCCGGGCCATGTCCGAGACTTTGGCCGTGCGGGTGTCGATGCCGCCGACGATGATGCGGCCCTGGGTGGGTTTGAGCAGGCCCAGGATCAGCTTCATCAACGTGCTCTTGCCGGAGCCGTTGTTGCCGATGATGGCGGTGAATTCGCCCGGATCGATGGTGAGTTCGATATCGTGGATGACGTTGACGCCGGGCCGGTAGGCGAAACTCATCTTTTCCACGCGGATCAGCGGTTCAGTGCTCATCGCCGTCGCCTCCCTGCCCTGTGATCAGGGCCTGCGCCTCGGCCACGCTCAGCGGCAGCATCCCCGCGGCCAGCCGCCCGCCCAGGGATTGCACCAGCTCGGTGACCTGCGGCAGCCGCACTCCCACGCGCTGGAAGGTCTCGGCCTGCTGAAAGACCTGGCGGGGCGGGCCTTGCAATAGCACCTGGCCGGCGTCGAAGAGTACGATGCGGTCGGCATACTGCGAGAGCAACTCCATCTCGTGCGTGACCAGGACGATGGTCTCGCCCTGTTCGTTTAGCTCCTGGCAGAGGTCGAAGATGCGGTGCACGGTCAGCGAGTCCAGCTCGGAGGTGGCTTCGTCTAGCACCAGGATCTTGGGGCGCATGACCATGACCGCGGCGATGGCCGCGCGCTGTTTCTGGCCGCCGGAGAGGGCGTAGGGCGGGCGCTCGCCCAGATGGGCGATGCCGATCTTCTCCAACATGCGCTGCGCCTTTTCCCGCGCCTGCCGGCCCGGCATGCCGCGCATGGTCAGGCCCAGCATCACCTCCTCCAGCACCGAGGACATCACCAACTGGGCGTCGGCGTCCTGGAAGACCACGCCCACCGCGGCGGAGAGGCTGGCGACATCGCTTTCACGCGTGTCCTTGCCTTCGACCAGCGTCCGCCCGCTGTAGGTTCCCAGGGTGTAGTGGGGGATGAGGCCGTTGAAGCACTGGCAGAGCGTGGTCTTGCCGGCGCTGGTGGTGCCCACCAGCCCCAGGAACTCGCCGCGGTAGATCTCCAGGTTCACCCCCCGCAAGACCCAGTCCTCGCTGGTGGGGTACTTGTAGTACACATCTTCGAGGGCGATGACGGCCTCTTGGGCGGGCATGACGGCTCCTTACGAGGACAGGAGCGCACCCCGGCCTGATCCAGCCGGGCCGGGGCGCGCAACGAGCAGGGTTCTAGCCGAGCATGCCCTGGCGGACGAGGGCGGGACGCACCGCCCGGTAGAGGATGGGCAGGATGATGGCCCCGAAGATCCAGGTGGGGATGACGACGCCGACGAACCCGAACAGGAACCAGGCGATGAAACCATTGCCAAAGGTCATGCCCATGCGTGCGAAGTTGCGCTCATGGAAGCCGGAAGCCGGGTTGATGCCCACCCAGGTGAAGATGGCGAACAACACCCAGGCGATGTTGGTAGCCAGAGCCAGGATGATCTGCTGCGGCCCCAGCGCCAGGGCTTCGTTCTTCTTCACGAAGCGTTTGGCCAGGTAGGAAGCGACGAGGAAGCCGCTGCCGTGGGCGGGGATGTTGGCCCAGGGCACCGGGCTGGAGGTGGCCAGCATGGTGAGGATGCCCACGCCCAGAGCGATGCCGGCTAACGGTCCCCACCCCAACGAGGGGGCCAGCAGCAGGGCCATGAGGGTGTAGACGGCGATGCTGAGCGCGATCTGGGCGCCGCCGATCTGGGCGAAGCGGCCGGCGGCATGGGCCAGGAAGACCAGGGCCAGCAGGGCCGCGGCCAATGCAATCTGACGAGTGTTCATTGCGTTACCTCCCAAGGCAGATGAGTGAATGGATAAAATGGATTGGGACGGCGCGAGTGTGTGGGCAGTGTTCTTCGTCGATAGGCAGCCTCCGTGGGCAGGTGGGGGTCGGGTCCGGATCGTATGTCCTGAGGAGTCGCGGGCGCTGGCAAGCGCTCGCTTCGTCTCGAGGCCGGCAAATGGAGTAGGGATGATTACGATGATGCTGTAGAAACACCGAAGTTGTAGTTTCGCCGCGCGGCTTCGGCGGTGATCTTGCCTTCGCGCAGGTCATTTTCGATCTGTTGCGGGTCGCGGCGGCGGGGGTCGCCATAGCCGCCGCCGCCCGCGCCTTCCAGCGTCACCACATCCCCCGGCTGCAAGCGCGTCAGGCCGTAGGGGTCGCCGGGAGCGCCGTTGACCAGGAAGCGGGCGCTGCGCCCCGGTTGCCCGCCGGCCAGCCCTTCCGGCGGCAGGCGGAAGCGGCCCGATTGCACGCCCAGATGCACCGGCGACAGGGGCGCGGTCTCGTCGTCGGGCACGCGGATCACCGCCCGCCGGCCCAAGGCCCCGCGGTATTCGCCCGCCCCGCCCGAATCGGGGATCAGCTCCCGCCGCTCGAAGAGGAGGGGGGTGTCGCTTTCCAGGATCTCCACCGGCGTGTTGGCGCCATTGGCCGGGAAGATGAAGCAGCCAGCGCCATCCCCGCGGGCGCTGGCGCCCATGCCGCCGCCGCGGATCATGACGGCGTGGAAGGGGCGGCGGGCCTGGTCGCGGCCATAGAATACCGTCATCGTCGCCGGCGTGCCGCCGCTGGCCGCCAGCACGCGGTCGGGTAGGGCGGGGGCCAGGGCGCGGTAGATGATCTCGGTCAGGAAGTGGCCGATCTGCATACGCGCAGCCACCGCCGCCGGAAAACGGCAGTTCACCATCGTGCCCTCGGGCGCGGTGAGGTGGATGGCGGCGGCGGCGCCATCGTTGTTGGGCAGGTCGGGGTCGAACATGCTCTTGATGGCCATGTGCACGTAGGCGAAGGTGAAGTTGTAGACCACATTCCCGCCCCAGTCCACCTGCGGCGAGGAGCCGCTGAGATCGACGTAGAGATCGCTGTCCCGCACCTCCACCGTCGCCCGGATGATCAGGTCGTCGCGGCCTGCCATCTGCTCGATCCGCCCCTCGGCCCGGTAGACGCCCGGCGGCGTCTGGGCGATGGCTGCGCGCATGCTGGCCTCGCTGCGGCTGATGATCTCTTCCGCCAGCTCGTCTAGCCCTGCCAGATGGTATTCCTCCAGCATCCGCCGCGCCTGTTGCGCGCAGACATGGTTGGCCGCGATCTGCGAGCGGATGTCGCCGATCACATTCTCCGGCGTGCGCACATTCCAGCGGATCAGGTCTAGCACGGCCTGGTTGAGCTGGCCGGCGTCGTACAGCTTGAGCAGGGGGATGAACAGCCCTTCCTCGAACACATCGTGGTTGTCCGAGGCCACGCGGCCGCCGATGTCGGCGTGGTGCAGCACGCAGGCGGTGAACGCGACCAGGGTATGGCGATGGAAGATGGGGCTGAAGACGCAGATGTCGTTCAGGTGTCCGGCCAAGGCCCAGGGATCGTTGGTGATGAACACATCCCCCTCGGCGAAGGCCTGGGCGGGGAGGCTCTGCACCAGTTTTTTGACGCCCAAGGCCATGGCCCCGCTCTGTCCGGGCGTGGCAAAGCTGCCCTGCACCAACTCGCGGCCCTCGCGGTCGGTGAAGATGCAGGTGTAGTCGTGGGCGTCGCGCAGCAGGCTGGAAAAAGCCGTGCGCGCCACTGCCGCGTCCGCCTCATCGACGATGGAGATGAGCCGGCGCCAGAGGATTTCGAGAGTGATGGGGTCGAAGGGGGACATGGGTGGCAAGTGGCAAGTGGCAAGTTGATTGTTGACTGTTGACTGTTGACTGTTGACCGCCCGGTCTACCTCTGCAAATGGATCCACAGGAAGCCGTACTCATCGATGCGGAAGGAGGCGTCTTCGCCGACGATCACGGTCGATTCCCGCTCTTCGATGATGGCCGGGCCGGGGAAGGCGGCGCCGGGTGGGAGTAGGTAGCGATCGTAGACGGCGAAGGGGATGAAATCGTGGGCCAGGCTGGAGTAGGCCGGGCGCGTGCCTTTGCGCGCAGCCTCGGTGTCGCCGGCGCCGGAAGGCAGCCGCGGCAATTCCAGCAGCTTGACCGGCAGGCTGGCCCGCACCCGAAAGCTGACGAATTCCACCGGGATCTCCGGGTAGGTGCGGCCGTACAGCCGTTCGTAGGCGTCATCGAAGCGCCGGCGCAGCGCCTGGGGCGAGAGGGCGGCGAAATCTCCCTCCGGCAGGGGCAGGGTGGTCTCGGATCCCTGGCCGACGAAGCGGGCGTCGATGGAGCGGGCAAAGGTGACTTCGCCGACCGCGCCCGCCTGCCGCAGCGCCCGCACGCCTTCCAACTCGATCTGGCGGAAGAGTTGTTCGATCTGGGCGAAATCGGCCCCGTTCAGCGCCACTTTGTGGCTGCGCACCAGATCGAACGCCCGCGGGGCGGTGAAGAAGCCCATGGCCGACCCCACCCCGGCGTTGGGGGGGACGATCACTGCTGCCGCGGCCAGTTTGCGGGCCAGGCCATAGGCGTGCACCGGCCCCGCCCCGCCGAACGCGGCCACCGTCACCAGCCGCGGATTGCCCCCCCGCTCGGCGATGTGCGTCTTGGCCGCCGCGGCCATGGTCTCGTTGATCAGGTCGTGGATGCCCCACACCGCCTGCACGTAGGAGACGCCCAGCGGCCCGGCGATCTGTTCTTCGATCCCGCGGCGTGCGGCGGCGGCATCCAGTTTCATGCTGCCGCCGAGGAAGTAATCGGCGTCCAGGTAGCCCAGCAGCAGGTCGGCGTCGGTGACGGTGGGGCGCATCCCCCCGCGGCCATAGCAGATGGGGCCGGGCGCGGCGCTGGCGCTCTCTGGGCCGACCTGGAGGGTGCCCAGCCGGCTGATGTGGGCGATGCTGCCGCCGCCAGCGCCGATCTCCATCAAATCCACCACCGGCGCCTGGATGGTGAGGCCGCTGCCCTTCATGAAACGCTGCACGCGGCCCACCTCGAAGGTGGGGGCCACCTCGGCCCGCCCGCCGCGGATCAGGCATGATTTGGCGGTGGTGCCGCCCATGTCGAAGCAGAACATCTCCGGCAACTGGAAGAGGCGGCTGAAGTATTCGCCGGCGATGACGGCGGCGGTGGGGCCAGACTCGATGATGCGCACCGGGAACTGCGCCGCCGTCTCCACCGAGGTGACGCCGCCGCTGGAGAGCATGATGAACAAGCGCCCGGCAAAGCCCAGCCCGGCCAGCCG
Source organism: uncultured Caldilineales bacterium (assembly GCA_964460135.1). Lineage (GTDB taxonomy): Bacteria > Chloroflexota > Anaerolineae > J102 > J102 > SSF26. The sequence continues at coordinate 31,213 of CAYWPZ010000013.1, read as the reverse complement.
TCCGGACAGCCGGCGCAGGTAGCGTTCGACCAGCGGCTTGACATAAGCATTGGCGACGGTGGTGCTGGTGCGCTCGTACTCGCGGATCTGCGGCAGCACTTCGTAGGAGATGGAGAGGGAGAGGTCGGGCAGCTCCTCCTGGATGATCTGTTTCAGCACCAGCTCGTGCGCCGGGTTTTCAAAGGAGTTGAGCAGGCAGACGGCGACCGATTCCACGCCCAGGTCGGGGAGGCTGCGCACAACCGCCCGCGCCTCTTCGCTGGCCAGGGGGATCAGCACCTTGCCGTCAGCGCGCACGCGCTCCTGCACCTCCAGCCGGCGGTGGCGGGGGACGAGCGGTGCGGGGAAGGGGGCGAAGATGTCGTAGGGCGCGTAGCGGATCTCGCGGCCCAATTCCAGCACATCGCGGAAGCCGGCGGTGGTCAACAGGGCGGTGGCGGCGCCTTTGCGTTCGATGATGGCGTTGATCACCAGGGTGGTGCCGTGGATGACCTCTTGCAGCTGTTCGGCCAGGCCGGGGATGCGCTTGGTCAGCGCCCGCACGCCTTCTTCCACCGCGTCCGAGGGATCGCCGGGCGTGGTCAGGCATTTATAAACGTGCATCTCGCCGCTGGCGTCGTCCAACAACACGAAATCGGTGAAGGTGCCGCCGATGTCACAGCCGAGGCGCATGCTCATAATCGCACCGGCTCCCGAAAGACGCCGTAAACGCCCTTGAGCACGCTCATGATCTCGCCCAGGGTGGCGTAGGCGCGCACGGCTGCCATCAGCGCCGGCATCGTGTTCTCGCCGCTGGCGGCGGCGGCGTGCAGCTGGGTCAGGGCCGCGGTCACGGCGGCGGCGTCGCGGCCTGCCTTCACCTGGGCGGTGCGGCGGATGGATTCTTCGGCATCCTCCAGGCGATAGGGGTGCATGGCCACATCTCGCGCCTCCTCTTCCATACGATAGCGATTCACGCCTACCTTGGCGATCTCGCCCGTCTGTATCCTGCGCTCGGTCTCGTAGGCCTGCCGCGCCACCTCGGCCTGGATGACGCCCTCGCTCACCGCCCGCACGATGCCGCCCCACTGCGTCTGCACCCGTTGCATCTCGGCCACGATGCGCTTTTCCATCTCGTTCGTCAGCCACTCCACGTAGTACGAGCCGCCCAATGGGTCCACGGTGTCGCCCACGCCCATTTCTTCGATCAGGATCTGCATGGTGCGCAAGGAGATCAGGGCCGCCTTTTCGGTGGGGATGGTGTAGGCCTCGTCGTAGCTGCACAGGGCCATGGTCTGGGTGCCGGAGAGGGCGGAGATGAGGGCGTAGTAGGCCCCGCGCACGATGTTATTCTCCGGCTGCTCGATGGTCAGCCCGCCGCCGCCGCCGCCAGCGATCATCTTCATCTGCATGGTGCGCGGGTCTTGGGCGCCGAAGTCGTCCCGTATCAGTTTGGCCCACAGCCGCCGCGCCGCCCGGAATTTGCCGATCTGCTCGAAGAAATTGCCGAAGATGTCGAAATTGAAGGAAATCTGGCCAGCGAATTCGTCCACGGCCAGCCCGCGGGCCAGCCCGCGGCGGATGTATTCCTCGGCGATGCAGAAGGCGTAGGCGATCTCCTGCACCGGGTGCGCGCCCGATTCGCGGATGTGGTAGCCGCAGACAGAGACGGGGTAGTATTTGGGCGCCTGGTGGGCGCAGAATGCGATCGTGTCGCCGATTAGCTTGACGCCCGGCTCCACCGGGAAGACCCAGGCCCCGCGGCCGATGTGTTCTTTGAGGATGTCGTTCTGGGCGGTGCCGCGCACCTCGGTCAGGGGCACGCCGTGCTTCTCGGCCACGACGAAATACATGGCCATGATCGGCGCCGCCACCGCGTTCACCGTCAGCGAGACGCTGATCTGGTCGATGGGGATGCCGGCAAAGGCCACCTCCATGTCGGCCAGGGTATCCACCGCCATGCCCACCCGCCCCACTTCGCCCTCGGCCAGGGGGTCGTCCGAGTCCAGCCCCATTTGCGTGGGCAGGTCAAAGGCGACGTTGAGCGCAGTCTGGCCGTTTTCGATCAGGAATTTGAAGCGTTCGTTCGTAGCCGAGGGCGTGCCGAATCCGGCGTACTGGCGCATGGTGAAGGGGCGCTGGCGATACATCAGCGGGTGGATGCCGCGGGTGAAGGGGAATTCACCCGGCCGGCCGATGCCCGGCGGCGCTTCGCCCCCGCCGATGTCCTCCGGCCCGTAGACCGGCTGGACGGGGATGCCTGATTCGAGGATGACGGCGTGGGTAATGGGGCGGATTTTGGATGACATGGTGGGGATTGCGTATTGGTATATTGGGTATTGGATATTGGTAGCTAATGGCGCGTATAATCTAATATCTAATAACTAATAACTAATACCCATGCTTTCGCGAATAAACCCCGCAATCTCCTCAAACCGGCTGCTGCTGGGGAAGACGCCGGCGACGCCCAGGGCTTGCAGGGCGGGGATGTCGGCGGCGGGGATGTTGCCGCCTACGATCACCCGCTTGTCGTCCACGCCCTCGGCCTGCAAACGCTCCATCAGCCGGGCCGAGATGGGCAGGTGGGCGCCGGAGAGGATCGAGAGGCCGATCACGTCTGCGTCTTCGTGGATGGCAGCCTCGACAATCTGCTCCACGGTCTGGTGCAGGCCGGTGTAGATGACCTCGAAGCCGGCGTCGCGCAGGGCCAGAGCCACGACTTTGGCCCCGCGGTCGTGGCCGTCGAGTCCGGGTTTGGCAATCAGCACGCGGATGGGTTTATCGGGCATCAGGGGTCTCCTTTAGCGGGCTTCGGTCAGGTCGCGGGCGATCATGGTACGCAGGATCTCAGAAGTGCCGCCGCCGTAGAGCAGGAAGCGGGCGTCGCGGTAGTAGCGCTGGGCGTCGTATTCCATGGCAAAGCCATAGCTGCCGAAGATGCGGGTGCATTCATCGGTGATGAAATTGGCGGTTTCGGTGGCAAACAGCTTGGTCATCGAGGCCAGGGTGTTGTCGCGACGACCCTGGTCGATGTCCCAGGCCGCCCGGTAGACCAGCGTGCGCGCCGCCTCCAGCCGCGTGCCCATCTCGGCGATCTTGTGGGCCACGGCCTGATAGGTGGCGATGGGCTTGCCGAACTGCACGCGTTCGTTGGCATAGCGGATCGAGGCGGCGAGCGCGGCCTGGCCCAGCCCCAGGCCCAGGGCGCCGGTCATCACCCGAATCTGCGTGAGGATGGCGCCCAGGTTGCGGAAGCCTGTGCCCTGCTGCCCCAACAGGTTGGCGGCGGGGACCTGCACCCCGTCCAGGATCAGTTCCGAGGTCTCGGAAGCGCGCACACCCAGCTTGTCGATGCGCCGGCCCACGCTCAGGCCCGGCATGCCCTTCTCCACCAGGAAGAAGTCGATGCCCTTGAAGCCGGCGGTCGGGTCGGTCTTGGCCGCCACGCTGAAGAAATCGGCCACCGTGGCCGAGGTGATCCACATCTTGCGGCCGGTGAGCACCCAGCCTTCGCCGCTGCGCTCGGCCCGCGTGGTGATCCCGCCCAGGTCGGAGCCGAAATCTGCTTCGGTCATGGCGATGGTTCCGATCTTCTCGCCCCGCAACGCCGGTTCGATCAGGCGGGCGCGGTGCTCGTCTGCGCCAAAACGGAAGACCAGATCGGTGCCCATCAGCGTTTGCATGGCCACGATCGAGGCCAGGGCCAGCGAACCGGCCGCCAACTCCTCGATCATCAGGCAATAGGTGAGGAAGTCGGCCTCCATGCCTCCCACCGCTTCGGGATAGCGCAGGCCAAAATAGCCGTTGGCCGCGCAGCGCTGGAACAACGCTTGCGGGAACTCGCCCCGCTCGTCCAGCTCGCGGGCGACAGGAGCCACCTCGCGGGCGGTGAATTGGCGCACGGCCTCGCGAAAGCGGATTTGTTCGGTGGAGAGGGCGAAATCCATCAGATCACTCCTGCGGCGGCGAGTTCGGCGGCGTCCAGGCCCAGGCTGCCGAAGATGGCGGCGTTGTGCTCGCCTAGCCGGGGGGGGAAGGTGACGACCATCTCCTGCTGCCGCAAGGCGGCGGGGATGACCGGCGGCGGTGGGATGGCGATCTCCAGGCCGGAGCGAGGGTCGGTGGCCCGCACCATGCGGTCGGCCAGCAAGGGGTCGGCGCAGACGTGGGGCAGGGTGTTGACGCCGGCCGCAGGCACGCCGAGAGCATTGAAGGTCTCGATCCAGGCGGCGGTGGGCTGTGTGCGGGTGATGGCGGCCAGGCTGTGGTTGAGGGCGGCGACGTCGGCGATGCGGCCGGCGTTGTGGGTGTAGCTTGCGCGGGCCAGGCCGGCAAAGGCGGGCAGCCCGGCGATAGCCGCCCACTGGCGGTCGTTGCCCACGGCCAGGTAGAGATAGCCGTCGGCGGTGGGATAGACCGAGGCGGGGGCAAAGAAGGGGTGGGTGTTGCCGTGTCGGGTGGTGGGCAGGCCCAGGCTCTGGCTGAGCAAGATGGGCGAGTTCATCCAGGAGAGGGCGGATTGGAACATGGAGATGTCGATGCGGCAGCCCTCGCCGCTGCGCTCGCGCTGGTAGAGGGCCTTCATCACCTGGCCGTAGGCATGTTCGCCCGCGCCCAAATCCACCATGGGCAGGCCGAAGACCATAGGCTCGCCCTCTTTTTCGCCGGTCAGTTCCATGAAGCCGGCGCGGGCCTGTAAAACCGGGTCGTAGGCGGCCTCGTCATTGTCCGGGCCAAAGCCGGTGATGCCCAGCCAGATCAGGTCGGGCTTGAGAGCGGCCAGGGTTTCGTAGTCGATGCCCAGTTTTTGGTAGCTGCGCGGGCGTTGGTTGGTGGCGAAGACGTCCACCGGCAGATCGCGGATCAGGCGGTGGAGCAAGGCCCGGCCGCCGGCGCTGCCCAGGTCGAGGGTGATCGCCTCTTTGCCCAGGTTGTGCGGCAGGTAGTAGGCGTTCATGCCGCGCTCTCCGGCGAGCACTTCCGGGCCGACCCAGCGATTGGGGTCCCCGCGCGGGGGCGCTTCCACGCGGATCACGCGGGCGCCTTCCAGGGCCAGCCGCAGGGTCATGAAGGGCAGGATGGTGGCCTGTTCGAGGGAGAGGATGGTGAGGGAAAGCGGGGTGCTTGACATGTCAACAAGGGTTCGCTAGACTTCGATCGTCAGAAATCGGTACGCCCGGTT